>PHBC01000001.1:675900-940231 GCA_002840505.1 Deltaproteobacteria bacterium HGW-Deltaproteobacteria-2 | reverse complement strand
TATGAAATGCGTAGAATGTAATTTCGATGGTCCTCAGGATAAATTCCGTTACCTGTACAATGCCCGGATCGATTCATCGATGACCTTACGGCAGTGTCCCAACTGCCAGGCGTGGCTGGCCGTAGATGAACTGACCGGCGCTGTTAAACAGAAGGTCGGTTTGGGTGAAGCTCCCTGGGGCAAGTCGGCTGGCATCGAGGGATTGGCAACAGATTAACTTGTGATAATAAACCAGTTTGCTCAAGGTTTCCATATCAGGAGGTGCGGTGATCAATATCCGTCTTTCGAGATATTGATATCTTTCAGTCGTACGTTTATTTTTGTTTCGGACATTACGTATTTCGTGATATGCAAATTAAATGTGTTATATTTCGAAATCCCGGAAGTAATGTCTTCCCAGGTTTAAGAATCACAGAACAATAAGTTGTAAGTCATAAATACGGGATTGTATGCCGCCAGTTTTGCGGCGATTGCAGTATTAATGAGACCCAAGCTTCAGAAATAAAGTGAATAACCGGAAGGTCATCTACGACTGAAGCTTGCGGTCGAATCATCCCGCAAAGTGGAGGGTCGAAGACCCGTGGTAGCAAGGACCTCAAAAACACTGTCAGGCCATTCCTGCAACGGGCCGATGATTTGAGAACGTTTAGCTCAGCATAAAGGAGAAAAGCATGAGCACTTTAATCGACAACATGAAAAAAGGGTTACGTGTCAAATCGGATGCCCGGAAAATATATCGGGCACTTCAAAAACATTTTAACACTATGCCCATCGGTTATCCGGCAGCCATTACAGGAGCAGATATGCGCCTGTTGCAACACATGTTTACGACCGAAGAGGCCCAGGCGGCACTAAATATCGGATGGCGGCTGGAAACATTTGAGAAGATATTTCATCGTGCCCGGCAGAAAGGATACACCGAGGAAAAGTTCCGGAAATTGATCGATTCCATGGACGCCAATGGTTGTATTTTCTCAACTATAGAGAACGGTCAAATGCGTTATGCCTGGCAGCCGCTATACATTGGCATGTATGAAATGCAGTTGCGGCGTCTGACACCAGGCATGTATCTCGATATACGGGATTACGCAATTGAGAGATTTACAACCGAGTATTTAAGTACCAAGGTTCGGCAGATGCGGGTTGTACCGATCCAGACCAGCGTTACCCCTCAACTCTCCATAGCCGCTTACGACGATATACGGCAACTTGTGGATAAAGCCCAGGATCGCATCGGAATTACCGACTGTATATGTAAAGTGGGCAAGGACCATGTCGGCAAGCCCTGCCGGGTAACGAACCGGCGGGAAGTATGCATGGGGTTCCGGGATTATCACGACATATATAAACGCAATGGTTGGGGACGTTCCATTACTAAGAAAGAGGCCTTTGAAATATTGGATCAGAACGAAAAAGACGGCTTGATACTCATGCCGACATCATTGCAGGCTCCTCAATTCGTTTGCTCATGCTGTGCCTGCTGTTGCGGAATCCTCGAAATGGTGAACGCTATGCCACGCTCGGTTGATTTTGTTGAAAGCAATTACCGGGCTATTTTGAAACCGGAAACCTGTACCGGTTGTGGTAGATGCAAAAAACGCTGTCAGATGCAGGCCATCCGTTTTGATGACGATAAGGCGGTGGCTATTGATGAGCGCAAATGCATCGGTTGCGGTCTGTGCGTGCCCACATGCAAAGCAAATTCCCTTTCCATGGTGCGCAAGAATAAAGAGTTTGTTCCACCCAAGGATATTGAAGATTTATACACGGTTATCGATCGGCACAAGAAAAGCACCATGGGTAAATACGCAATGATGCTCAAAGCGATGATTGGACGCGAGGTTTGAAGATCATGTCACCGCATATTTGATCAGGGTACAGAGTCCTTGAAGCCCTGTCGGTTCAGGCGCGGCGGTATCATGCACAGCGGTAAAAAGTAATCTCCTGCATATTTCCGCCGTGGTGAATTGTTCCGCAAAGGTAATGTTCAGGAGAGTAATTTTCTGAGAAAAGATTGTAAGGTGTATCTCGCCAGAACCCCCATGTAGTGTGGTGCTTGTGAAAGCCATGCACCGATAATAAAGACAACATAGGAAAGAGCGTAGGTCGTTGGACAGCCGATGACAGCGATCAGCGGTTCCTGAAACCAGACGGCCAGAACGCTCAGAGCGGCCACCGCCGGCCAACCCATGATAAAACTAAAAACCATCAATACCAATCCGGTAATCAACCGCGGTGTAGGACGTTCTTGGAATTCACTGAGATCCGCCGGGGTCTCCATTATCTTTTGAATGAATTTCTTTCCGGCAAGGTATTGGGCTATTTTCTTCCGCACAAAAAATCCTTTAAAATAGATTCGTTTTGATTTTTCATTTTCTTGACACGGCCTCGATACTAATATTATAAAAACATCCTGTAAAGTAAAATGCGATTGATTGAGGATACCGTGCAAAAAGAAGCCACTGGCTGGGATTTTTTTGATCGTATCTACTGCATCACTCTGGAAGAGCGCGCCGACCGGCGTCAAGCCGCTGCGACTTCGTTTGCCAAAGTAGGACTGACAGGGAAAGTTGAATTTGTCCTTGTTAAACCGCATCCGTTGAATATCGAACAAGGCATGTATGAATCGCACATGACCTGTCTGCAAAAAGGATTGGAGGCTGGCGCAGAGAGCATCATCGTTTTTGAAGACGACGTTATTTTTGACCGCTTTGAGGCAGAACACTTCAATCAATGCACGCAATTTCTAGCGGAACATCCCGATTGGAAAGTTCTGCTTTTGGGAGCGTTAATCCGCTCCAGCCGTAAAACCAATAATCCATTCATCCAAAAAGTCAGATACCAAAGCCTCGCGCACGCCTATGCTTTAAACAGACATTACGCGGAAACGCTTGCTTACCAGCCCTGGCAGGGAATTGTTATTGATACTATTTTTCGTCCGCTGCAAGATGACATCTACGCTGTTTATCCCATGTTTGCTTTTCAAAACGATTTTACTTCGGACAACGATAAAAAATACAAAGGCCTCGAACGCTTCCGGCGATTGTGCGGCGGACTGGAGCGGATTCAAAAGGCAAACGAATTCTATCAGCGTCATAAATTTGGTGTCATTACTATACATATATTGATTATTTTATCCCTTTTATGTTTGTTCTGCTCCCGATAAATCTGTCACATAAACTTTCTGGACAGCGACTAAAACCAACACTAAAAAAATAGATGAACTATAGCTAGATATGTGATAAAAGTAGCGGATACTGGTGATATTAGAAAAAATAAAATGGTTTAAAAAAAGAGCATGGAATATAGGTATTTTTTAAGAATAGTAATCTTTTTAAGTAGCGCGATACTGTTGTTTCCGGGAATAGTAGGATTTTCAGATGCATCGAAAATCCCCGCTAGCCATTCAAAATATTCGCAAGTTAAGGCTTTTCAGTCTTCCCGTAATCTCGTTTTGCACTCCGCCTCCGCACTGGTGGAGGATCAGATTACGGGGGAATGTTTTGTGCAGAAACAAGCAGAAGCAATAATGCCCATTGCCTCCATCACCAAACTTATGACAGCTATGGTAGTACTGGATGCCAAAATGGATCTTCAGGAATTAATCACTATTGAACATGAAGACGTAGACACCATTCGCCACAGCCACTCTCGCCTGTCTGTTAATACAAGCATAACACGAGGAGATGCCCTGCTGCTGGCGTTAATGTCTTCTGAAAACCGTGCGGCTCATGCTTTGGGACGGACATATCCGGGCGGTCTCCACGCTTTCACTTCTGCAATGAATGCCAAAGCCAAATCGCTGGGGCTCAATGATACACGCTTCATAGATCCCGCCGGTATTCACTGCGGCAACGTCTCTTCCGCCAAAGATTTGGCGCGGATGGTTGATGCTGCGTATCAATATAGCATTATCCGGGAATACACCACCCGTAAAGAAACCTCCATTCGTGTAGGCCGACGCATACTTCAATTCCATAATACCAATCGTCTGGTCGGAAATCCCCGATGGCAAATAGGCCTTTCTAAGACAGGCTTCATAGACGAGGCCGGTCGATGCCTTGTTATGCAATCTCAGGTGGCCAAACGTTCTGTGTTGATCGTGCTTCTTGACGCTCAGGGGAAATTGACCCGTTACGGTGATGCCAACCGCATCAAACAATGGATGGAAGGTTCAAAATCCCCGCGCCAAAAAAATAGAGGTTGAGTAAAAATTTCATTCTCTCCGGACGGCCTTCATGCATCTTGAAAAAAATCTATATAGCATTGATAAAAAACTGCTTGTTAAAGCCGGAACTATCATCAACAGCAAAACCCTCAAGAATATTGCCGGTTCATCCGGAAAAATACGCTATGTCCCGATAAAAAACTCCCCGATCTTCACGGACTTGATTCATACCTTCAAAGATAAACGTTATTCAGATATATTATATCCGCATGAAATTAATCTGAAAATAATAAGTTATATACGCCGCGTAAAAATGCCTGAAAAGATATTGTCCGAACTCGCGTATATGAAAGAGGTGTCGCCATATACGTATAACCATATTCTGACTATTGCCGTGCTGGCTGCCAAAATAGCCTTAGACCATTCTAAAAAAAACACGTATGCCCCGGACGTGGCCCTGCGCATGAGCCTATTTCACGATCTGGGGAAATCGCGCATACCTCTGAGTATTCTGAATAAACGTTCACCTATTACAATAGATGAACGCCGCATATTAAAAACACATCCATTGATAGGATACGTTCTTTTGCATTATTATTTCGGCAAGGACTATAAAGCTGTTGCATTCTCTTCGTTCCAACACCATGAGAGGCTTGACGGGTCGGGTTATCCGCTGGGAATAAAGAGGCTTAATAAATATTCTCATCTGATAGGCATAGTTGATACTCTGGATGCGCTGATATCAGAGCGACCATATAGAAAAAGCCCTTTTTCGCTCAGGGCCGCCATTGATCTCTTGCTTGATGAATCGGAAAAAGGCAGATTTCATAAGGGTTTGATTCACACCCTTATCCGATATGCCCGGAAAGAACGTCCCGGTTCCAAACTTGTTATCGCACAAAGAGGACGTGACAAAGAACCGGCTGGAAATTCCTATGGCAAAACCGCTCCATCAACCACCCGCAAAATTTCGGGAAAATAAATAGTCATTCTTGACAAATAAGCTTAGTTGCATATATTATAATTACATAAAGCATGAAAAAAAGCTTATACTTGCAGAGATTAATCGTGTTCTTTGTAGCTTCATATTGATGATGTATTAATCTCTTTCTGAAAATCATGTTGTCTGACTCACCATGTGTATCCGATCGCCAATTACCGTCTGCAAAATGTTAACTTACTATAAAATTGGTATTACATGTAAGCAAAAGGAGAAGATCTCATGGAAAAACTTCATTTAACTTCGCAAGAAGAAGACGAACTTTTATTGATCCTCGAAAGATACTTGCCGGACATCAAAAGTGAAATAGCGAATACGGACAGCAAAGAATTTCGCAAACAACTGAAAGATCGCGAGGTTTTAATGGCAGATCTCATTGCGCGTTTGAAACGCTGACCTTTTTTGAAGACCTTAAAAAATGCGTGATACCTTTTCGCTTTCAAAGGATAACGCGGCGGCATGGAGGAGGCTCCCCCGCATGCGCGGGGAAGGCATCCGGCGTATATTAAAATACGTTGAGGAAGCCGACGACCCCGGCCTGCGCCGGGGCAGATTGTGCCAACAAAGTTAGCCGAGGAAAGCAATGGTATCACTGATCTATACGAGGCCATGGTCTTGTTTCTTCGAGCTCGAAAGCCAGCTCGAGCAGTTCCTTTTCATGACCGAAGGCGGCGCCGAACTGGAGACCCAGAGGCAAGCCATTGGAGCTGAATCCCAGAGGCAAAGATATGGCCGGAGCACCGCTGACGTTTTGCAGAGGTGTGAAAGAAACATATTGTCTGACCCGCTCAAAGGCTTCCTCAAACGGCACATCCGGACCGATATAACCGATCTCGGGTGTGGGGTGAGACAATGTCGGGCAAAGCAGTATGTCACAGGTGCTGAAAATATCATTATATGTTTTGGCGAATCTGAATAAACGTTTTATAGTGGACAGTGTTTTTAAGCAATTTTTCCGGAAGTGATTGCTGAGATTTATCGTCCAGTCTTCCAGCTTGCTTCTGTCGAAGCCGGGAGCGATTATAACCGGTCCAAAAAATCTGATGGAAAAGGCCATCAGCCCCCAATAGAGAATGAAATCGTCAGCCATTTCGGCAGTGCAGGGGCAGGGAATTTCTTTGACGGAATGACCAAGTTCTTCGCAGAGCATTCCGGCACGGCGAACCTGATCGGCTGACTCGGCATGGCAGGGTGTGCCGAAGGGCGTATCGGTAAACATAACAATGCGCAGGCGTTTTTTCCCCGGACCTTGCACCAGTCCGACTTCGGGCATCTTAGGAGCACGGCAATATTTTTCCGCACCGGCATAAAACGTGGCTGTATCGCGCACCGTGCGTGTCAGCACGCCCTGATGAAGAATGTTTACGGGCATCAAATTCGAACCTTCAACTCTTTCCAGCCTGCCGCGTGACGGTTTGAGCCCCACAAGCCCACAGCAGGCCGCAGGAATTCTGATGGAACCTCCGCCGTCATTGCCTTGCGCAATAGGAACAACACCGGCAGCCACCAGCGCCGCCGAGCCACCGGAAGATCCTCCGGTAGAATAATCCGTATTCCATGGATTGCGCGTGATGCCGGATGACAGCGGTTCGGTTGTTGCCGTTAAGCCGAATTCCGGCAGCGCGCTTTTTCCCAAACAGATAAGACCGAGCGAAAAAAATTGTTTAACGAATTTTTTCGATTTTCTGTTTGTTTTATTGGGCACAGCCCGGGAACCCCATAATGTCGGCACACCTTCAACATCATCAGTGTCTTTAATAAAGGAGGGAACTCCGGCAAAAGAGCCTGGAATAATATTTTTAACCTGCTTACGAGCCAGGTCAAAAGTTTCTGTGACTATTGCGTTAAGTGCCGGATTCACTGACCTTGCCCGCGCAATAGAGGCTTCCACCGCCTCAATGGCACTGATTTCTCCACGGGAAATTTTTTGAGCAACTCCTACCGCATCGAGTGTGCCCAGCGCGTCATTGCAAAAGGCACTGATTCTTTTCTTATCTTCATTCATAATAAATTCATCATTATCTCTATAATCCATTTTAGATTAGCAAAATATTTCTTTATAGCATATCAAATACTATTTTCGATTATAAGTTGTTTTTATTAATTCCCACAGCGCAGCAAATTTAGCATCATGCACAGAACAGAATCATGACGGTAGTATTCTTGAAGAAAACACAAAAAATTAGTGGGCAATTTTCATCATTAATAACAGTATAAGAAAATGAACGGCCGGACGCCTGAATGCGCGCCCGGCCGTTTTGTAGTGTTGTTACTGTCTGACAGTAATTCTGCTTGACGATGCTTTACAGTTGTTGGACTCGTTGCTTTCGATCACGGCGGCATTGTCATCCGCGCAGGCTATGGCATAGTAGGTCGTTCTGGTTATTCCGCCGGGGACTTGGACGTTTACGGAGCCTGATGAAGTTCCTCCCGCCACAAGTGCCGCCACGGACCGTGTGCCGCTGAGCAGTATAGCACTGCTTGTCTTTGAGTTGGTCGTGGACAGATAGTATTTTGTTGTGGATGCGGGCGCAGATGCGGTTCCCTGGTTTTTTGTAGTCTCGGTAATCGAAAAACTACGTGAGGCTGCCGTAATGGTCTTAGCCTTGTTGCTCACAGCCGAGATGATAAGATCGGTTGTCCCGGCAATGCTGATGATCACAGAGGCGCTCTTGTAAACTGAAACATTGCCTGCGGCATCTTTAGCCCAGGCATAAAGCGTTTTTGTGCCCGAAGTCGTCGAAGAAGAAAAAGTATAACTTGTTGGGGCGCTGGCGGACCATCCCGATGCCGATGCAGTTGGCTTTGTCGATGAATTGGTAACCATGTAGCCTGTCACATCCACGTCATCCATCGCCGTAAAGGAGTTGATACTAACAGTGAGAGACGTCGAAGAAGAGGGAAGGGTAAAGGCCGTAACCGTGGGAGCGGTAGTGTCTCCAGAAGCGCTACCTTCCCATGCAATATTCAGAGTTTGAAATCCAAGCGCATAGGCGGACAAACGGGAGAAGGTGCAGCCATAGTTGACATACATCCTCACGCGGAAGACGCCATTGGGCCTGGTGGCGGTTGTCCCCCAACTGTTTACTAAAATCCAGTAATGGTTGGCCGTGTCTGCGTCCGAATCATCATATCCAACCAGAGTCACGGCGTGACCGCCGCCGGAGGAGGAACTCCAAGATTGACCACAGTAAGTGTCCGGATTCCAGAGAGCGCTTTCCGACTGATTGTTCCAAAAGTTATAGAAATTGTTCCATGCCGTTTTGTTGGGAAGGTAAAAAGCAAACCAAATGGCTTTGCCCTGATTTAGAATATTCTTGATGTTGGAGATGGCCATAGCCTGTGCAACGCCCGTAGTAGTGACTGTTTCCGCAGCCATGGATGCAATGGGATAGTTGGTTGAAGTGGAAATGCTGCTGCAAGACACGCTGGATATTGTGCTAGCACTGCACGAAAACGTGCCGTCCTGGAAGGCGGCATTGGTATTGGACGTGGGAATGGTCATCAATGTGCTGTTATAGAAATCTACAATGTCAGAAAGCCAGCCGCCGCAACAGGAATTTTCTCCGTAACAGGAATTTGTAAATTGAACGGAGAGGTTGACGGCTTTTGCCTGTTGGGTATTCAAATCAACTCCCATGACACGCGTTCCGGCCCACGCCCAACAGTCGCCGCAGGATCCCTGAGACTCAGAAGGAGAATAAGTCAGAAGATCCAGAAGATTGGTCGACGATACATTGCCGGCATTATCTGTTTGCGCCGCAACCCTGGGATGGACACGGTGATGATATCTTTCGTCGATACGCGCGCGGGGCGCCCTTTCATATCGGTCCTGCCACTTTCTGATGGTTAAATCATCCGGACGCATAATGGGAAATGTTTTGGATGGAGTACTCGAATCAAGAACATATTCCTCTCGTTCATACGCACCGCTTCCCGCCTGGCTGGACAACGGCAAAAGAACAAACGTAAACATTAAAAAAATAACTACGAATTGCCGTAGGAACATTTTTCTCATAAATGACCTCCAATTTGCTTATACTTTGCATGCGCTGTCCTTCAAAACAGTGCAAATGATTCTATTGAGACCTACCATTACGGATAGTGGGAAAATCAAAAAGAACGGGGGTACAGGTTCCCTTTGTAATCACTTTCATGTAACAGGGTAAACGTTTTCCTGTTGTGATATCGTATTGTGTCAAAAAATTTTCATGGGGATAAGAAAAATCTTTTTGAACAATCAGCCATTGCTTTCCTTCATCCAGAGCGAATTCCTCCTGAATGGTTTCATTCGTGTGAAAGGAAAACCTGACTTCATATTCTGCGGAAGCTCCCTTTCTTGGGGCAACCGAAATAATTTCCGCTTCGCCACTGTATTGCTTATATATGCAGGTGCCACCGACCTTCGTCCGGGCTGAAGATACTGCCGCCAGGTCGCATGAAAAAAACAACACGAGACATATCAGCACCATTATCACACTGGCAAAACCAATACTTCCCAGCGATGCGAACGTTGATAAATCTTTCATAAAATCAGCCGCCTGTAACAAACCAAGACAGGTTAATATTCTGTGTTTTGCCCGGAAAGACTACCTTTCTTATTTTTATTATATAGAATTATTTTTATTTTGCAATGTTACACTATTGAACATTATCTGGTAGAATTTGACATGAATTTACTTGTTGTCGAGGGAAGTATATGATGAATGAAAACTTCCGCATACTATTGAAGATATTTTTCTTCAAATATATTCCCGATGTTTAAAATTCTATTCGGATCGAAAACCAACTTTAATTTCGCCATTTGACTTATGACCTCTTCGCCATACATCAGCAGTAGATAGTCCCGTTTCATTTTTCCGATGCCGTGTTCCGCAGAAACGGTTCCTTTTAAACGAACGGCTTCACAACAGATTTCAGAGTATATTTTTTTTGCTTGGATAAAATCAGCCTGATCTCTGGGCAGCATGTTCAGATGTGTATGACAGTTGCCAAAGTGTCCGTAAACCACATACTCCAAGTTATTGCGCTCCACAAGGTCAAGCATCCATTTATAGAAAGTAAAGAACGATTCGGCAGGCACAGCAACGTCGGTCCCCACTTTTCGCAATCCGCGACGGGCGACAAATTCATTAACTCGTGAACCAATGGCGTGGCGGAAAGCTTTGAACTCTTCCTGTTCTTTTTTATTAACCGCTATCCAGGACGTCTTTACATCGGCATGATGCTTCTTCATTAACTTAAGCCAGGATTCTGTTAATTCTTCTTCTTGGGCCGTCAGTTCCTGTTCAAACCAGACAGAACATTTATTTTCAGAAATGGCCGGATAATCCGGGCGCAGAAAGTTCAGCGTAAGCTTATTAAAGAATTCCAGTCCACGGGCTGAAATTTTAATTTCTTCGCTGGAATAGTCAGACTTTGTTATTGTGCGGGCCTCATCAATAAAATTAAAAGCGTCTTCTTCGCTTTTGAAAAACACAAAGCAGGAAAGAATCTTTTCTTCCAAAGCAAGCAGTTTAAGTTTTAATTCGGTAATGATGCCCAGCGTTCCTTCACTGCCGATAAACAAATCAATTAAGTCCATATTTGCCTTGCAATAATAGCCGGCGGCATTTTTTACTTTCGGCATTTTAAATTGAGGAATCGAAAAATTATATTTTGTTCCCTGATCCGTTGAAAAAGAAAAATAGTAAGCTGACGCCAGGATTTTCCCCCGCTCAAGAGAGAGTGTGTCACCAGACGGCAACACCACTTTCATCCCGATTACATAATCGCGAGTTGGTCCGTACTTAAAACTCCTGGCACCTGAGGAATTGGTCGCCACAGTGGCGCCGATAAAGCAGTTCCTCTCCGTCGGATCGGGCGGGTAGAATAAATTGTTCTCTTCAACATAATCCTGAAGATCTTTCAAAATCATTCCAGGTTGCACGCGTAAATATTTTTCAACTTCATTGATTTCAATTACTTTGTTCATCTTTTCAGTGGAAATCACAACTCCACCTTCGGGCACACGTGCACCGGTCAGTCCCGTCCCGTTGCCGGAAACTGTTATTCTGAGTTTTTCAGCGGTGCATCTTGTTACTAATTCGATTATCTCTTCCTCGCTCTGGGGCACATAAACTGCTTCGGCCGTACCCTGATAATTAGAGGCATCAGAAAGATAATTCTGAAATTCGTCCAGTTTTTTTTTAATAATCACTTTGTTTTCAGTTCTCGCTTTTGTTCCGATTCTTAATGCTTAAGTTTTACGTAATGTCATCAGCAACACCGCCGCTGTCAGAAGGCATGCCGCCAGAAACATAATACCTCCTGTAAAAGATCCGGTCGCATCCCGAATAAAGCCCATCACGTAAGGACCCACAAATCCGCCTAGATTGCCGATGCTATTGATCAGGGCAATCGCACCTGCTGCGGCTGTCGCCGTTAAAAAAGAAGACGGTATAGCCCAGAATGGCCCGAAGGAGCCGTACACGCCCATAACCGCTATAGTGTAGAACACCATCGAGACAAAAACACTTATATCTGTCAGAAGTGCGCTGCCGGCAAGCCCGATTGCCGTTGTAATCATGCCGAGGATTGTATGCCAACGGCGTTCACCGGTCGCATCCGAGTGATGCCCGATGAAATACATAGCGAAGAACGCGAAGATGTACGGTATCATAACGAGCAAACCAACCATTTGGATGCTGATTGCAGCCGATAGAGCCTTAACCAATATCGGCAGAAACATCGTTATCCCGTAAAAACCGCACACCCACATAAAATATATCGCCGACAGGATGATTACGTCCCGATCAGCAAAGGCCTGCAGTACGGAATATTTTTTTCGCTCGATTTTTGCCGCGTGTTCGGATGCCAGAGTATTTACAAGCCAATTTCGTTCGTCATCGTTCAGCCACTTGGCCTCGGCGGGTTTATTCGTCAGATAAAAGGGCGTCATAAAACCGAGAAGGATAGCGGGAATCGCTTCCAGAATGAATAGCCATTGCCATCCGGCCCAACCCAGCCACGTGACACCTAACAGATAGGTGGACACAGGCGCGGCAATGATGTTGCAGACCGGTAGAGACATCATAAAAATGGCGACGGCTTTAGCTACATCCTTCAAACGGAACCAGGTGCTCAGATAGTAAATAATGCACGGGAAAAAGCTGGCTTCGGCTACCCCAAGAAAGAATCGCACGGCATAAAATTGGGTCGGTGTGGAAACCCAGGCGGTTAAACCGGAAATGATGCCCCATGTGATCAGAATCCTGGCGAGCCACAACCGTGCGCCTACTTTGGCCATGATAAGATTGCCAGGTATTTCCATGATGAAATACCCGATAAAAAATATTCCCGCCCCGAAACCGTAGACAGCATTGCTGAAACCCAAAGCACTGTTCATGGATAATGCGGCATAACCGATATTGACCCGATCCAGAAAAGCAAAGATATACAAAAGACACAAAAGCGGCATCAGTCGCCGGAAAACTTTATGAACAATTTTTCTGTCTTCTGTTTTCATTTCGATCATCTTTAAATTTCCCTGTGCATCGATATCCTGAACATCCATAAACTGTCCGGCCAATGGAATTTTTTAAGATAATTCATTGCAAAATATATATATCGTATTCACACCAGAAAGTCTCGCGCATTTGCCTGTCAAACGGTTTGCCCAGCTTAAGCAGCACAGAACTTTTTCTCCACTCGCGGGGCAGGATCCTGGCGGTAGTATTCTTTCAGAACACGATAAAGATCAGGAGAGTTTTTTATCATTAATAACGGCTGATCGAAGAACTGCTCCGTGGCCACAGCGAAAAACTCCGCTTCGTTGGTGGCACCGTAAGCATTGAGGAAAGATTCCCGGCCATGTTCGGCGTCATGCTTGAGGCGCAGATATTCACGGGAACATGTCTGCACCCAGTCACGGTATTCAGCCCTGTCCCGCAACGGGGGAGTGCCGTCAGCGGCTCCGTCAAGCATATCGAGCTTATGCGCAAATTCATGATAGACAACGTTATGGCCCGATTCGGGATGGCGGCCGCCATGAAGCGCCGCATCCCAGATGATAATGACTGGCCCCTGCTGAAAGGCCTGGCCGATAATGGGATGGGGTTCTTCCACGGGCGCAAGAGCGGTTTCAAAAAAACCAAGTTTTCGCTGTGGCGGAACCACAGTGGAGGGATAGACGATAATCGTTTCGACATTCTGATAGTAATTATGAGGCAGGCCAAGAAGCAGAATACAGGCCTGAGCGGAAATTGTAACGCGGATTTCATCGGTAAGCTCCAGTCCTCCGCATCCTTCCCAATACTTTTCGGCAATAAACACCTGTATCAGCTTGCGCAAATGTGTACGTTCGGCATCTTCCAGCATGCAGAAATGGGCAACATTACGATTGATGATATCTTCCCAGTCCGGAGGAAAGGGCTCTTGTATGAGTTTTTTCCGGCGACGATTGGCAAACCAACCAAACATTTGCTTTCCTTCTATCTATCGCTTAAACTTTTTTGCAGTGGAACACAAACGATAAAAAAGGGCAGGATCATAATGGTCCTGCCCTTAAAAATAACAATCCAAAACAATAATATTTTGTTTAGTACTTACCACCAATATAATCACTGAGGTGATCTATCAAAGAATCTTTTGCGGAGATGGTTGCCTTCACAACATCTCCAATGGAAATGAGACCAACAAATTTAGATTTGTCGAAAACGGGTAAATGTCTTATGTGTTTGCCCGTCATCAGTACCATGCAATCATCTACCAGAGTATCAGGTTTTACCCTGTACATCTTGGCAGCAGGAGTCATAATGTCCTTTACAGGAGTTTTTACAGACGTTCTACCCTTCAGAATGATTTTTCTCGCATAATCTCGTTCAGTGACGATACCAACAATTTTATCCTTTTTATCAACGACCATTAATGCTCCTATTTCTTTTTCTGCCATGAGTTTCAGGGCATCAAAAACAGAGGCCTCCGGTCGAATCGTCCATATCTGTTTTGCCCGGCCCTTTAAAATATCGCTCACTCTCTGCATAACCCAATACCTCCCCCTAATTTCAAAAAAGTTTTTGATTAATATAGTGTCAGTATAACGGCCAATATTCTCGCTTGTCAAGAAAATTTAAACCTAAGACACCGGAAATTATGATTGATTTCGGCAGGTGCACTCAAAAAAATTTATGTGATGCAGTTAATTTATCGTTTGCGGGGACAGGTATTTTTTGTTATTTCTTTTCCATGAACCAGGACATTGTATTCCTCAATAAAAATGCACGGCTTTTAGGCCTTGAGATGAACAATCAGCAATTGGCTCAATTTGATGTTTACAAACAAGAGCTTTTACAATGGAATGCCAAAACAAATTTAATTTCCGAAAACTCATCCGGGGAAATTATCACTCGCCACTTTCTTGATTCGCTTACGGCCTGGCAATTTATTCAAAAACCAAACGCCCGAATTATTGATGTCGGCTGCGGTGCCGGTTTTCCCGGTATTCCTTTAAAAATCGCATTGCCCTCTTTAGAACTTTATCTACTGGAATCCAACCGCAAAAAGGTTTCGTTTTTAAAACATATGATTCGTCTTTTAAACATTTCCACAGCACATGTTCTTCATGACCGTGTCGAAAATATTCTCCAGACCGATGCATGGAACGAAAAATTTGATATTGTAATTTCCCGTGCCACTTTTAAATTAGACAAACTACTTGCGCTTAGCGAATTTTTTCTTGCTCCTGAAGGTCGACTGATCGCCTTGAAGGGTCCCAATGTCTCTCAAGAATTTAAGCAATGCTCTTTAGCGTCAAATCCATACAAAATATCTCAATTGATTCAACATGATATAGAGGCGGTTTTTTTAGAAGCACCTCGTAAAATTATTATCGGAAAAAAGGAAGATTTCAGCAAAAAAACCTTCTAAAAATATCTTTTTTATGCTAGTGCTTACACCAGTTCTTGCAAAAGAATTTATTTTTTTACACCCCATAAAATAATGAAGAAAATTATATGTATAGCAAATCAAAAAGGTGGTGTCGGTAAAACCACCACCGCAATAAATTTGTCAGCCTCTCTGGCCGCTGCGGAAAAAAAAACTTTACTAATCGATGGTGATTCCCAGGGTAATTCAACCAGTGGGATGGGCACAGACAGAAGTTCTTTTCAAACAAATAATTTGTACCATGCTATGATCGGCCAAGTGCCGTTGGAAAAAGTAATTATCAACACGGTTATACCTAATCTCGATATAGCGCCTTCTAACCAGGATCTGATTGGAATTGAGGTTGAATTTGTCGGTCTGGAAGACAAAGAAAAGAGATTAAAAACTTTATTAAACTCTCTGGACAGGCAGTATGATTTTATAGTAATTGATTGTCCACCATCACTGGGTGTGATGACTGTCAATGCTCTTGTCGCTTCCGATTTTTTGATTGTTCCTTTGCAGTGTGAGTATTTCGCTATGGAGGGTTTGGGATATTTGCTCAATACTGTAAAGCTGGTGAAAGCACAATTAAATCCTCAACTCGTTTTAGGTGGTATATTACTGACTATGTTTGATCAGCGCAATTTACTATCGCGTCGGGTCACCGATGACGTACGGAAACATTTTGGTGACAAGGTCTTTAAAACGGTCATTCCGCGTAATGTGCGGCTTTCGGAAAGCCCCAGCCACGGTTTGCCCATTATTCTGTATGATATTAAATCGCGCGGCGCTCTGGCTTATATGGAAATGGCGCAGGAAATAATTCGAGGGGGAATATAAATGGCGCAAAAAAATGTACTGGGAAAAGGTCTCGGCGCTATTTTCCCGGACTTAATCAATGACTTGGACAAGAAAAAAACGGCTTTATCCTGCGGCATTGAAGAATTATCTCCGAATCGTTATCAGCCCCGTAAAAATTTCAACGACGACGATCAGAAGAAACTGATTGCTTCCGTCAAGCAAAGCGGTATTATTCAGCCAATCG
Source organism: Deltaproteobacteria bacterium HGW-Deltaproteobacteria-2 (assembly GCA_002840505.1). NCBI lineage: Bacteria > Deltaproteobacteria > Deltaproteobacteria bacterium HGW-Deltaproteobacteria-2. The sequence continues at coordinate 924,112 of PHBC01000001.1, read as the reverse complement.
TTGTCCGCAAGGCTGATAAAGGCTACGAAATTATAGCCGGTGAACGGCGCTGGCGGGCGGCTCAGGCCGCAGGCCTTAAAGAAGTTCCTATCGTCATTCGCGAAGCTACAGATATGGAATCGGCGGCAATATCGCTGATCGAAAATATTTTGCGGGAAGATTTAAATTCTCTGGAAGAAGCAAACGCCTATGTAACTTTAATAGAAACGTTCAAGCTCTCCCAGGAAGAAATTGCCTCCCGTACCGGTAAGGATCGTTCAACTGTCGCCAACACTATTCGCCTGTTGAAACTGCCGGCCAAAGTAAAAGAGGCTTTGATAGCAAAGAAAATTTCCGCCGGCCATGCCCGCTGTTTGTTGGCCTGCAACTCTATAGAAGAACAAATTGAGGCACTTAATTTCATCTTAAAAAAAGATTTAAACGTCCGGGAAACGGAACGCTTAATCCAAAAAGCAAAAGTGTTGCCCCTGAATAAAAAACAAACCGTTACAAAAGACCGCTTTTTGCACGATCTCGAAAAAGCATTGGCGGCAAAAGTTATGGCGAAAGTTCAAATTAAAGGCTCAGCGAATAAGGGCTTTATAGAAATCCGATACACGACCATGGATGAGTTAAACCGATTATCAGGCGTAATTCTTGATGATTTGAAATAATGAAATGTGCTTCATATTTATCAACATCTGTTGATAAATATGTTGATAAGGTTATTATAATGGATGCATTTTGGGACAAAACAAGTAAAATTATTCAGGAAAAAGTAAGTAAGCAAAATTTTGATACATGGATCAAACCTATAAAAATGGTTGCTATGGAAGATAAATGCGTCCAATTAGCCGTCCCCAATAAGTTTTTTAAAGATTGGCTTTTAGACAATTATGCGTCGACCATTAAACAATCATTGAAACATGCCGCCGGTATTGACGTTGATATTGATTTTATCTTATCCAAGAATGAAGAAAAAGATCTTGCACCTGCGGTAAAGTATGCAACGCAAACTAAAAATACATCTACAGCGATCATAAACCGAGGGAAAAACCTTTCGTTTCTTAATGATAACTATAATTTTGACAGGTTCGTTGTCGGTTCCTGCAATCAATTTGCTCACGCCGCTTCTATCGCCGTAGCCAAACAACCGGCTAAAAATTATAACCCTCTTTTTATTTATGGCGGATCCGGCCTGGGAAAAACACATTTACTCAATGCAATAGGCCTGCTTGCATATTCTATTCATCCGTCGCTAAACATCATGTATGTTTCCGCCGAAGAATTTATGAATGAAATGATTAATTCCATTCGTTATGACCGAATGCCCAAATTTAGAGAGAAATATCGGAATATAAGTTGTTTATTAATTGATGATATTCACTTTTTAGCGGGAAAGGATAGAACTCAAGAGGAATTTTTTCACACGTTCAATACGTTACATGATTCCGGAAAACAGATAGTAGTCACCAGCGATAAGTTTCCCAAAGATATTCCCAATCTGGAAAGTCGGCTCCGCTCCCGTTTCGAATGGGGACTAATTGCCGATATCCAACCTCCTGAAATAGAAACTAAAATAGCCATTATCGAAAAGAAAGTACAGGAAAATCATATAGAGCTACCTAATAATGTTGTTCATTATATAGCATCTCATGTGGAATCCAATATTCGCGAACTGGAAGGTTTTCTAGTCAGAATCGGCGCTTATTCTTCTCTTACCGGCCGAGATATTGATTTGGATTTAGTGAAAGAAGTATTGAGCAGCCTAGTGAAACATAATAAAAAAGGTGAAGTAAGTATTGAAGAAATAATTAAAGTCATAGCTGGTAAATTAAATATAAAAATATCAGATATTAAGGCTCATAATAAAAACAAGAATGTTGTTTTTGCCCGGCAAATCGCAATGTATTTAGCTAGAAAATTAACAAATTACTCCTTCCCCGATATTGGTCAAAAAGTTGGAGGACGTGATCATTCCACGGTAATTTATGCCAATAATAAAATATTAAATAGTATTAAAGTGGATCAGAAATTAAAAATTCTAGTTCAGGAAATTGAGGATATTTTAATGCACAAAGCATAAACTTTTTTTTATTGTTTGATAAACAGGATTTATCTGTTAAACATTTGCATTATTATTGTTTTATTTTTTTATAATCAACATATCAACAACCGTTACTACTAATACTATTTATTTAAATATAAAGAAAAATAATAAAAGAACTAAAGACACGGAGGATTTATGGAATTTAAAATCAATAGAAGTACTCTTCTGGATGGTATTCAAAAAACTTTAGGCATTGTTGAAAAAAAGACAGTAATACCCATTCTCAATAACGTTCTTTTTAAAGCAGATAATAATAAACTGAAAATAATTGCTACAGATAGAGAAATAAGTTTGATTTCGGATTACGATGCAGAAGTTATGGAAAAGGGTGAAATCACTATTTCTGCAAAGAAAATATATGAGATGGTTAGAGAAATTCAAGGTGAAGTAGTTTTATTTACTCAAAAAAATAATGTTGTAAAAATTTCATGCCAAAGGGCTTTTTATAAAATTCCAGGATTGCCGGCAGAAGATTTTCCCAGTATTGCCGATGATCACGATATTCAGCTTGATAAAATTAAAGGGAGTATCATTAAAGAGTTAATTAATAAAACGGCATTTGCCATGGCCACTGATGAAACCAGAAAGAACTTAAATGGTGTTTTATTGGAAGCAGGCATGGATGGATCTAATCATTTACTGCGTATGGTGGCTACTGACGGTCATCGTTTAGCACTGGCTAAAGGTTTTACCAGTGAGCCTTCTTTAAAGATCGGAAAGGGAATTATTATTCCACGTAAAGGATTGATGGAAGTTAAAAAAATAATTGATGAGAATGAAGATATTTATATTGGTCTGCATAAAAATACATTTGTGGTGAAAACAGAAAATACTCTTTTGAAGGTTGGTTTGGTTGATGCGGATTATCCTGATTATAAAAAAGTTATTCCTACTGAAAAGGGATTTAGTGTGACTCTGGAACGAGAATCGTTTCTTCATGCCTTAAAACGAATGAGCGTTGTTTCTTCAGAACGGTACGGAGGAGTGATTCTCTCTTTTTCGGAAGGAAAATTAACTCTTAATTCAACCAATTTAGATGTGGGTGAAGCCACAGAAGAAATAGATATAGATTATAAGGGGGAAGTCGTTGATAGCGGATTTAATGTGAATTATTTGATTGATGCAATATCTGTGATTAGTAAAGAGCAGATTGTTTTTGAAGTGGGGTTGGGGTTGAAACCTTCAATGATCACACAGCCTGAAGAGGATAGTTATTTATGTATAATTATGCCGTTAAAAATATAGCGCCAGAGAGGAAGTTTAAAAAAGAATGACTCATAAGTATGATGCGGATAGTATTAAAGTTTTGGAAGGTCTGGAGGCAGTGCGCAAAAGGCCTGCTATGTATATCGGTTCCACAGGGAAGGACGGACTTCATCATCTGGTTTATGAAGTTGTTGATAATAGTATTGACGAAGCGGCAGGTGGTTATTGCGACACCATCACAGTAAAAATAAGAGTGGATAACAGTATTGTTGTTGATGACAACGGCCGCGGTATTCCGGTCGACATGCATAAAACAGAAGGTGTATCTGCAGCGGAAGTTGTTATGACAAAATTGCATGCCGGTGGGAAGTTTTCCAACGACTCCTACAAAATATCCGGCGGTCTGCATGGTGTCGGAGTTTCTGTTGTGAATGCCCTTTCTAAATCCTGTGAGCTGGAAGTAAGACGTGATGGCAATGTTTACACGCAATTTTACACACGCGGTGTTCCTGATGGGCCGCTGGAAATGGTTGGTAAAACAAGGGGCAAAGGAACGAAAGTCACATTTTTACCAGATGATGAAATATTTGAAGAGAGTGAATTCAGTTTTGATATTATCGCCAATCGTTTGCGCGAACTGGCGTTTTTAAATTCCGGTGTTAAGATTAATTTAATCGACGAACGTACCGGCAAACAAAATGAATTTTTTTATAAAGGCGGAATAGTTTCCTTTGTTGAATATATTAACCGCAATAAAAAAGTTTTACATAAAAATCCAATTTTTGTTTCCGGCGCCAAGGAAGATTGTTCGGTAGAAGTTGCCCTGCAATACAATGAAACCTACCTGGAAAACATTTTTGCCTTTGCCAACAGTATCAATACCACGGAAGGCGGGACTCATATGATCGGCTTCCGCTCAGCCCTCACCCGTGTTTTTAATAATTACGCCACCAACAATAAACTAATCAAAGACGGCAAGGAATCCCTGCGTGGTGAAGACTTAAGGGAAGGATTGGCGTGCGTCATCAGCGTCAAAGTCAAAAATCCGCAGTTTGAAGGCCAGACCAAAACCAAACTGGGGAACTCTGAGGTACGCGGTCTGGTGGAAGGCATCGTTTACGAAAAGATCGGAAGTTACCTTGAGGAAAATCCGTCTGTAGCTAAACAGATTCTTAATAAATGCATGGAAGCAGCGCGTGCCAGGGAAGCGGCCAGACGCGCCAAGGAATTAACCCGCCGCAAGAGCGCTCTGGAAGTAGGAGCGCTGCCGGGAAAACTGGCTGATTGTCAGGAAAAAGATCCGGCATTGAGCGAAATATATCTGGTGGAAGGAGATTCCGCCGGCGGTTCGGCCAAACAGGGACGTGATCGGAAAAATCAAGCCATCCTGCCGCTGCGCGGTAAAGTATTAAACGTGGAAAAAGCCCGTTTTGATAAAATGCTGCAAAATGAAGAAATCAAAACAATGGTTACGGCCTTTGGAGCGGGCATTGGAGCCGAAGATTATGACGTCAGCAAGCTGCGATATCATAAAGTCATTATCATGACGGATGCGGATGTGGATGGTGCTCATATACGCACCCTGCTTTTGACCTTCTTCTTCCGGCAGATGCGGGAGTTGATTGAAAGGGGATATTTGTTTATCGCTCAGCCGCCGCTGTTTAAAGTTGTGGAGAAGAAAAAAGAATTCTATATCCAGAATGAGGAGCAGATGAAAAACTACATTCTGGAAAACGGTGTGGAAAAAGTACAACTGGTCATGGGCGACGGCTCTCCTTTTCCGGTGACCGGTAATAAATTATTGCTTTTGATTAAAAAGGTTATGCGTATTGAGGACCTGCTCGACCGTTTTGAAAAGGAAGGGCGCGACAGAAATCTGATCCGCATATTGGCCGGTGATCCCACCCTGACTGACGAGAGTTTTAAAAGTGAAAAAGCGCTTTCGTCCATCGCGAAAAGAACGGGTATTGCCCTGGGCGATAGTTTTGCTGATTTTAACATTGAACCGGACGAAGATCACGGCGGATTCAAAATAGTTTTTAATCTGACAAAGAACGGGCAAGTAATTCCATCATGTATAACCCGGGAAGTCTTCCGCACGCCGCAGTTCGCGGACATCCGGACCTTGCTGGATCAGGTTTCCATTATGGGCGAGGCTCCTTATAGCGATCAGGGCGAAGAATCTTCAACCCCTGTCCTGCTGGAAAGCGCCAAGGCGCTTGTGGATCATATTGTCAGCTTGGGCAAGAAAGGACTGGGCGTCCAGCGCTACAAAGGCTTGGGTGAAATGAACCCCGAACAACTGTGGGAAACGACTATGAATCCGGAAAAACGCACACTGCTGCAGGTGACTGTCGAAGACGCGGTTCTGGCTGATGAAATATTTACAACACTGATGGGTGATCAGGTCGAACCAAGGCGTGATTTTATATATCAAAATGCCCTGTATGTTTCCAATCTGGATATATAGTAACTATTTTGTCATTCCCGTGCAGGCGGGAATCCAGTATCTATAAAGACTTCCTGGATTCCGGATCGCGCTTCGCTTGTCCGGAATGACGATACAGCAGAACGATTGTAGACTATTTGTGTAACAATAAGAGAGGAAGGATTAAAATGGAACGTGATATCCACCACAAGCAAACACTGGTGAATATAGAAGATGAAATGAAAAAATCCTACATGGATTACGCTATGAGCGTCATTATCGGCCGGGCAATTCCCGATGTGCGCGACGGCCTCAAACCGGTACACCGCCGGATTTTATATGCCATGTATGAAATGGGCAACCGCTATAACAAACCCTACAAAAAATCCGCCCGTATCGTCGGCGAGATCATGGGTAAATATCATCCGCACGGTGACGCGGCCATTTACGACACCATGGTGCGTATGGCCCAGGAGTTTTCTCTGCGCTACATGCTGGTGGACGGACAGGGCAACTTCGGTTCGATTGACGGTGATCCTCCCGCGGCCATGCGTTATACGGAAAGCCGCCTGGCGCGCATTTCCGATGAAGTGCTGGCCGATCTGGAAAAAGAAACGGTTGATTATGTGCCCAACTATGACGAATCTCTGCAGGAGCCGTCGCTGCTGGCAACACGCATTCCACTTTTGCTGCTCAACGGCACATCCGGCATCGCTGTCGGTATGGCGACTAATATTCCGCCCCATAATCTGAAGGAAATCATCAACGGCACCATCGCCTGCATTAAAAATCCGGATATTACCATCGAACAACTGATGCGACATATTCCGGGTCCTGATTTTCCCACTGCCGGTTTCATCAATGGCCGGGAAGGAATTCTGTCCGCCTATAAAACAGGACGCGGCATCATTCGCATCCGGGCGCGGGCGCTGATTGAAAAGAATTCCCGGAATGATAAAGAAACCATTGTCGTCACAGAACTGCCTTATCAGGTCAACAAGGCTATGCTGATCGAAAAAATAGCCGAATTGGTGCGCGATAAAAAGATATCCGGCATTTCCGATTTGCGGGATGAATCAGACCGGGACGGCATCCGTGTGGTCATCGAACTCAAGCGGGATGAAAATTCGGCCATTATCCTCAACCAGCTCTATAAATTCACGCAAATGGAAGTCTCCCTGGGCGTCATTATGCTGGCGATCTCCGAAAACAGGCCGCAGGTTTTCAACCTCAAGGAAGTGCTCGAAAAATTCATCAGTTTCCGTCGAGACGTTGTCATTCGCCGTACAAAATTTGATCTGGCGCGTGCCAAAGAGAGAGCGCATATTTTAGAAGGCTACATTATTGCCTTAAACAATATCGACGCGATAATTAAAGTCATTAAAGCGTCGAAGACACCTCCGGAAGCGGCAGTGCAGTTATGCGCTAAATTCGGTTTGTCGGAGATACAGGCCAAAGCGATTCTGGAGATGAGACTCCAGCGCCTGACCGGACTGGAACGGGCGAAGATCGACGAAGAATACGCCGAAGTAACCAAACTTATTGCCCATCTTCAGGCAATTTTGGATGATCCGCAAAAAGTGCTTCAGGTTATTATTGAGGAACTCAATGAAATCAAGGAACGTTACGGCGATGAACGCCGCACGGAAATTGTCGCGAGCTCCGAAGATATCAACATCGAAGATATGATCGTGGAAGAAGATGTGGTCGTGACGATATCACATGCCGGCTATATCAAGCGCAACGCGGTGAGCCTTTACAAGAGCCAGCACCGCGGCGGCCGAGGCAAGATGGGTATGGGCACGAAAGAAGAAGATTTTGTAGAAAAAATCTTTATCGCCTCCACGCACCATTACCTGCTGGTCTTCACCAGCGCCGGCAAGGTGCATTGGTTAAAGGTTTATCAGATCCCTCAGGCGGGCCGCGCGGCCAAAGGTAAGGCCATGATCAATCTGGTTAATCTGGCGCCGGGTGAAAGTGTCCGGGCGACATTACCGGTCAAGGAATTTGTTGAAGATAAATTTATTGTGATGGTCACGAAAAAAGGCATCATCAAAAAAACGGAGCTGGCCGCATACGCCAATCCGCGTTCCGGAGGCATCATCGCCATTTCTATTGATGAAGGTGATGAACTGGTGGATGTACAGTTGACCATGGGCAACCAGGATGTCTTCATAGCATCAAGGCTGGGCATGGCCATCCGCTTCAAGGAAGACGACGTACGCGATATGGGCAGAACAGCCCGCGGCGTGCGCGGCATTAATCTGGATGAAGGCGATGACGTGATCGGTATGGATATTCCCGCCCAGAACACTTTCATGCTTACGGTTTCCGAAAACGGATTCGGCAAGTGCACGCCGATTGACGAATACCGTGTACAAACCCGCGGCGGCAAAGGTACGATCAATCTCAAAACGGTGGAAAAGGTGGGCAATGTTTCCGGCGTTCTGCAGGTTATCAGTGAAGATAACGTCATGCTCATCAGCAATGCCGGTAAGGTCATCCGTCTGAAGGTACAGGAAATACCGGTCAATCATCGCGTCACGCAGGGCGTGAAACTTATTGAACTTGAACCCGAAGAAAAACTCGTTGGCGTAGCACGTACAACTTCGGAAGCCGAAGGCAAAGATGACGAGACCAACGGCAACGGTGATGATGAAGCTGATGTGACGACGGAAGAAAACGACACATCGGAAGAATAATAAAAATTCCTATTAAAATAAAAGCATAAAAAAGGGCGCTTTACAGCGTCTTTTTTTATTAATGGCAGAAACTTGTTGAATATTCCATATTCGTTTATACTTCGTTCATGGACTGGTATAAATTCTTTGACCATACGGCCGATATCGGTATTGAAGTTACAGGCCGGACCCCCCCCAGGGCTGTTTGTGAATGCCGCGGCTAACGCTTTATAAAAACTTTTCCTCGAAAGGATAATTGTGCATGGAAAAATTGTTGGGAAAGCACTGGCATCATATGCCTCATGAAGAGGTCATTGACCTTTTGGAGACGGATCCGGACAAGGGTCTTGATCTGCTGGAAATAAGTCACCGCAAAGAGCGATTCGGCGCAAATGTTCTGACTGCCAAAAAAAGCAAAGGTCCCTTGATGAGATTTCTCCTGCAGTTTCATCAGCCGTTAATTTATATCCTGCTGACGGCCGGAATCGTTACGGCCATGTTCCAGGAATGGGTGGATGCCGGAGTCATTTTCGGGGTGGTCATCGTGAATGCCGTTATAGGATTCATACAGGAATCCAAAGCGGTCAAGGCCATGGAAGCGCTGGCGAAAACAATGATCACGGAAGCCACGGTCATGCGTTCGGGCAAGAAGATTAAGATATCTTCTGCAGATGTGGTTCCCGGCGATATTGTTCTACTTCAGTCGGGAGATAAAGTTCCCGCAGATATGCGCCTGATATCCTCCCGCGACCTGCAGATTGACGAGTCGGCGCTCACCGGAGAGTCCGTGGCCGTTCCGAAGGACTCCATGCAACTTCCCCACGATACCATTTTGGCCGACCGGGAAAACATGGTTTATGGTTCCGCGCTGGTGACTTACGGACAGGCCTCCGGCGTGGTGGTGGCCATAGGCGACAACACGGAGGTAGGCCGCATCTCGGAACTCATCTCCTCCACTGAGGAGCTGCAGACACCGCTTTTGAAAAAGATCGGGGAATTCAGCTCGATTCTGCTCTACTTGATTCTGGGACTTGCCCTGGCAACCTTCGGGGTCGGTCTGCTGAGAGGCGAGAGCGCTTTCGATATGTTCATGGCCGCCGTGGCGCTGGCGGTGGGTGCCATTCCCGAAGGACTGCCGGCAGCGATGACTATCACGCTCGCCATAGGCGTAGCAAGAATGGCCAAACGGCGGGCCATCATCCGCAAGCTTCCTGCGGTGGAGACTCTGGGCAGTACCACTGTGATCTGCTCGGACAAGACCGGTACGCTTACCGAAAATCAGATGACGGTCCAGGAGATCGCAACCGGCGGGCAGACATATTCGGTCAGCGGAACCGGCTATGCATTGGACGGCAAAATAGAACGTACGGATGCCAAACCGGAAGGCGCTCTGTCCGATGGTCTCATGCAGACCCTGCGGAGCGGCCTGCTCTGCAATGACAGTCTGCTCGTCGAGAAAGAAGGGCGACTCACCGTTCAGGGTGATCCCACGGAAGGCGCTCTGATTACGGCCGCGGCCAAGGCAAGCCTTTTTATGGATAAGGAACAGACGCGGTTCAAGCGCCTCGATACCATACCTTTCGAATCGCACTATCAGTACATGGCCACCCTGCATACTGAACCTCATGGAGGAGACACTTTGGTCTATGCGAAAGGATCGGTTGAGGCGATCATAGAGCGCTGCACCTCGGCCCTTGATTCGCAGGGATCCTCTATCGCTCTGGATGCATCGGCAATTCATGCGGTTGTGGAAGCCATGGCGGCGAAAGGCCTTCGGGTCCTTGCCTTTGCACAAAAAGCTTTGGAGAGCGGCACACAGAAGATCGACCATAAGGACATCAAAACAGGGCTTATCTTTCTGGGCCTGCAGGGCATGATCGACCCGCCCCGGAACGAGGCCATCGAGGCAGTGCACAACTGCCACAGCGCCGGCATCAAGGTTAAGATGATCACCGGCGATCATGCGCTTACCGCGTCAGCCATCGCGGGAAGGATAGGCCTGCGCAATGCGACGAAGGTCGTTACCGGCAGGGAACTGGCGGCCATGAGCGACCAGGAAATCATCGACATTGTGGAAGAAATATCGGTTTATGCCCGTGTGGCCCCGGAGCAGAAACTCCGCCTGGTGGAAGCCCTCCAGACAAAGGGAAACGTCGTTGCCATGACCGGCGACGGAGTGAACGACGCGCCAGCCCTGAAGAGGGCAAACATCGGCGTGGCCATGGGTATCACGGGAACGGACGTGGCCAAGGAAGCTTCAGACATGGTGCTCACGGATGACAACTTCGCTTCCATAGAGGCGGCCGTTGAGGAAGGCAGGGGAACTTTTGATAACCTCACCAAGTTCATCGTCTGGACGCTTCCCACGAACATCGGTGAAGGCCTGGTAATCCTGGCGGCCATTTTCGCTGGCGTGACGCTTCCCATCCTGCCGGTGCAGATCCTCTGGATTAACATGACGACGGCGGTCCTGCTGGGACTTATGCTGGTGTTCGAGCCCAAGGAGCCCGGAATCATGGAAAGGATGCCGCGCGATCCCAAGGAGCCCATCCTCACCCGTACGCTCATGTGGCGGATTGCCATCGTGGGGTTTATGCTGCTGCTGGGCGCATTCGGCCTCTTCAACTATGAACTCTTAACCGGAGCCGGTATCGCAGCGGCCAGAACAGTGGCGGTCAATGTGTTTGTCATGGGCGAACTCTTCTATCTCTTTAATTGCCGATCGCTCACGAAATCCGTTTTTGAAGTCGGATTTTTCTCCAATCTCTGGGTGTTCGGCGGAGCGGGCATAATGTTTGTGCTACAGCTGCTCTTCACCTACGTGCCGGTCATGAACACCGCCCTGCACAGCAGCCCCATCGGTCTTGATGCCTGGCTGCGCATTGTGGCGGCAGCTTCTTTGATCATGGTGGTCGTGGGTATTGAGAAATGGTTTGTTCGCAGAAAGAATACAAAAATCAAGAGCTAATGGGGGGCAAGGCAAAAGGAGATATTTCTTATGGCGGAACTCTATCAAGGCGGAAGTGATTGTATAGGATAAGTTTTTTTAAAATGTGAAATGGAGAAAAGATAGAATATGCCAACTTGCTCATCCCGCATAATAGGGCTATAATTTGTTAATGTCGCACTACAAATTATTTGACCATACGGCGGATATCGGCGTTGAAGTTACAGGCCGGACCAGAAAAGAGCTGTTTGTGAATGCCGCTCAGGCTGTGTTTGATGTGATGATTGAAAATAAAATGGGCTCTGGAATGGCAAAACAGCACAGGAAATTAAAAGTTGAAGGTACCGATGTTGCCGATTTACTGATTAATTTTTTGCGGGAGATTCTTTATCAGTTCAATGGCGAAAAGTTCATAACAGGCAGTTGCGAAATGATTAAGTTCACCTCTAAAGAATTACAGGCACAGTTGACAGGAGAATCATTTAACAACAAAAAGCATTTGATTAAAACGGAGATTAAGGCGGTAACCTATTCCGGCTTGAAAGTGGAAAAAGTAAAAGCGGGGTGGGTGGCAAAAATCATATTCGACGTTTAAAAACCTTGTATAGATGTCATGCCGGCGAAGGCTGGCATCCAGTCACTAGTGTGTAGTTATACATCATGTCATTTCGAAGCGAAGCGAGAAATCTTAATAAATACAAGAAAAGATATCTCCCGCTGGTCGATATGACATATTAAAACGGGAATGACCTGTAAAGTTTTATGGAACGAAACCTGGATACCGGCCTTCGCCGGTATGACGATTTGAAAAGAATTTATTATGTCTGGGATTATTTTAGAAAAACTGGACGACAACCGCTGGCTGTTGCCGCAAACGGGCTCTATGCGCGTGCCGGGGATTATCTATGCCAATGAAAAAATCTATCAGCTTTTAAAGGGCGACGAAAGCGCGAAGCAGGTGGCCAATGTTGCGCACCTGCCGGGCATCGTAAATTATTCTCTGGCGATGCCCGATGTGCACTGGGGTTATGGTTTTCCCATCGGCGGCGTGGCGGCCTTTGATCTGGATGGCGGCATCATTTCGCCGGGCGGCGTCGGCTACGATATCAACTGCGGCTGCCGTCTGATGACAACAAATTTAACTCTGGGTGATATCAAAGAAAGACTCAGCGATTTAACCACCGCCTTGTATCAGCATATACCATCAGGAGTCGGTTCGACCGGTTCGGTAAAATTATCGGGCAGGGATCAGAAGAAGGTACTGGAGGAAGGCGCAGCCTGGGCGATCAAAACCGGCTTTGGTTTAAATGAAGATTTGGAAACAACGGAAGACGGCGGCGCCATCATTGGAGCCGATCCGGAGCAGGTATCGGCACGGGCGCTGGAGCGCGGCAAACAGCAGTTGGGAACGCTGGGTTCCGGCAATCATTTTCTGGAAATTGAAGTTGTTCAGGAAATCTTCGATGAAGAAGCGGCCCAAGCCTTTGGTTTGCGCAAAGGGCAGATTGCCGTCATGATTCATACCGGTTCGCGCGGCCTGGGTTATCAGATCTGCGATGATTATCTGGCGTTGATGGTGAAGCACGCTAACGAGACTGGCATAGAGCTTCCGGACAGACAACTGGCCTGCGCTTATCTTGAGTCGGGCCGGGCGAAAAATTATCTGGCGGCCATGGCCTGCGGCGCAAATTACGCCTGGGCCAACCGGCAGATTCTGATGCATCGCACACGGGAAGTATTTGAAAAGACTCTGCGCATGTCGCCGCGGGAAGTGAATATGCGATTGGTTTATGACGTCTGTCATAACATTGCTAAGATAGAAGAATTCAACATCGGCGGAATCATGAAGAAACTTTGCGTTCACCGCAAAGGCGCGACACGCGCTTTTCCCGCCGGACACGAAGCGGTTCCGGAACGTTATAGAAAGGTCGGTCAGCCGGTGCTGATTCCCGGCGATATGGGCAGCGGTTCGTATGTGCTGGTCGGTCAGGAAAAGGCGATGACCGAGACATTCGGCAGCGCCTGTCACGGAGCGGGCAGGGTGATGAGCAGGACGCAGGCCATCAAATCCAGCCGGGGACGTTCCATTGCTCGCGAACTGGCCGATAAGGGTGTTTTGGTGATGGCGGGCTCGAAAGGTACGCTCAGCGAAGAAATGCCCGAAGCTTATAAAAATGTGCAGGACGTTGTGCAGGTGATGCATGAGGCGGGGATTGCAAAGAAAGTGGCGAAGCTAAAGTCCATCGCCTGCATCAAAGGATGATAACTCCGTAAAAAGCCCATATGTCCCGATAAAATCGGGATTGTGCTTCAGCCATCGTCGTTGTCGTTGCGGAGTACGCTAAAAGTACGCCTCACTCCTCTGGCTTCGCACGCCTTGTCCCTGGACATTTTGCGAAGTTATCCAAGGCTTAGGGCAAAGACGGTCTTCATTTGGCGGAGGTGTCCCGATGAATCATCGGGACGGAGGTGGAGAAATAATTTAGATGATTATATGGGTACATTGAAAAATCCACCCCCTGCCCCCGCCAGCGGGGGACATCACTGTTTTGTGGAAAAAAAACAGGCATTGGTGTAAGAGGAGTGGAAAATCTTTTCGGGAGCACATAGTGACAGAAATCATTTTTGATAAAAATGAAGACTGGGAAAAACGAATATTATGTAGTGATGAAAGTTGCATCGGGACAATAGATGCGGATGGTAAATGTAAAGAATGCGGCAAATCTTATGAAGGCACGCTATCCGCAGAGAAAGTCGCCGACGATATTCGGGCAGTTGTGGCAGAAGAAACACAACAAGTTGCAATGGATGCGGCACCAGACGATTGGGATCAAAGAATATTATGCAGCGATGAAGCATGCATAGGTGTCATCGGCTCCGATGGTAAATGCCGCGAATGCGGTAAACCGCTATAACTATCAATAAATTATGACTATAGAAAAAACCAGAACAACCAGTGTCTTGCTATTTGTTTTCCGGTGTATTCCGCTAAAAGTGCGTAAAGGATTATTTAAAACCGTCTTTTGGCTTTTTTACCTTCTGGGCTCCAAAAACCGTTTGATAGTAATGCATAATCTCCAGCGTTCCTTTCCGGAAAAATCCATGAAGGAATTGATCGGTATTGCCAAAGGAGTCTACCGTCATTTGGCTATTGTGGCTGCTGAGTTTTTCAGTCTACCTTCTATTACCGAAGAAAATATTCACCAATGGGTTGATTTGGAAGGTCTGGAAAATTATCAGATGGCCATTGCCAAGGGCAAAGGGGTTCTTTCTGTTGTTGCTCATTTTGGTAATTGGGAACTAATGACCATAGCCATTCCAATTTATATCAAGCCAATGCAAATCGTTTACCGGCCATTGGATAGTCCGATCATTGATAATATGGTGGAGTACGTGCGGACTATGCAGGGGAACGACTTGATTCCCAAAGGGGGATCGGGAAAACGAATTATGGAGTTATTAAAAGAGAATCAAATAATAGGCATTCTCAGTGACCAGAACGTTGCCGCCTACGAAGGAGTTTTTGTTGATTTTTTCGGACGTCCCGCCTGCACCGGTGTCGGGCTTTCGGTTATGGCCATGCGTTCCGGCGCGCCAGTGATTCCGGCTTTCATGGCCAGGCAAAAATCCGGTAAATACAAGCTTATCCTGAAATCAGCCGTTGAAGTTGATTGTACAGACAATTATGAAGAAGATTTGCGGGTAAATACTCAGCGTTTCACAAAAGCAGTGGAAGACATTGTTCGTGAATATCCCGACCAGTGGTTCTGGTTCCATCAACGCTGGAAAACAAAACAGTACCAAAAAGAATAGCACTCATATTGGGTACCAAGAGATAAAAACTTATGACTGTTCAACCAACCAAAACAACAAAAATAATGCTGTTTGTTGGCCACTGGATTCCCCTATTCGTGCGCAAGGGGTTATTGATAAGCTTATTTATGCTTTTTTATCATCTGGGAACCAAAAACAGGTTGATAACTCTGCATAATCTGATGCGCTCTTTTCCGGAAAAAGACATAAAACAAATAATCGGAATTGCCAAAGGAGTTTACCGTCATTTTGCCACTGTAGCCGCTGAATTTTTCGATATGCCTTATATTACAAAAGAGAATATTCACAAATGGGCAGAGGTGGAAGGATTAGAAAATTATAAGGCAGCCATCGCCAAAGGGAAAGGCATACTTTCCATCGTTGCTCATTTCGGCAACTGGGAAATATTGCCCTTCGGTGTTCCCATCTATGCCAAAACGATTAATATAGTCTACCGGCCCCTGGATAATCCGGTTATTGATAATATGGTTGAATACGTACGAACCATGATGGGAAACACATTGATTCCTAAAGGGGGATCGGGAAAAAGAATCCTGGAATTACTAAAAGAGAATCAAATTGTTGGCATGCTCAGCGACCAGAATGTTGGTCTGCAGGAGGGCGTTTTTGTTGATTTTTTCGGACGTCCCGCCTGCACCGGTAAGGGACTGGCGGTTATGGCGATGCGTTCCGGCGCGCCGGTCATCGCACTTTTTCCGGCCAGGCAAAAGTCGGGCAAATACAAAGCCATCTTGACACCGGCCATTGAAGCCGTCAACACAGGTGATTATGAAGCGGACATACTGACCAATACACAACGTTTTACCAAAGTTATTGAAGAAATTGTTCGTGAATATCCCGAGCAGTGGTTCTGGTTTCACCAGCGTTGGAAAACCAAACCACATGATCCGCTGTTTTACCAATCCAGAGAATTTAACGCTCAGTTTAAAAAAGAAGTAGAGCGTGCAAACCGTGATAATCAGCCTTTGACAATTCTGCTGCTGGATCTCGATAGATTCAAGGCATTCAACGAGGCATGCGGCCATATTGAGGGAGACAAGGCGATATGGCGTATTTATGACGTAATCAAACGATGCCTGCGTAAGACCGATTTTTTCTACCTTTACGGCGGTGAGGCATATACGCTAATCCTGCCGATGACCGCAGGTAAAGAAGGAATGATAATTGCGCAAAAAATACAGACGGAAATAAGAAAAGAAATTTTTACCACATCTTCTGGTAAAGATGCCCACGTAACAGTGAGCATTGGTCTTGCCCAGAACAAACCCGGGGAAGATACAAAAGAATTTTTTCGGCGGGTAGAACAGCTTATGTACCAAGCCAAAAAGGAGGGCAGAGACAGGATTTGTGCTGAATAAAGTTAAAAAAAAGTGTAAAAAGTGAATAGTAAATAGTGAAAACGTTAATGTAAGAATATTTAATAATTAAGTGTTGCGTCTCCAGAATTCCCCAACACGTCTTCCATTTTGGATTTTCATAGAAATGAAAAAAGCCATCGATTCAATCGATGGCTTTTTATTTGTGTCATTAAAACAATGTTTTTATTCTGCCAGGGCTTTAATTCCTTTGTATTGATTAAGGTCAGTGAAGAGTTCGCCCGTGTAAGGATTGCGCTTAGTTTTGGCAATTTTGTATATCATGTAACCGAATACGGCAATGTTCGAAAGTAACGCCAGCAAGCTTACAACAAACAATGCTGTTGTATCGGGTGTCGCGGAGACGACCGGGTATAAACCTTCTTGAGTCAATGGAATGTCTTTTGCTGCTGCTGCGATTGCCGCGCTGGCAGTTGAGTTCACAAAAAATGGTCCCTTGTCGATGAAAGCAGGGAATGTCTGAGCGAACATGCACCACAAAGCAAGTGTCTGGGCGCGATGTTGCAGCCAGGCACCTTTGCCTACGGTGAAGGCACAAAGAGTGGGGGCGCCCAACAATGCTAATCCGGCGTACCAGGAGTGGCCGGGCAGACAGTTGTACGTATAGGCGAAGTTCCAAAGGTCATAAGCAATAATCCAGAACCAGAGCATATCCGGCCACAACATATCCATGCTCCCGTCACTTGCTGTCTTCTTACGGATGCAGATTCCGAACCATCCCGTGATGGTAATAGTGTTCAGGATACCGGCAATTCCGTTCATATAATTCCATGAACCGCCGATGTAGTATTGAATCTGATTGTGCAAAAACTCAATCGTGGGAACTGAATACATTGCACCTACTTGAAAATCACGAACAACAGCTTCAATAATGTTGATGGCCAGAATCAGCGGCGGAAAGCACAATGCCCATTTCTTATCACTTAATTTCCAAACTTTTCCGTCTTTGCCTGTGCCGCGAAGATGTCTGATGCACCAGAAACCGATACAGCCGGCTGTTGAGGAGTACACCTTTGCCAGATGGAACCAGTCCATGTAGGCGGTATCACTCAAAACTGTAAGCCACAAAACTGTAAGAACAGTAGGCAATACAACAAACAGGGCGAACCCTGCCCATTTGAATCTACGGCCGACCTCATTAGATACAAACAAGGCGACAAATGCCGCAATCCAAACAAGCCACACCAAAACGGAACTAACGTCTGTACTGAAAGTAAACATATCGTTCCCTCCTGCCTGTATTTAATTGTTTAATGGCTACAAGTTATAAGTAAAGAAGAAAATTTTTATCCGTCTTTTGCAATGGACTTATTATAGGCGCATAAAGCTAAAACTCAAGAAAATATTAAGGGAAACGTGAAGAGTGAATGGTGAAAAGGTTAATAGCTGTAAAACGCCCAGAGGCAAGGCGCGCGAAGCCAGAAGAGTGAGGCGTACTTTTTGCGTACGTCACAACCGACGAGGGGTGAAGCGTAACGCCGCATATGGGTGCTTTACGGCGTTATCAGAACTTGTACAGATTTTCCCCCGGAATAACCGTAAACTTATTTTTCAGCAGAGCTTCAATGGCTTTTTCGGGTGCATCGAAGCGGAAGATAATGACGGCGTTCTGGCCGCTTTTTTCGACGAAAGCGTAAAGATATTCGACATTGATTCCTTCTTTGGAAACGACTTCCATGATGCTGTGCAATCCGCCCGGTTTGTCGGGAACTTCCACGGCGACAACGGGGGTTTTGCTGACGCGGAAGCCGCTGTCTTTGAGTACCTTGTTTGCTTTTTCGACATCATTGACAATCAAACGCAAAATACCGAAATCGACTGTTTCCGCCAACGACAGAGTGCGGATATTGATGTTGTTATCTTTCAGGACGCGCGTGGCGTGCTCGAGAGTGCCGGGTTTATTTTCCAGAAAAACGGATATTTGTTCTACTTTCATTGTATATCCCCCTTTGTATTAACGGTCTCATAATAGAATTGTTATGTTGAGCGCTATAGTGTTTTTAATACTGGATTCCCGCCTGCGCGGGAATGACAAACATTAATTTAAATGCGGCGTTTATCAATAATTTTGGCATCAGCTTTTTTAAGAGTGTTGGGCTGAACAAGTTTGACGCGCGCGGCGATGCCCAGATAATCCTTCATGTCCTTGGCGATTCTTTGTTCAATTTTCTGCAGTTCTTTGACGCTTCCGGAATCACTGCATATCTTATCGTTGACTTCCACCTGCAAATCCAATGTGTCCAGTGCGCCCACTCTATCAATGATGACTTGATAATTTGGCTCCAGTCCCTCGATATTCACCAGAATAGCTTCTATCTGTGAGGGGAAAACATTGACGCCGCGGATAATCAGCATGTCGTCGCTTCTTCTCAAAACCCTTTCCATTTTGACATGACTACGGCCGCAGCGGCAGGGCTCGGTAATCAGGCGCGATATGTCACCGGTACGGTAACGGATGAGCGGATTGGCTTCTTTGGTCAGGGTGGTGAAAACCAGTTCGCCCTCGGAGCCTTCGGGTAAAACTTCGCCGGTTTTCGGATCGATTGTTTCGACAATAAAATGGTCTTCAAAAACATGCATTCCGTTGCGGCCTTCCAAGCATTCCATCGCCATGCCCGGGCCGATAACTTCCGATAAACCGAATAAGTCCAGCGCGGTTATTCCGAACACTTTTTCAATTTCATCACGAATCGCGTTGTTCCAGGGTTCCGCTCCGAAAATGCCCACGCGCAGTTTCAGGGATTTCATATCTATGCCAAGAGCTTTTCCTTCTTCGGCCAGATGCAAAGCGTAGGAAGGAGTCGAACAGATTACGGTAGGCCCGAAATCCTGTAAAATCATTAATTGTCTTTTGGCGTCTCCTCCGGACATGGGAATGACACTGGCGCCGATTTTTTCCGCACCGTAGTGCAGTCCCAGACCGCCGGTGAACAGGCCGTAGCCGAAAGCATTATGAATAATATCGTTTTTGGTAATGCCTGCGGCAACCAGACAGCGAGCAATCAGATCAGACCATGTTTCAATATCTCGTTTGGTGTAGCCGAAAACAGCCGACTTTCCGCTGGTGCCGGAAGAGGCGTGCAGGCGAACGACACTGCTCATAGGCACGGCAAACAATCCAAAAGGATAATTATCACGTAAATCTTTTCTGGTGGTGAAAGGAAGCTTTTTCATGTCGGCGATAGATTTGATATCGTCAGGTTTTATTTTGGCGGCATCAAAAGATTTTTTATAAAAGCCCACCGAATGGTAAACTTTTTCCAGAACCTGCTGTAGTCTTTTAACCTGCAGGGACTTGATAACTTCACGGGGCATGGTTTCAAACTCTTCGTTGTAGATCATGGTATTGCCTCCTCTGTATATAATACCAGCCGCATTCTTCAGCTAACTTTGTTGGTCCCGATTAATCGGGATCGGCTTCCTCAACGTATTAGTAATACGCCTGCGGAGCCTCCTCCTTGCCGCCTCGTTATCTTTTGAATGCAACTGGTATGGCGCGGAATTTAAAAGAAGTCTAACAAAACTTTTTACTGCTGGCAAGAAGCTTTCTGTTAAAAAGAAGATATTATGATTGATTTTGCTTTAAAAATTTTTCGCCCAGCATAATCCCTAATACGGTTTTAGCATCGATTATCTCACCATTGTCTATTAGTTCGCGTGCATGGGAAAAACTGACAGGTATTGTTTCGATAAATTCGTCTTCGTCGGGAGTCAGCGGCGCATGGATTAAATCTTTGGCCAGAAAAAAATACATGTATTCATTGCAGTATCCCGGCAGCAGGTAGCCTTCAAAAAGTTTAACAAGGTTGTTTGCTTTAAAGCCTGTTTCTTCGGCCAACTCTCGTTGAGCGCAGACAGCAGGAGATTCTTCCGAACCATCCAGTGAACCGGCGGGAATTTCCAGAAGATTCTTTTTAACCGCGTTGCGGTACTGTTTTATTAAAATCAGTTCGTTTTTATCGTTGATAGCAACAATAGTAACGGTGGGAGTGTGGTTTATCCAACTCTGCCGGGCTTTTTTACCGTTAGGCAAATCGAATTCTTCTTCCCAAACATCGAAAATTTTACATTGGTAGGCCAGGGTTGCTTTGTTTTTTTTCATCAATTCATCGTTTATTTCAATTAGTCTTGATTATGGATAGCAAATGCCGTTCGATTTCTTCCTTGGGCAGAGCTCCGGTAACTCGTTGCACCATTTTGCCTTCCTTAAAGAAAAGCATAGTCGGAATACTGCGAATTCCATACTGAGAAGCGGTAAGCGGATTTTCATCAACATTTAGTTTCACCACCTTGACACCGTTAGCGTAATCGGAAGCCAACTCATCAATTATGGGAGACAATGTCCGGCAGGGACCGCACCATGGCGCCCAGCAATCCACGAGAACTGATGTCTCGGAAGTCAGCACTTCACGGGCAAAAGTTTGGTCCGTTACATCAAAGGGCACAATTTTTTGTTGGGGAATAATTAACGGCTCGCGGCATTTGCCGCATAATGGTTTTTGATGTAAGCGATCTTCAGGCATTCTGTTTTTTGTGCCGCATTTGAGGCACCGAATAATCAATTCCTCCAGCGACGCGCCGCATTTGCCACAGAAAGAACGTCCCTGCAGTTTTGGTTTTGGTATTCTATTTTTCGTTCCGCAATTGAGACAGCGGATGATTATGTTGTCAGTCATATCAATGGGCCCCTGTTGTCATTATCTCTTTTTTGCCGGCAAAAGGCAAATTATATAGCAACGTTCACAGCAATGGGTTTAAGTATTCGAACAAGTTCCGTCGTGGGAATTTTTGCCAGCAAACCACGACTTCCCGCATTGATAAATATTTCCGGCAAGTCAACTATTGTTTTTTCCATATACACCGGCATGGTTTTTCTTGTGCCGAATGGCGATGTGCCGCCTACTTTGTATCCGGTATGTCTTTCCGCCACTGCCGGATTGCACGGCGAGACCGATTTTACGCCGATGATTCGGGCCAACGATTTTGTAGAAACCTCTTTATCTCCGTGCATCAGAATAATCAGTGGCTTGCCTGTTTCATCATCCATTATCAGCGTTTTAATAACACGGTGTTCATCAACCCTCAATTTTTGTGCCGATACCTTTGTTCCACCCCTTTCCTCGTAAGGATAAGTATGCAGAGTAAAATCAGCCTTTTGCGCCTTCAAGGCTAAAATAGCAGGAGTTGTCGGTATTTTCTCTTTACTCATCAGGCATATAATAACAACAAAAGACGAAAAAGCAACATGTGCCTGAAAATCATCAACGGTATTAGAAATGGCATGGGTGAAGGTCTGTTTTGTGGTAGGCATCAAGATCAGTGGTAACTCCTGTTTCTTGTAGTTCTCGTTTCTCAAAGTTATAAATTTATGGTAGATTACAAATGTTAATCATTTAATTAACTTTTAATAAAGAGGTGATTAAAATGGAAGGATGGAGCGAAGAAGAGATTAGAAACAAGGATCTTATGGCGCCATGCGGCATATATTGCGGTACATGCGCAATTTATCTTGCAACAAGAGACGGAAATGAAAAATTCAAGACCATTATCGGTAATCTTTATGGAACAAAACCGGAAGAAACAGAATGCTTTGGCGGGTGTATGCAATCGGATCCTAAGAAGAAACGGTATGCTTATTGCGAGACGTGTCCAATAAGAGAGTGTGTTATATCTAAAGGGTATTATTCCTGTCATCAATGTAAAACATGGCCGTGCAGTTTAATAGAAAATTTCGGCTTTGCCACCGGCGTAAGAGTAATGAAAAGGACAATTCCAATATGGCGGGCAAAGGTGGCCGAGTTTGGCGATGAAAAAGGCAGCATAGAATGGGCGCGCGCAGAATGTGAACGCTATCACTGTTCATCATGCGGCAAACCACTTTTCAGAGGAGCACAACATTGCCGGGCATGTAAAAAATCGGTAGCTGATGAATTGGATGGAACTTTTTTACCTTATGGAACAAAAGATCCTTAATTAATTTAGTAAGATTTCATAATGATTTTTAGTGAACAGAGCTTGACCTGACGTTGAGTGTAAATGACAATTGCCTACCTCCTGTAAGTGAGTGCTTAAAATTTATCACGAGCATACAACTTTTCAACTATTACAAATCAATATCAATTCATTTAAAAGATGTTTCTTTATAGGTGAAGTAAAGAAAGAGAAAAAACTTTAACAACATCCTCTTGATTTTACGTTTGTTTTAAGTTATTTGTGCACAAAATTCTATCGGGGGGAAAATTGGGGTGCAGATTAATCCTTGCATGAAGCATAAACTTATCCGCGATTCCGTTCGCGATTTCGCGGAAACTGAACTTGCTCCTATTGCAGCTGAAATAGACCGCAATGCCGTCTTTCCCCTTGATGTCATTAAAAAGATGGGGAAACTCAATTACTTTGGCCTGCAAGTGCCGAAGGAATTCGGTGGTGTGGCCATGGATTCAGTCAGCGCTTCAATAGTTGTTGAAGAAATCTCCCGTATTTGTGCCGCGGTAGGGTTGTGCATTGCAGTGCATAACGGAGTTGCCATCTATCCTTTTTTGCAGTTTGCTAACTCTGAACAAAAGAAGCGCTATCTGCCAAAACTCGCCAGCGGGGAATTTATCGGTGCTTTCAGCCTGACCGAAGCCAATGCCGGGTCTGATTCTGCCAGTGTGGAAACAACAGCAATCAAGAAAAAAGAAGGATATGTTTTAAACGGTACAAAAATATTTGTTACCAACGGCGGCGTTTGTGATTTGGCCTTAATTTTTGCCCTGACCGGTTTTGAACCGGGTCGTCCGCAAAGCAGTGTTTTTATTGTCGAGAGTAATTATGCCGGTTTTTTACGCGGCGAACTGGAAGATCTTTGCGGCATGCGGGCCAATCCGGTTTCATCTTTGTTTCTGGAAGATTGTTGTGTTCCGGGAAAAAATCTGCTGGGAAAAATCGGCGATGGAATGAAAATAGGCCTGTCCACATTGGATACAGGCCGAATTGGTATTGCCGCACAGGCATTGGGAATCGCCCAGGGAGCATTTGAGGCCGCGGTGAAATATGCGAAGGAAAGGCAGCAATTCAAAAAACCTATCGCTTCACTGCAAACGATTCAGAATTACATTGCCGATATGGCTACAGAAATTACAGCCGCACGTCTGCTCTTGTATCGTGCCTGTTCTTTAAAAGATGAAGGAGTACCTTTCGGCTGTGAGGCATCGATGGCGAAACTATACTGCAGTTCTGTTGCCTCTAAGGTTACTTCTTTGGCCGTGCAGATTCATGGTGGTTATGGATACAGCAAGGAATACGATGTGGAAAGGTATTTCCGTGATGCTAAAGTTACGGAAATTTATGAAGGCACCAGTGAAATTCAGCGCCTGGTAATCGCGCGCTCAATTCTTTCTCAATTAATATTATAAAAATATGTTGAATCTGGTAGTTTGTTTAAAACAAGTTCCCATGGTTACCGAACTGCCGTGGGATGAAAAGACCGGCACACTAAGACGCGATCTGGCTGCGGGCATGATGAATCCTGCCTGCAAACACGCACTGGAAGCCGCCCTGCAAATCAAGGAAAAGTATTCCGCTAAAATAACCGTGATTACAATGGGACCGCCTGCCGCCGAAGAAGTGTTACGTGAAGCCATGGCTTTGGGTGCCGATGAAGCAATTTTGATTTGTGACCGGTTGCTGGCCGGGTCGGATACTTTTGCCACTTCTCTGGTTTTGAAAGAAGCGATAAAAAAGAAATGCCCCAAATTTGATCTTATCCTTTGCGGCGCATATACAGCAGACAGCGAAACAGCACAAGTAGGTCCGCAATTGGCTGAGGAACTGGACTTGCCTGCTGCAGCATACGTGGAGAAACTGGAAATTTCCGGCCGGACATTACGCGTGCGCCGTCTGGTGGATAATTTCCGTGAAACACTGGAGATGGAATTTCCGGCGCTGGTGACGATTTCGATGGAAAATTACAAGCCACGCTTCACGAAGCTGGCCGGTTTGGAAAATGCTTTTTGCGGCAACGGAGTCGTCGTGCTGGATGCGGCAACTCTGGGCATAAAAGCATCGTCAATGGAACAGAAAGGCTCTCGCACCAAGGTACGTAAAGTCTTCTTGAAAAAAGCGCAGAAAGAAAATGTACTCATCCAGGGAACGGCTTCTTTGGCGGTTACGGAATTTCTCGATAAATATCAGCGAACCATAAGCACAGCAATAGGTAAATCTATAGAGGAAAAGAAGCTCGATGAAAAAGGGCAGTAAAAAAAACATATGGGTATTCGGCGATTACCGCAATTATTACCAGAACCGCGTAACCCTGCAGTTACTTTCCAAAGCGGTTGATCTGGCTAAAATAATCAAAGCGGAAGTGTGCGCGTTGATTTTCGGTCATGAGATTGACGAATGGATTATGGAATATACCGCTCATGGGGCCGACAGGATTCTGGCGATAGATGATCCCGCTTTAAAAAGTTACAGCACAGAAAGATATCTGGCAATCATTGAGGCTCTGGCTAAAGAAAGAGATCCGGAAATTATTCTAATCGGTGCGACAGATTTTGGCCGTGAATTCGCACCGCGGTTGGCCAAGCGATTGAAAACGGGTTTGTCGGCCGATTGCGTGGGTCTTGATATAACTGAAGATGGGCTTTTACTGCAAATGGCTCCATCTTTTGGCGGCAACATGCTGGCGGAAATTATTACGGAGCGCCACCGTCCCCAAATGGCCACAGTAAGACCGGGAACATTTAAGGAAATACCGCACAATTATGAAAGAAAAGCTCTGGTCGAACGTCTGCCGTTGATGAAAAATCTGCCCAAATCTCGCGTTCGTCTTATCGAGTATGAACGTTCCGTGGAAAAAGAACATACCATTGAGAACGCCTCTGTTATCGTCTGCGGCGGTCGCGGCATGGGCAATAAGGAAAAATTCAAAAGATTGCAGGAACTGGCCAAACTTTTAGGAGGCAATGTGGGCGCCACCAGACCGGTGGTTTACGCCGGTTGGGCTGACCATAGTGCTCTGGTAGGACAGGCAGGCAAACATATCAAACCGAAGATTCTTTTTTCCTTCGGCATCAGCGGTGCCATTCAGCACACCGCCGGTTTGGGTGAAGCGAATTTTATTGTCGCGATAAATAAAAATCCGCAGGCGACGATGATGAAAATGGCCGATGTCGCTATTGCTGCCGATGCCAGTGACGTTCTCCACAATTTGATTAAAGAACTCAAGAAACGAATCCGAGAATAACCCATTATATAAAAGCAAAGCAGGAATTATTCAGGTATAGGAGCTATTATATAGCGAATTCCCATCCAGAGTATTACAACCATGAATATTGAGCGCAATACATTATCGGAAAACAAATAAGCAAAATTACCACCCAAATATGTTCCTAAAATAATTCCGGGAATAAGACCGACAAGAATTTCTGTTGCAACGTTTCCCATCTTCCAATGAGTGAAGGCGCCAATGCTTCCCGTGGGAACCATGACTAAAAGTGATGTTCCCTGTGCTACATGCTGAGTGAAGCCGGTCAGAATAACCATAACTGGAACCATTATTGTTCCGCCGCCAACGCCCATCATTCCGGAAAGAAATCCGGTAAAAGCACCCGTTATTAAGAATATGAATATTTTTGTATAACCAGATGCCGGAGGGATTATTTCGGACAGGTATGGTTTTAAGAGTAAAACGGTAGAACAAAAAATCAAAAATATTCCGAAATACTTTTTCAGTTTCCATCCTGGCAGAGCATGCGTGTAACGTGCGCCCAGGGGAGCGGTGCACATGGCTGTTAAAGCTAAAAGTATTGCGGCTTGAATATCAATTGTTCCATTTAAGGCATAGGTAATGGCTCCGCCAAGTCCCGTAAAAACCAAAGCAACCAAACTGGTACCGTGAGCCTTGTGTTGACTAAGCTTCAGCACTTCGACCATCAGCGGAATCATAATCAGTCCGCCGCCGATGCCGATCAGGCCTCCAAAAGTTCCGGTTATAAGTCCGATTACAAAACTAATGATTATTGTTGCCATTGTGCATCTTTCCCCGCGCCAGCGATGCAAAAATTCCTAAACAACAGATAACGGCCAATATGGCGAAAATAAATTTGGCACTTTTTAGGAGGAGATAATTATTAGCTGCAGAAATAGGATAGTTCCCTAAAATGACGGCAAAAACCAGCATGGTAATTCCCATACTGAACATTTGACCGGTAAGTCTCATGGTGCCCACCGTAGCCGAAGCAACGCCGAAGGATTTTTTTTCTACGGCACTCATGATTGCATTAACGTTCGGTGAAGAAAAAAGCGCGAAACCAACACCCAGTAAGATAAGACAGAATAAAATATATTCAATGCTTGTCTGATTGCTAAGAAAAATTAACGGAACAAGGCCTATGACAGTGAGAACCATGCCTATTGATGAAATAATTTGCGGTTCAAAACGGTCGGACAGTCTTCCCGCGACAGGCGAAAGAAGCGCCTGCACAACAGGTGCAGCAACAAGAATAGAACCTGTTTGCGATGGAGACAGCATTTTAATGTGTTGCAAATAAAGGCTGAGTAAAAATGTAACTGCAAATGTTGCGCAATAATTAATCAGGGCGGCTAAATTGGAAAAAGCGAAAACCTTATTGTTCAAAAATAAGTGTACATCCAACAAAGGGAACGGATGTTGCAGCTGATGAAATATAAATAAGGCCAGACAAAGAAGACCTGTGCCAATTAAAAATACTGCATTTAACGATGGTAACTGAGAAAGTCCATATATGATGGAAAAAAGAGCAATTGCATAAAGCAGAGAACCGGCAAAGTCAAAACG
The DNA here is from genome assembly GCA_002840505.1 of Deltaproteobacteria bacterium HGW-Deltaproteobacteria-2. Classification (NCBI taxonomy): domain Bacteria; class Deltaproteobacteria; species Deltaproteobacteria bacterium HGW-Deltaproteobacteria-2. The sequence goes on along the minus strand of PHBC01000001.1, from coordinate 896,750 downwards.
TTTACCATTGATTCCGGACCATTCTTCTTTGATTGTTGCCGTGGCAATTAAGGTAATGATTAAACCTAATGCTGCCGTAAAAAGAAAAATGAATCTCCATCCAAAATGCTCCGTCAGCAATCCGCCGACAAATGGGCCGATGGTTAGTCCGATATAAACAGCCGCTACGTTGATGCCTATTATTTTACCACGTTCTTCGAGGGGATAAGCCGATACCAGCATAGCCGTGCCGGTGCTGAAGATCATTGCTCCACCGACTCCCTGAACGGTGCGAGCCGCTATCAGGAAAAATTGCGAAGGAGACCATATGCAAAAAGAAGAGGCTACAGTAAAAATCAATGCTCCATAAACATAAAATCGTCTTCGGCCATAAATGTCGGCCAGCCGGCCTAAAGGAATAAGAGTCATGGTGGCGGCCAGAATAAAAGATGTTGCCACCCAACTTAGCGATAGGGCTGTCATGGAAAGTTCTTGGGCTATAGCGGGCAGGGCGACATTGACTGCAGAACCCATAAACGGTGTCAGAAAGGAACTGAGAGTTGTAACCAGAAGAATGTATGTTTGTTGTTTATTGTGAGTTATCTTCATTGAAATTTATTGACAACCAATTATGTACGGCGAAAAGTTTTCTTAAACAGTTCTGAAAAGTTATCTTTGCCGCAGGCCATCATGAGGGTCAAAGGCATGATCTTTTTGGCTTGTGTAAGCATTTTTTTCGTCAGATCGCGGATATCCCACTGAGCATGTGCGTCGGCGCGCAGACGTGCCAGATGGTACATTTCACGAGCGCTGAATTTCATCAAAACCCTTTTGCGGTGAGCGTTGGTTAACACATAAGCGGCAGCCAGAGGCGCTTTATTCCGGATTTGCTCATAAGCGTTTTGCGTATAGCGCATAATGTCCATAAAAGCTTTTTGCTGGCCGATGGCTTTAATGGAAGGAGGCATCGTTACGCCCAATTGCGGATTGTAATCCTGCGCGATAATCGTGGACATACGGTGTCGCTTTAGCTGAGCAAAACAACTGGAGCTCAAGATGAGTTCAAATTGCAGATCAACATTTTCTAATTCCCGAAGTACAGCATCATGCGACTGTAAATTAGCGAAAGCCGTTTTGAAAAAACCTCTTTTTTCTCGAGGAGTCATTTTTCCTGCAATTTTCAGGCATTTTGAATAATTTATGTCAGATGAAGAAAAAAGTAATGCAGCGGCAAGCCGGTTATCGGCAGCGGGAGAAAAAGATATCAATTGCACTTCAGATAATTTTTTAGAGTCGGAAGAGTATTTTTGTAATAAATTAGAAGATTGGCTGCGCAGATTTTGTCTGGTAAATTTGTCGTAATCCGTGGCTTTCGTGTAGCGGATAAGAGACGGCGCGATTTCTTTTGTAGCTATATACAGTTTTTCGCTGTATTCTTTTGCTTCGGCGAGTGGGTGAGCAGCCAGACGTCTGAGCATCAGCTCCAGATTGCGCGCGTTGATGGTCATTCCCAGTTGAGTTTGAGTGGCCATTGATATTGCATAGCGGGCGTCTTCCTTGGCCCAGCCCTCCAGCAGCGATTTATTGGCCGGGTCCTCCGCCAGTGGTTTATGTTTGTCAAAGATGTACGGTCTCAATTTTTCATAAAGAGAGTGATAATAATCGTTTTGCGTCTGGACGGTATCGGTGAACAAGTCGGTCAGGTTGGCCTGTTTGATTTCCTCGGGGATGACAAAATCTTTGTTAAAAAGAACGTAACGTTGTGATTTTTCCGTAAAAGAACACAAACGAAACTTTTCAATTTCTTCGACAAGCAGGCGGGATACGCCGATGACATCAATATTAAATACGGCATGTTCGGCGACGGAACTGTGCCCCATTTCAAAAACGATATTATGGTTGGATTGGCGCGCCTTGTCCACTTCATCGCGAGCGATTTCGCGTAATTCATTGACTGCCTTCGGACTGCGGCTGATTCGCGCATACGCCGCCGAAATGGTTTCGGGCGTTAAATCCTGATTAAGCCCGCTTTTATCTTTGAGCTCGCGGATAAGGTCATAATCCAAATTGTAGCCGGCAAGAATAATTTTCATAGTTTAAAGACTAACCAACTCCACACGGCCAAGCGTGCGTCCCAAAAAACGCTCGCCGATTGTTTGAAAACGATAAGGGACATCGCTGACATAAAAAACATATTCCGGCGGTGAGCTTTTTTTATTACCAATGTTTTGTTTATCAATTAAATCAGCGGTAATATCAGCCATTGCTTCCGCCGAGTCAATCAGGTGTACCCCTTTTCCCATAATATCCTGCAGCAATGGTTTTAAAAGAGGATAATGAGTACAGCCCAAAACCAGCGTGTCGATTTGCTCGGCAATAACCGGTTTTAAATATTCCTGAGCGATGAGCCTTGTTGCCGGATGATCAAACCATCCTTCTTCCACCAGAGGGACGAAAAGAGGACATGCCTGCGAGAAAACCTTTGCTTCCTTATCCAAAAGATGAATTGCCCTGGCGTAAGCGTTACTATTGATTGTGGCCGGTGTTCCGATTACTCCGATTGATTTGGATTTGGTGTTTTGTAAAGCCATGCGGGCGCTGGCTTCAATTACTTCGAGCACGGGTACCTGTTCAACAATTTTTTGAGAGGCGACAGCCGCCACAGGCACATTGGATAAATCAACGATTGTCTGATGGGCGACAGCCGCCATGGTGTTGCAGGCAACAATCAGAAGTTTTACATCTTTTTTGATTAGAAATTCAGTAATTTGCGCCGCGTAACGGTTTATCGTTTCCACCGATTTAATTCCGTAGGGCACGCGGGCGGTGTCGCCGAAGTAGATGATATTTTCGAAAGGCAGACGCTCCATTAAAGAGCGGACAACTGTCAGGCCGCCGATGCCGGAATCGAATACGCCTATGGCACGATTAGATTTTGAATTCATTGGTTATTCTTTAAGCTTGAATTTAATTTATACCAGATCGCATTTTTCGGCTAACTTTATTAGCAGCGTTGTTATCCTTTGAATGCAACATGGTATTAAAACTGTCTCTTTCCACGATGTTGCCATCGTGGAAATGCTTATCATAACTAATCAAAATATAGCAAGATTTCTTATAAGAATTTTATAGTCCGGGTGCGCTTTGTCTACTTGGGTTCTAGTTCGTTAAATTTTGTAAAAATCCAAAATGGATTCAGCCTTCTACTGGTTTGTTTCCACGAAACGTAATTCTCAATTATCTGGATCGCTTCGTCGGTTGTATTGACAAACTCCACACCAGCCTCATAATACTTATCTTCAATAATGACCTTGATCCATTTTATTTTGCCGACTGCGGTGATCTGTTTTTTCAGAGTCTTTAATCTGAAATCTATCTGGAGGAGAGTATCGACAGGCAGAAGAATATTCCCACGAATTTTAGTGCCGGTCGCAGAGATATCCTCACTGTAATTATATGAGATTTTTTCTTGAGGAATATTTTTTCCTTTGGAGATCAAAGATATTGTAATCTCGTTTAATTCCCTCAGGCGTTCCGCTTTTCTTTGTTCGTTCATAACAATATAAACCTTTTTGTATAAATAACGATTAAAAATTATAAAAACGTTTTTCTATAGCATGGACTGTTCTCTCCATCTTATTTGAGTTGAAATCCTCTTTCCCGGAATAAATTCAGGCAAGCGTTGGCGACGACATCGTCATAAAGAATTCCTTTATTTTTATCGATCTCTTCAAGCGCGAAGTCAATACCCAAGGACGGCCGGTAAGGACGGTTGGAAGAAATGGCCTCCACAACATCAGCGACAGCCAAAATGCGTGACTCCAAAAGAATCTCATCTCCTTTCAGATTTTGGGGATAACCTGTGCCGTTCATTCGCTCGTGATGTTGGTGAACAATTTGCGCCAGCGGCCATGGAGATTCCACATCCTTCAACATCTCGTATCCGGTCTGAGAATGTTGTTTAATCAGTAAAAATTCAATGTCTGTCAATTTGCCGGGCTTGGCCAATATCTCCGTGGGGACCGCTAATTTGCCAATGTCATGAATGATGCTTGCCATGCGAATTCCTTCAACTTTATCCTGATCTAATCCCATCTCTGTAGTTATGGCACAGGCCAGATCGGAAGCCCGGGACTGATGACCTGTCGTGTAAGGATCTCTGGATTCCAAAGCTGACACCAAAACCTGAATAGTTGTGCTAACCGCTTTCTTTAGGCTATCAAGGCTTTGATGAAGTCTGCTCTCCGCTTCCTTTCGGTCAGTAATGTCGCGCACAATGCTGAGAATTCCCACGGCCGTGTTATTTTCATCCCTGAGAAAAGTAAGCTTGCTCTCTACCCATATTTTAACTCCATCCTTACGCATGTATTGAGATTCCAGCACCCGTGATCTTGTCAAATCCTTGTCCGCTCTTTTTTCTATCTCCAATTCTTCTGAAAAGACATTAACGAGATGGCTAAATGTTTCAGGCGTGGCCAGGTCTTTTACTTTCATAGCCATTAATTCATTAACTGTATGTCCGAAGAGATGGTAAGCGGAAGGACTGACATAAGTATATTGAAAATTCATGTCCAAGGTTAAGATTACATCGGCCACGTTATCCGCAAGAAGACGGTAACGTTCTTCGCTGGCCTTCAACGATTTTTCCGCCTTCTTGCGATCTGTGATATCACGGAGTTTAACAACAACTGTTTCAAAGACATTATTGTGCACCAGATTTGTTCCTACAGCTTCGACTGTGTGCCATGTTCCGTCCTTGTTACAAATGCGAAATTCAGCATTCTTAATATTGGTACTTGTATCCTTTAAAAATGTATCAAGTATATCTCTCACAGGTTCCAAATCATCAGGGTGAAGATAATTATATACTTTACTTCCTATGATTTCTTCTTTCTTGATTCCCAGAAAGCTTTCCACCGCAGGATTACTATAAGTGATTTGAAAATCTTTATTTATTAGAATAATCAAATCAGAATCTTGTTCTGTAAAAGTCCTGAATAGTTGTTCCTCGTGGCGTAATTTCTCCTCTGTACGCCTTTGTTCTGCTCTGACTTTTACATCTTGTATTTCTCTGGCTATGGCCGGGCAAAGGCGTGATAAGTTTTCCTTCATGATATAATCTTGCGCGCCTAAACGCATGCAGTCTATAGCCTCATTTTCACCAATAGTTCCGGATACAATGATAATAGGTATGTCGATTTTTACTTCTTTTAATAGTGTAATGGCTGAGTGAGCATTGAATTTCGGCAGCTTATAATCGCAAAGGATAATGTCCCATTGCTTTTCTTTGAGGGCTTTTTTCATGGCGGAGGCGGTTTCTATTCGTTCATATGCCGGATTGTATCCACCTTTTTTTAGTCCGCGTATTATAAGAAACTCATCATCTTTCGAATCTTCAACCATTAATAACCGAAGGGATGTATCCTGCATGTAGTTGCTTCCTGTGTATGTAAATAATTTGATAGATTAAACGTTAATTAATCAATTAACGTGGCCGTTTGATTGTTCTTAATCATAGGAAAGAGAATATATCTTATTTCACTGTAAAATATACAAATAAGTTCCTTGAATGTCAAAGGAAATAACGGCCATAAAATGTTATGTGAATTGAAAAAATAAGAATAACAACATTTCCAAAGAAATATTTATAATATTTTTTGCTTTATGCTTACACCCTAAAGTCAGTCAAACCGTTGAAATCTAAAGTAGCAAAGTAGTCTTTGACTGTTTCAGAACGGCGGATTTGCACAACGTCGCCGTTTGCTCTTAAAAGTAGTTCTGCTGAGCGAAGCTTGCCGTTGTAATTAAAGCCCATGGCAAATCCATGAGCGCCGGCGTCATGAATTACTATGATATCACCCTGGTCGAGTTTGGGAAGTTTGCGATCGATAGCGAATTTATCATTGTTTTCACAAAGCGAGCCGGTGACATCATAAACAACATTACGAGGTTTATTTTCTTTACCCATTACAGTTATATGATGATACGCGCCGTAAAGAGCGGGACGCATCAGGTTGGCCATGCAGGAATCCAAGCCGGCGAATTTTTTATAAGTGTCTTTAATATGCAAAACACGTGAGACTAGATAACCATAAGGGCCGGTGATATATCGGCCGCATTCCGTAAAAAGCTTCAGTGGGGCAAGGCCGTTGGCAACAATAATTTTTTCGTATTGTTTCTTGATGCCGTGGCTCATTACTTTAAGGTCAATGCGTTTTTGTTCCGGCCGGTAAGGTATGCCCACTCCCCCGCCGATATTGACAAATTCAAATTTGATTTTCAGCTTTTGTGAAATTTCCGCTACAAGTTGAAACAATATTTCAGCGGTTTCTTCAAAATAATAGGCATCGAGTTCGTTGGAGGCGACCATGGTATGAATGCCGAATCGTTTAACGCCTTTTTCTTTGCAAATTTTATAGCCTTCAAAAAGCTGTTCTCTGGTGAAGCCGTATTTTGCTTCTTCAGGGTGGCCGATAATATGGTTACCTTTTTTCAACTTGCCGGGATTGTAGCGGAAGCAAATCAAAGAAGGGAGTCCGGCGCATTTTTCGAGATAGGCAATGTGGCTGATATCGTCCAAGTTGATGATGGCTTTTAATTTTTTGGCCAGTAGAAAATCTTCCACGGGCGTGTCGTTGGAAGAAAACATGATTTCTTCACCGGTTACACCGGTTTTTTGCGCCATAATCAGTTCGGCCAGTGAACTGCAATCAGCGCCATAGCCTTCCTTATGCAGGATTTTCATCAAATAGGGATTGGGGGCGGCTTTGATAGCGTAAAATTCTTTAAAACCTTTATTCCAGTTAAAAGCGTTCTTAAAGGCGCGCGCGTTTTCCCGAATAGCTTTTTCGTCGTAAAGATGAAAAGGCGTCGGATATTGTTTTATTATTTTTTCGATTTGGTTTTTGGTAAAAGGCAATAGCTTTTGAGACATAAAGCTCTCCGTTGATTTTATATGAAATGAAACGTGAAAACAGATTTACGGCAAAATCAGAAAATTATCAATATTATTTTCCGCCAGTGCCGGATGAATTGTTATTATTGGATGAAAGATGAGATGAGAAAGTATGTTACGGCGGAAATGAAAGCGGAAATGGGTATGGTTAAAATCCATGCCCAGATAATGTTTCCGGCGACGCCCCAGCGCACGGCAGAGAGTCTTTTGGTGGACCCGACGCCAACAATCGCGCCGGTAATGGTATGAGTTGTGCTAACGGGGATACCTCCTATTGACGCTCCGATAATTGCACAGGCCGCGGCCGCCTCAGCGCTAAATCCGCCAATTGGCTGTAGTTTAGTAATTTTTGTTCCCATAGTTTTTACAATTCGCCAGCCGCCGAACATTGTTCCCAATGCAATGGTAGAATAACACATGATAATAATCCAATAAGGGATGTTGAAATTGGAGTTAATCAGACCCTTGCTGTAAAGAACTATTGCAATTATTCCAATAGTTTTCTGCGCATCATTCATGCCGTGGCCGAGTGAATATATCGCCGAAGAAACAAATTGTAATTTTCGATAAAGCTTATCAGAACGGGCCATGTTGGAATTGCGGTTTAGATTCATAGAAAGTACCATAAAGAAGAAGCCTAAAAACATGCCTATGGCCGGTGAAAGAACAATGAAGGCTGTCGTTTTTATTATGCCCGACCAAACGAGTGTGCTGGTACCCGCTTTGGCAACACCCGCACCGATAAGACCGCCAATCAGGGCATGCGATGAACTGCTGGGCAATCCGAAATACCATGTTGTAAGATTCCAGATTATGGCGCCGCTAAGGGCGGCAAGAATCACTAAATTATCTACAATTTCAATATGAATGATGCCTCTGCCGATAGTATGCGCTACCGCTGTGCCGATAAAAAAGGCGGCTACAAAATTAAAGAATGCCGCCCAGAGTACCGCATATTTGGGAGAAAGAACACGAGTGGAAACAATAGTGGAAATGGAATTAGAAGAGTCATGAAAACCATTGATGAAATCAAAAACAAGCGCGACAAAAACGAGAAAAATGACAAAAGCCATTGAATCAAGCATGTTTCAGGACAATCCCTTCAACGATGTTGGATACATCTTCACAAACGTCAATTGCTTCTTCCAGGAGTTGAAAAATATCTTTCCACTTTATAAGTTCAATGGCGTCTTTTTCGGTTTCGAAAAGATTAGCCATGATGGATCTTAAAGTAATGTCACCGGCATTTTCCAGTGTGTTAATTTCCACGCAATCCGCCAGAATCATTGCGGAGTTTTTCATATTGCGCATGGCGTGAACAATGCTTTTTACTTTCTTTATAGCGTCGTTCAGAATTTGAGCCTGTTTGATTATTTCATCGGATGTTCTTTTGACTTTATAAAGATGAATACGGACAGCGGTAGCTTCGATGACGTCCATAATACTGTCCATTTTGTTAACTAGCGCATAAATATCTTCTCGATCTATGGGCGTGAGAAATGTTTTGTGCATTTTTTCGTATGTTTTATGGGTAATGCCGTCAGCCTCATGCTCAACTTCTTTGAGTTTGGCAACTCTTACGTCGGAATAATCCCTGGTTTGAGCCATTTCCAGAAAAAGCTTGCCGCCTTCTTCAATTTTATCAGCAAGTTCTTCAAAAAGTTCAAAAAAATTTTCTTCTTTAGGGAACAAGCGCATGAGAAAATCCTCCTTGCGTTCCGTAATAAATTAATGTTGTTAAAACGTTATAAAAATGCTGGCAGTGCTCTAGCGAATTTTGAAAAAAAATGCAAGTTGTTTTAAAGCATGACATTTTCGTTTTGAGGGCTTACTATATGTTATTAAAGAGTTTTTGCGTATATAATTTTGCTGTCGCCTTCCGTATAAAAATCTTTCAAGAAAGCTTCTTTTCGATAACCGCAGTTCTCATAAAAACCATGGGTTGGTTTGTACTGGTCTCTTGATGATGTTTCTGCATAAACCTGTCTGCCGCCACTCTGGTAAATGAATTTTTCGGTTTCGGCCAAAAGAAGCTTGCCCAGTCCCTTGCCGATCATGGTTTTGTGGACGGCGATCCAATAAATGTCGTAACTGGAAGAGGTTGCGGGAATGAGGCCATAACATGCATATCCGATGACACGATTTTTATTTTCGGCAAATAAAAACCGGTAAGAGCTGGCTTCCTGCTTTTCCAGCTTTTCTTCAGCCAGTTCTATGGCTATTGCTACCTCCTCGTCGGAAAAAAAGCCGCTTGATTTTACGATATCGGCAATGGCTCCGATATCCGAAGGCTGAATCTGTTGACGATAGGTAAAATTTTTCATAAAATATTAAGATTGAGGCAATCCCTCTCGAAACATGAAGTAAACCGCGCCGACAAGACAAAGTCCCGCCCAGAGAAAATCCAGCTTCAAAGGTTGTTTCATGTACATAATCGCAAAACCGGCAAAAACAATCATTGTGATAACTTCCTGAATAATTTTGAGCTGTCCCAGACTGTAATATTGAAATCCTATTCTATTGGCGGGTACCTGCAAAACGTATTCAAAGAAAGCTATACCCCAACTGAAAAATATAACAAACAATAAAGGTTTGCTGTTAAAATTTTTTAAATGTCCATACCAGGCGAAGGTCATAAATAAATTGGAAAAGAAAAGAAATACAATGGTTCTTAACACAGAATTAAAATCTCCTTAAAAAATTAATGAGACCCAAGCTCCAGAAGCAGAGTGCACGGAAGCTTGCAGGTCAAATTATCACGCATAGCGGAGGGCATGAATCACAATGCTTGCGTTGGAATTCATGCCCTTGATTTTAATGCATTATCAAGTATCAAACCGATAGCTTCGTGATATTTTATATTGGCTTGCGCAAGTGCTGCGGCAAAACCAGCGTCGGGAGATAAGCATGGATTGGTATTTATTTCAAGTACCCAGGGCTTGCCGTTGTTATCAACACGAAAATCAACGCGTGCGTAACCGCGCAGGGAAAAAATATTCCAGCACTGCAGAGAAATTTCACTCAAAGACGATATTAACGGGGCATCGTCGTCATCAAAATCAAATTTTCTTATCGTATTGTTGTATTCAAAAGAATCCGCGTCCCATTTAGCTTTGTAATCAACTATTTTCAATTTGTCCGGTGCGTAATCCTGAAACAACATTTCAGCTATTGGTAATACTTTGACGCCAGCCCTATCTGATATTAGCGCGACATTGAATTCACGGCCGTCAATATAAGCTTCGGCATAACAGAAGCCGCCAAGTTTTTCTTCGCGGCGTTTCATTTCTTGTAATATCTTCGCTTTGTTTGTGTAGATGATGAGCGAGTTTTCATCGAGGCCTATGGAGGCATGTTCCCAGGAAGACTTGATTAAATAGTGCCCGGAAATTTCTTGTTGAGAACTGAAACCATCCTGCTCTATCCAGTCCGGAGTGGCAATCCCGGCAGAATGCATGATTTTCTTGGATAGAGGTTTATTGGATGTCTGAAAAACAGCTTGCGTTGGACAACCGGTATAAGAAATCTTTAAAGAATCAAGTAAAGCAGGCGCAAAATGAATCAGATTGCCTTTGGAGTCCAGAGTTTCCACAATGTTGAAAACAGCCAAAGGTTTTAATGATTGCAGCATCGTTATTGTATGATTTAAATTGAGTTCAAAAGGCAGAAGAATGGGTTCGTAATGAAGTGTGCACAGAGCTTGGGCTATAGCTTCGGCCTGCTCAAGGCAATCAAGTTCGTCTTGGCTGGCATCCGGCGAAATATCACTGTGCAAAATTAATATTTTTTTCTTCAATTTTATTTCACCGGCATTTATGGATAATTATTTTTTCGTGCGCTTTAGGGCTGACTTAATAATGGAACTTATCAATTTATGATAGCTCATTCCTATTTTAGAACACAAAATGGGCAAATCAGACCGCACGGGATTAAGTCCGGCAAGGGAATTGACTTCCATGAAATGAGGAACACCATGAACATTGGAGCGCAAATCAATGCGTCCGGCATCTTTTAAATCCAGTCCGCGCCAAGCCATCAGGGAGATTTCCATGGCTTTTTGGGCTTCATCATCGTTGGCCAGAACATACTGGACCAGTTTATCATAGTGTTCTTTATTTTCGTAAGAATAAGCGTTCTTTTCCGCGTTGGGCTTCAGAATTACTTCCAGTGCTCCCAGGACACGGGCATCCTTTCCTGTTCCCAGAATTCCCACGGTGAATTCGCGTCCGGGAAGATATGTTTCGACCAGAACCGGTTGCTGAAAAGTCTTTAAAAGCTGCCTGCAGACTTTTTGCAGATTTTTACGAGTAGTTATTTTGGAAAGCGCCGTTATACCCTTGCCCGTTCCTTCCGCCACCGGTTTGGCAAAAAGTGGAAAAGGAAGAGTAACCTTTTCAATATCTTTTGCATTGTTAATTATGGCAAAGTCAGGCGTGGGAATTCCCAGATCGCGCAGAATCTGTTTTGTAATGCCTTTGTGAAGAGAAACGGCGTGGCCAAGGGGATCGGAAAAAGTATACGGGATGTTATATGCTTCCAGAAGTGCGGGAACCTGCGCTTCACGGCCAAAGCCATGCACTCCCTCGGCAATGTTAAAAACAAGATCCCAGCGATTATCTGCCGCAAGACGGCGGGTCAACGCTTTTATGTTGCCGATGCGATCAGCAATAAAGCCGTTGTCAAAAATTACTTTTTCGATAGCTTCGATTGTGTCGGGGAGGTCGAATTCGGCAGTTTCTTCGAGACCGTATCCTTCTTTCAGGTAATCGTCGCGCAGATCATAGGTGAGACCGATTTTGAGTTTCTTACTGACGCGACCCACAGTTAAACTATCTACCCCCTGAAAAAATTCTGCCGATTTAATGTATATCCTTAGACTTTGCGTGATTGTCGGGGTAGCGGAAGGTATTGCCTTCGTAATTGCGCAGCAGCAAGGCGCCGTTCTCCCATCCAATGGCGTATTCGGGAAGTAAAGGAATTTTGCCGCCGCCGCCGGGGGCGTCGACAACATAAGTAGGCACAGCGTAACCAGTGGTATGTCCGCGCATGCCCTGAATAATTTCAATGCCCTTGCTGATGGGGGTCCGGAAGTGAGAAGAGCCTGGAATAGGGTCGCATTGATACAGATAATAAGGACGGATTCTGATTTGTAATTGACCATGCACCAGCCTGGTCATTGTTTCAACGTCATCATTAATACCGGAAAGCAAAACTGTCTGGCTTCCCAGTGGAATACCGGCGTCAGCCAGACGAATGCAGGCGGCACTCATCTCCGGAGTCAGTTCTTTGGGATGGGTAATATGGATACTCATCCATAAAGGATGATACTTTTTGAGCATAGCTGTTAGAGCCGGCGTTATTCTCTGTGGCAAAACAACCGGCACCTTTGTACCGATACGGATAAGTTCAACATGAGAAATCTTGTGCAATTTAGCTAATAGCCATTCCAGTTTTTCATCGGACAGGGTTAAAGGATCGCCGCCGGAAAGCAGGACGTCTCGCACATTCTTATTACCGGCAATGTATTGAATAGCCTTTTCCCATTTTTCCAAACTTATTAAATGATGTTTGCTTCGTTCAATTATGCGGGAACGGGTGCAATAGCGACAATAAGTTGAGCAGCTATCAGTTACCAGAAACAAAACACGGTCAGGGTAGCGATGAATAATGCCAGGCACAGGAGAATCCACATCCTCGCAGAGAGGATCTTCTTCTTCGCCTTCAGTATGCAGGCACTCATCCACTACGGGAACAACGCAACGACGCAGAGGATCCGAAGGATCATCGGGATTAAGCAAACTGGCATAATAAGGAGTAATGGAAACGGGCAAAGCACCGGAATGGTGCATCATTGCCTGGCGTTCATTGTCCGAAAGATTAATTATTTCGGAAAGAGTATCAACATCCCTAATGGCGTTACGCATTTGCCAGTGCCAATCGAACCATTCCAGACGGGTGATTTCGGGATAAAGTCGTGTTCGGAAGATACGGGAGCGGGCGGAATCTTTAAAAGGAAATAAAACGCTATCTGACTTTTGTTTAATCGAATACGGGGTAATCCCTTCTTTGAATAACAAAAAGTCACTTACATTATTTTTAGCATTAACAAGACCGGTCAAATGACCAGGAGGTTCCTCCTCCTCTTTGAACAGGGTCTCGCTTTCCATTTGTTCCTCCTTGATGAAGGTCTCCCTCCTGTAAAATAATTCTGTGATGAAAAAATTACTTCTTAATTTACGAATGTACTCATACAAAAATTTTTGTCAACACTTTTTTGCATTATTGACAGAAAAAATTAAAATATTATTTGATAGCGTCTCCTCAAAAATATCCCCCACCGGCTTTCTTTGGCGCATTAATGTGGGGAAAAACATTTTTATCAGACTCAGCCGGAAGTATTTTAAGCAAATATTTATCATGGAATCAATATTCGCTAGCTCCCGTCAATACTGGAATAGAGAGGTATCAGCATTTTAAAATATATCCGATTATTTTTAGAGGAAACATTTCTCCCAGAGAAAAAGAAGTAGGCAAACGGAATGCTTTTTAGTAATAAGGGAACCGATTTTAATTTTAATCTGGAGATCGTCCATGCCGGAGTTGCCGGAAGTAGAAACCCTGAGTCGTCAGCTGCAAAGGAAAATTTGCGGATGCGTAATACTAACCTCAAAGGTTTACGACGATAAATTGAACGGGATGAGAAATGTTCAGGGAAGGAGAATTCTTGCCGTTGAACGCCGGGGAAAGACAATCGCCATTCATCTTGATGATGGGAATTCAATACTGATACATTTGAGGATGACCGGAAGGCTGCTTTTGTCATCCAGTTCAGCAAGGCCGAAACATAGCCGATGGAAAATAACCTTTAAAGAAGGAGATATCTTTCTTGTTGATCCGCGACGCTTTGCCACAGTAAGCGTCGAAAAGACAAAGCACGAGAAAGTAGACAACGACCTGCTCACCGGTTTTAATCAGGGTATATTTCTGGAGAAACAGGCCAGACGCAAGGTCAATGTTAAAGTCCTGCTGATGGACCCGAAGGCGGTGGCCGGCATCGGCAACATTTACGCCTGTGAGATTTTATATCGCACGGGGATTTCTCCTTTAAGACAAGCCGCAAATTTATCTGTAAAGGAATGGAAGACAGTTTTTAGTCATGCTAAAAGCATTTTGAAAAAAGGGATTGAAAAGCGGGGGACGTCTATTTCCGACTGGCGCGATCTGTATGGCTGTAAAGGCGAGAATCAAAATGAGTTAAAAGCCTATGGACGTGAAGGAAAATGCTGTTTAATGTGCGGAGGGACAATCTGCCGTATAAAGCAGGGAGGACGAAGCACTTTTTATTGCCCCGATTGCCAACAATAACGTTTTCGATAGAACTAAACAACGAAATAACGCCAGCCCCGGTCGTAAATCATAACAAAAACAGACATGCAGAAAAGTGCAAAGTCGCGCACGAGATAAGACCAATTTATATTTCCTGAAGACGCTCCGAAACAACCACAGGAAATATCCAACCCTCGCATTAAGTTGATCGTCAACGCTGTGGCAAATGTCAGAAAAAGTAATGCGGAAAGCAAGGCGGCTCCTCGAGTATTAGTACCGCTGATAAGGCTTATCGCTATGATAACTTCCAACCACGGTAGGAGTACGGCGACAAAATTGATGACATAGTCCGGAAGCAGACGATAGTTATAAATGGCTACGGCAAAATCGCCCGGATTAAAAAGTTTTTCTATACCGGAGTACAAAAAAATTATGGCCAAAGTCAATCGGCAAAGTAGAGCAAAAACAGGAAGCAAGGGACGGGGAAAGTTTCGTAATTTCATTTTTTTCCTTTAGAGATTGGATATCCGGCATTTAACCAGAGACTCCATCCAGTTACTAAAACTTTTACTGTTGAGATTCCGCGCAATATCAGCGCGTGTGCTGTTTCTTTGCTTAATGGGCATTGAGGACCATCGCAATATGTTACGAAAATAAAACCCTGATTAGCTTTTGCTTTAAGACTTTTTGTGTGAAATGAAACTTCATCAGGATAAATGTTGATTGCGCCAACGATGTGGCCTTCTTCAAAACTATAAGGATCGCGGGCGTCAATAAATATGACTTTCTTTTTCAGATAAAGATCATAAGCTTCAGAAAGAGTTATAGAAGGAATTTTTGCTTGTTGTTCCTTAATCAAAGCCGCGGAGGAAAAACCAAACAAGGGAGTATTATTAGATCTAATGGAGTTAGAAACAATGGCAATAAATAAAGCAATGGCTAAAATAATGATGACTTCACGAAAAGACGAATAAAATTTTTGCGAGAAATTATTTTTTGTCATTCTGAAATTATGCCGAATGTTAGTATTATTTATCGGATGGATTATAGGCTTCAATTATCCATTGGCGAATTTTACTTTTAGGCGGAACTTCGCCAACCGACATTACCTTATTATTAATAACCAGAGCCGGAGAACCTAATACCCCATACTGTGCTATTTCTTTTAAATCAGTAATGTGATGTAAATCAGCGGCAATTTTCATTTCCGATAGTAAATCACGAACATCATTTTCCAATTGATGACAACGAGTGCAACCGATACCCAAAACTGCTATATTTAATCCGTGGCTTGGTTCGTCAGCAACAGGGAACCCTTGAGTTATTTTATATTCGCGTAAAAGAGCATGTCCATAGGCTTCGACTGCGGAGGGAGGCACATAATTATTGACGATAATTTCATTAAGTAAAATATTTTTTATGTCCTCATCGCTCTTGCCGGGCTGGTTTTTAGCTGTTTTTATTATTATATCATTTAAGCCAATAATTCCAACCAAGTGGCCGTTAATCATAATTTGTTTAACTTCATCGTTAGCCATATTGGCTCCTTAAAAGTTTTATCTACTGAATGTATTAGTGCAAAACTGTTTCGTCAAGGAGAAAATGATCATTTTAATATAAGCTTTGTAGAGTAAAATTAAAATCACAATATTCGAAAAAACTTTTATGAGCCTATTGGTAAATTATATTAAAACAATGTTTCAATTAATGCTTGACATATGAAACAATGTTTCATATTCTGATTCAAGAAAAATATAAAAGTAAAAAAATATGATTCCAGAAAAACCAGTCATTAATGAAAAAATAAAAGAACGTTTGTATCCGGTCGTATTGCGACAGTTTTCTATGAAAGATTTTCATACTGTCAATATGCGTGATATATCTAAGGAAAGTGGAATAAGCACAGGAACCATCTACAAATATTTTTCATCCAAAGAAGACCTTTGTCTTTTTATAATTGATGAAAAATTGCGAGATCTCGCTTCATTGTTAAGGATGCATTTAGGGGGAATCGAGGATATTCGCGAAATGCTCCGAAAGTTATTCTGGGTTACCATGAATTTTTTCGACAACAATCCTGAACTGGCAATTACAGTTTTTATAACGGTTCCATTGAAAAGTTTTATGGCCGACAAATCTTATAAAAGAGAAGCAGAAATAGATATATTGAACGGAATCATTGAAAAGGCAAAAACAAAAGGTGCAATAAGATCAGATATTGAAAACCATTATTTTGTTGATCTTTATATGATGATCATACACAGACACATACAAAATTGGTATATTCATGGTATGAAATGGAAGCTCACCGATACGATAAACAAATTTTTTGATTTTTTCTGGAGAGTTGTTGCTCCTTTGAATGAACAGGAATTGAAATGATGTTTTAATTTCATAAAATGGAAAAACATAAAAGATGTAGTAAGTATAGAGTAACGTATAAAGCATATATGAATAAATTAAAAAAGATGATTTTCGATTCATGGCCCTCTGCATGTAAAGAAAGCAGCCGGAAGTGCTTTAATGGTTTTTAATATTACCGATACGGAAAAGCAAAAGATAGTTTGTTGTCAATCCTTTCCATGATGAACAATTTAGTGCTACAATATTAAGGATAAGATTATTTGGCTGGCTCCGCTTGATAACGAAGACAAAAAATAATTGGCGGGTTATTTGTTCAGAACTTGCTCAGTTCTTTTTGCATGCAATGTGCTGGGATAAAGATGTACCGATGAAAATGTTTTTCCATTTGTCCCGGATCAGTATAAAAATAACGGATATAAAGGAAATAGATATTTATCTGTTTCGGTTTAATGAAATGTTTCACGTGAAACATTATCGTTAAGGAGACACAAAAAAGGCAGGTTTTTTTAACCTGCCTTTTTCTTTGCAAATAAAGACTCTGTGCTTTATTCCATGTGCAATCCTACAAAGAAATTAGCCTTACCACGCTTAACTAAAAGCATAACTCCCTTCTTTTGGGCTGCCTTGTTCATTTCCGAGTTGTATTGTTTTATGGATGTAATTTTAATTTTGTTAACTTGGGCAATTATATCGTGCGTTTGAATGCCTACATCATCTGCCGGACTACCCTCTTCTACATCAGTAACTATTACGCCGGCATCTTGAGGAATTCCTAGTTGTTTAGCGATGTCTTTGGTTATTTCCTGTACAGAGATTCCGAAATATTCACCTGCCTTTTTAGTCAGAGCAATTTCGTGTTTGTCTTTACGCTCTGCCACAGCAATTTTAAATAATATTTCTTTGCCATCACGCAGGGCTTTGATGGTTGCCTTTTCGCCAACATGAAGAGATGCTATTGTCAGAAGTAATTCATGAGTGTCTTTAACAGGCCTTCCGTTTATTTCAGTAATTATATCACCAACTTTAATCCCAGCTATGTCTGCAGGATCGCCTTTAAAAACATCGGAGACTAAAGCACCATTCTTATTTTGATGATTGATATTTTTTGCTATGTCTTCTGTAATATTCTGTATGGAAATGCCCAGCCATCCTCGCGTTACTTTTCCTTTGGTTTTAAGATCATCCAAAATACTTTTTGCCATGTTGATTGGTATCGCAAAACCTATTCCCTGCCCCTGGGCAACAATTGCCGTGTTGATACCGATGACTTTTCCGGCCATATTAAATAATGGTCCTCCGCTATTGCCGGGATTTATGGAAGCATCAGTCTGTATAAAATTGTCGTAAACTCCAGCGCCAATGACACGTCCTTTGGCGCTGATAATGCCGGCTGTAACGGTTTGTTCCAAACCAAAGGGATTGCCAATGGCAATGACCCACTCGCCCACTCTTGCCGCATCGGAATCGCCAATTTCGACAAAAGGCAAGTTATTTTCATGCTTTATCTTAATTAAGGCAATATCGGTTTTTGCGTCGGTACCAATAATTTTTGCTTCGTATTCTTGGCCGTCGGAGACTTTTACCAGAATTTTGTCTGTCTGTTCTACAACGTGATTATTGGTCAATATGTAGCCGTCGCTGCTTATAATAAAACCGGAACCAAGGCTTCTTTGTTTAAATTCGCGTTGAGGTATATCGCCAAAAAAGCGTTCAAAGAAGTCATCTCCGAAAGGTCCTCTGAAAGGCGATCGGCCTGATCCGTTTCGTCCTTTAAGTATTTTTGTTGTACTGATATTAACTACTGCGGGTTTAACACGCTCGGTTAAATCGGAAAAAGAACCAGGCATAGCGTCTGGGGAAACTGCTGATGCCGTTTGAATTTCTGGCGCACCAGACGGAAAAAAAGAAGATCTTAGAACTTCTACAAAAGAAACAATAAAAAATGCAACTAAAAACGCCAATAAGAACATGAAAAATGTCTTACGATTTTTGTTTTCCATATCATCCTCCACCATATTGATTGATAGAAAAATAAAGCTTTTCTGTCACTTTGTTTAAAATTAATTTATTTAACAAGTTAGATTAATATAACGATAGCCGTATTTTTGTCAATGAAATATTCTTAGATTTTAGATGTTTGAAGTCTTGGCCATCATGTGTTACTATCACAAAATTAAGGAATTTGTATTTATGGCTTTTCTAGAAAATATAGGGCGTTTGGCAATAAAATTTATAAAATCATTTACCGATATTATTTATTTTGCCGGGAAAGTTTTATTTCGTATTTTTAACCGCAACACTTACAACAGTGCTATGCGTACAGTGTTGCTTGATCAAATATACTTTACTTCCGTACAAATATTGCCAATTTTTCTAATAGTATCAATAATTTTTGGATCGTTGCTTATAGGTGTCCTTTTTCTCCAATTAAAGCAATTAGGGCTCACGCAATATTTTGGCAATCTTTTAATGGGTTTTATTGTTACCGAATTTTCTCCATTTATAACGGTACTGTTGATCACTTTACGTTCAGGTTCCGCTATCAACACGGAAATGGCTGTGATGAAAGTCAATAAAGAAATGAGTGCATTGGAAGCATTCCATATAGATGTAATCAATTACCTTCTGGTGCCCAGAGTAATTAATGGAGTGATATCAATAGTTTTGTTGAGCACTTTATTTTCTGTAGCTTTGCTGGGCAGTGGTATTTTATTTTCAAGTTTAATTTTTGGCATGAGTATGGATGCATATTCAAACATTTTATTAAATTCGGCAAATTTTTCTGATATAGTAATAGCCTTGCTGAAAAGTATTGTTTTCGGTTTTTTTATCATTTTAATTCCGGTTCGTTTTGGTTTGCAGGCTTCGCACGAGCTTACCAGTATTCCCATCGTTGTTTCCCGTGGGATGGTCAATGTTTTTGCAGCCATTATGACTATTGAGGTGTTGTCATTAATCATCAAATTATTTTAAAATTTTTTGAGAACGAACAGGCTCTGGATCAAGGTCTGCAAGCGTTTATGGAAAATAATCCGCGGCAGGCGGCGCCTGTTTCCGTTGATGTTCCTCTGATTTCTAATCAAAGTGTTTTGATGAACATAGCCTTAATCAAGCAGTATCATGAGAATATGCCCTTAGCCAAAGTCGAGCCGATTGTTTTTAGCGCATTGCGGCGACTTAAATTGGAACATATTGCCTATAAGAGAAATCCTGATTTAACTAATGAAGAGCGATTTTTTGCTATGCTGCTGAGAGCTGCTATGGTTCGAGATGCTTTGATAATTATCGATCGACCGTTTAAAATTGTTCCGCATCTGAAAAATATTGATTACATTTTTCAGGCGCTAAAAAATATTGAAGATTTTTATTTAAGCTGTCATATATATGATTATGAATGGATGAGAGAAAAATATGAGGCGTTATCTAAATGAAAAGAGAAATTAAAGTTGGTTTGTTTATCGTTTGCACGGCAATTATAATTTGTCTGGCTCTTCTTTATCTGGCACAGGAAAAAGGATTTTTTACCAGACATGACACTTTTACACTTGCTTCCCGGTCGGGTGACGGATTTACAGAAGGTATGCCGGTTGAATTTTCAGGATTTACTATCGGTAAGGTTCAGAAGCTGGAGCTCAACAATAAAGGTATCGTGCTAATTAAAATTAAAATTCCTCAAAAACATGTAAAATGGATCAGAAAAGATAGTACTTTTACGCTTTACCGCTCGTTGATCGGTACCGCGCGCGTTGTCGTGACAACTGATAATTTAAATAGCGAACCGTTGCCGGAAGGCAAAATTCCGGAAGTGCAAACAGTTAATGACATCAATGACTCGATTGAAAAGGTGCAGCCCTTGCTGGACAAAATAACTCAGATCGCGGAAAATCTGGAACGAATAAGCAGTAAAGTTGATGTTATGGCGGGGAAAGCCGATGTGCAGGTATTCGGCAAGGAGGGCACAATGCCGCAGTTTAATAAAATACTCAAGGATGTTAATGGAAAACTGGAAAAAATAAATCCCACCGTGGATAACATCAATAAAATAAGCACAGATGCTTCGGACGGCTTGAAAGATATTGGTATACTGCGCTCGAATGTAGACGATACGCTTAAAGCCGTGGAAGGTGTGGCTAGAGGAGTTGATTCGATCATTTCCACGAAAAAAGAACCGGAGATTAAATTGCCATGAGAAAATATTTAATCCTGGTATTGTTGGTATTTATTTGCGCTTGCGGATCGACACAACAGCTTCCTGATTGGAAAGATGTGGCTTTCCGAAATTTCGAAAACTACAAAACTAATTTTTTAAACGGCAAAGAAGGTGCATCTGAGCCTCATTTTTACAAAGCAAAACAAGCCTTGTCTGATGGTAACGATTTAAATCTTTTAGCCAGAATTTATTTGACCAAATATGCTTTGCACACGGCGGCGTTGGAAGAATTTGACGATAGTGAATTTATTCATATTAATAACCTCCAGCCCAATGAATCCAATTTTGCCTATTATTCCTTTTTAAAAGGAAGCTTTGCTGCGGTAAAAGATAATCTTCTTCCTTCCAACTATAGCGGTTTTATAAAGGCTGCCAGAAGCAAAGATATGGCAAAAGCTGTTGGGGAAATTAAATCCATTAGTGATCCCCTTTCCCGTTTAATTGCCTGCGGAATCTTGGTAAAGTATCTATCTTATGATGAAAAAATTTTACAATCAGCCATCAATACTTCCGCCGAGAACGGATGGAGGCGACCTCTTTGGGCGTATTTAACCAAACTGCAAAAATATTATCTAGATCGCGGTGAAACGGTCAAAGCAAAGGGAATCAAAGAGCGGCTGGATTTGTTGAAAAAGTAGCCCTATTGTTCTAGCAATTCCTGTGCAGGCGGGAACATAGAAAACTCTGTTATACTAGCTAAATAAATCGGTACAATTATGTTTCATCATTTTTCAAGCTGCACAAATATGCGCCCTTCCGCCTTTTTGTAAATTTCATAACCAGCTGTATTTAATAGCTAATATATTATGGCAGGATAATTGCTGTTACGTAATCCCATTATATAGATGGGAGGAATATAATGGGTGCGCAAATCAGTGCAGGCGATACGGCCTGGATATTAGTGTGTTGTTCTCTTGTTCTTTTGATGACGCCGGCTCTGGCGTTTTTTTATGGAGGTATGGTGAGGAGAAAAAATGTGCTCTCCACTTTAACTTTGAGCTATATCTTCATGTCCCTGATCGGAGTGCAGTGGGTGCTTTACGGATATTCTCTTTCCTTCGGTTCGGACATCGGTGGATTGATCGGTGGATTGAATTTCCTGGGTTTTCAGGGAGTCGGCGCCGAGCCGAACACCGCCTACGCTAAAACCATTCCTCATGAACTTTTCGCATCTTTTCAGATGATGTTTGCTGTCATTACGCCTGCGTTGATTACAGGTGCTTTCGTGGAGCGGGTCAAATTCAAGAGTTTTCTGCTTTTCAGTCTTCTCTGGGCGACGCTGGTATATGATCCTCTTTGCCACTGGGTCTGGGGACAAGGTGGCTGGCTAAAGGAAATGGGCGTTCTCGATTTTGCCGGCGGGACGGTTGTGCATATTGCTGCCGGATTTTCCGCATTAGCGTTTGCTTTAGTTATCGGTCCGCGCAAAGGCTACAGTAATGTTCCGATGGAACCGAACAATATTCCGCTAACGGTTTTGGGAACCGGATTGCTGTGGGTCGGTTGGTTCGGCTTTAACGCAGGCAGTGCTCTCGGGGCAAATGGTGTGGCGGTAAATGCTTTAGTGACGACCAACACCTCAGCGGCAACCGCCGGTCTGGTCTGGATGCTGCTCTCCTGGTTGGACGGCAGACCCAGCACCCTGGGGATCGCCACAGGAATGGTTGTCGGCCTGGCGGCGGTGACACCGGCTTGCGGTTATATTACACCTTTGGCTGCTATGATTATCGGGGCCGTAGCCGCGCCTCTTTCTTATTATACTATGCGTTTCCGGGATCGACGCAAACTGGACGAATCGCTTGATGTCTGGGCTTGTCACGGCATGGCCAGCACCTGGGGCACCATTGCCACGGGTTTATTCGCTACAGTAGCCGTTAACGCCGATGGAGCCAACGGGTTATTTTTTGGTAATCCCAGCCAGCTTGCTATTCAGATCATTGCTGTCATCGTCACCATCGCTTTTTCCTTCGGTATGACCTATGTGCTGGCCAAGGCGTTGAACATGAGCATCGGATTGCGGGTAAGCCCGATGGAAGAAGAAGTGGGGCTGGATATCAGTTCCCATGGAGAAAGATCATACTCATAGACAACATAACAGTTACAGCTTTTATACATTGGAGATTTTGCCATGCTGAAAAAAATCGAAGCAATTATTCGCGAAGATAAAGTAAACGATGTCCGGGAAGCCCTTAATGAGATAGGCATTGTGGGCATGAATATGTTTGAGGTGCGCGGTCATGGACGCCAGGGAGGGATTCAGCTGGTCGGACGCGCCGGAACCTATCAGGTCAACATGCTTCCCAAGATACAAATTAATATTGTTTTGAACAAACGCAACCTTGACGCTGCGATTGAAGCGATTCTGAAATCGGCTTATACGGGCGAGACGGGCGACGGCATTATTTTTGTTACGCCTGTCGAGGATGTCATTCGCGTCCGCACACGCGAGCGGGGACCGGAGGCCATGATGTATCCGGGTGATATTGATGAAAAGAAAAACCGGTGAACCCCATTCCATTTTTATCCTTTTACTATGGGGAAAAATAAAGACACTTTTGTGCCGCGACCCAATTGACTTTCGATTTCCATCTTGCCTTCGTGTGCTATCATAAGATGCTTAACAATTGATAGTCCCAGCCCGGTTCCGCCCAAATCGCGCGAACGAGATCTATCCACTCGATAAAAACGTTCTCCTAACCGTTGAATTTCATCTTTGGGCACACCGATACCCGTGTCACTAATCGATACTACTGTATAAGCACCAGCTTCATCAGTTTTGATGACGACAGTGCCCGACTCCGGTGTAAATTTAACCGCATTATCTAAAACATTGACAAATATTTGCGTAAGCTTATCTTTGTCAGCTTTGATTTGAGCAATATTTTCGCTCACATCGTTTTGAATAGTAATATTTTTTAACTTCGCTTTGGCTTCCACCAGAGAAATAACATTAGTTAAAGCTGCATTTAAGGAGACACTTTCGAAATTAAGCTTTGTTTCTTTCATTTCAATATTTGATATTGTCAGCAGATCTTCAACGAGGCGATTAAGTCTTTCGGCTTGTTTTAAAATTACATCAATAAATCTTTTTGTTTCCTCAATATTATTTATTGCGCCGTCTTTGATTGTATCTAAATATCCAATTATCGCCGTAAGTGGTGTCTTGATCTCGTGAGTAACATTGGCTACAAAATCAACTCGTATTTGTTCAAGCTTTTTAAGCCTGGTTACGTCGTGAAAGACAATCATAGTTTTTTCTTCATCGGGATGGCCATGAACCGTTGATATGCTGACACTTAAGATAATCGGTTCTACAGTACCCATAGTAATTTCTCGAGACACATTTGTGTGTGCTTCTTTAAATTCCAAAAAAGATTTTTGTAAATCAATATTGCGAAAAGCTTCCATTAGTGTCTTTCCGTATACGTCATCGTATTGAACAGCCAACATATTATTTAGAACGGGACTGACAAACTCTATTATGTTTTGCTCATTAATAATTAAGACGCCTTCGTTTATGCTGGTAAAGGCCGTCATTAATTTACTTTTCTCCTCATTGGCAGTTCTGATTTTGTTTTTCAGTTCTTCAACAAGAAAATTAATATTATCGGCCAGTGTTTTGGTTTCATCTGCTGTATCTAAAATAATTGTTCCAACCTGCTCTCCCTGCCGTAATCTTTCGGTAAATTTTTCCATAGATCTAATTGGCGCAGCCAGGCGGTAAGAAAAGAACAGCGCAATCATGAGCGAAATAATTGCCACTATGAATAGTGAGAGAAGAATATATTGATATACTTTGTCGATCACATTCTGCACATCATGTAGAGGACGTGCCAGACGAACATAACCGGTAGTTCTTGCCCCATCTTTGATTGTAACGGCTACGTATAGCATATCAATGCCCAGCGAATTACTAAATCGCACCGACTTACCTTTGCCCCGCAGTCTCGCTTCCTGCAATTCCGGGCGGTTAAAATGATTTTCCAGGTTGGCAATGTCTTTTTCTGAATCAGCAAAAACATTTCCTTGAGCGTCAATCAAAGTAACTCTGGAATTCGATATTTTCGCAACTTGCTCCAACTGATTTGATATTTTCCGGGGAGAGCTCAGGTCAATAAGCTGAGCATAGGAAAATAATTCCGTTTCAATTTTGGCAGTAAGTACCTCCCTTACCTCGTTACGCATGAAAACATCTAAAAGAAAAAAAGATATACATATTATGACAAGGTAGCTAAAAAATATTTTGTAAAAAAGATTTTTTTTCAAGCTGATTCCTCGCCGCTGATGATTGAAGTTTGGTGTCTTACGTTTTCACCGGTAACCATATAAGTGACCATATCCGCAATGCCTTTAGTGTGATCGGCAATACGCTCCAAATTTTTTGATACCTGCATAATCATTAAAGCCCGATGAATAGTTTTGGAATCCTCCATCATAAATGTCAGAAGTTCGCGGAAGATTTGTTCGTTGAGATCATCGGTGACCTGTTCCGTCCGCCGGACTTTATCGGCCATATTTAAATCATTTCTGATAAAACTATCCAAAGAGTCTTTGATCATTTCTCCAACGAGGTCAGCCATACGCGGCAAATCAATATATGGCTTCAGTATCGGTTCTTCATTGAGCTGAATGGCTTTTTCCGCGATGTTAACTGCCATATCGCCGATTCTTTCCAGATGTCCTGTAATTTTTATCGCTGTTGTAATAAATCTTAAATCTATCGCCGTGGGCTGACGCAAAGCAAGTATTCTTATACACCGTTCTTCTATATCCGCATCCATTTTATCAATTTCATCATCGTCTTTGATAACCTTACGCGCCATGTTGGAGTTTCTTTCCGACAGAGATTTCATCGCATTCTGAATAGCTTTTTCCGTTACAGCGCCAAGATAAATCAGATTATTCTTTATTTCCTGCAATTCTTTTTCATAATGCAAACTGGTATGTCGTTTTTCTTCCATAATTGATCCTCCAGTTAATCCTTACCCGAATCTGCCAGTAATATAATCTTCTGTCTGTTTTATATCCGGATTAGTAAATATTTTATCCGTCTTATTATACTCGACTAAGTTTCCTATATAAAAGAACGCTGTCTCATCGGAAATCCTGGCCGCCTGCTGCATATTATGAGTAACTATAATTATAGTATAGTTCTTTTTCAATTCTTCAATCAACTCTTCAATTTTCGCTGTAGAAATGGGATCAAGCGCAGAAGTAGGTTCATCCATCAGTAAAATGTCCGGCTTCATAGCCAACGCACGGGCAATACAAAGCCTCTGCTGCTGGCCACCGGAAAGATTCATTGCTGATTTATTTAAAATATCCTTCACTTCGTCCCATAATACGGCCTGTTTCAGGCTCTGCTCGACCAAAGCATCCATATTCCCCGTTCCAATGCCTGTAAGCTTCGGTCCATAGGAAATATTATTGTAAATTGTTTTGGGAAAGGGATTGGGTTTCTGAAAAACCATCCCAATCTTTCGGCGTATTTCGACCGGATCAATATCCGGCGCATAGATATTTTTATCTTCAAAAAGTATTTCTCCTTCAACTCTCGTCCCGCTAATTAAATCATTCATTCGGTTCAAAAGTCTCAACAGCGTGGATTTGCCGCATCCCGAAGGTCCGATAAGAGCCGTGACTTTATTTTTTACAAACTTCATCGAAATATTCGTCAGGGCACGACTTTGCCCGTAATAGAAATTTACGTTATTCAATTTAATAATACTGGAATCCATTCTTACCACCTTTTATTTCTTCTCATGTAACTGCGAATAATAATCGCAAACAGATCAATTCCCAGAACAACGGCAACTAAAACAAGTACTGTACCAAACTGTATAGGTCTTGTTGCCTCAATATTCGTTCCAGCCGTTGCCAATACATAAATGTGATACGGCAGCGCCATCACTTCATCAAAAACAGAACCGGGCAGTTTGGTGGTAAAATATGCAGCAGCGGTAAACATAATAGGAGCTGTTTCTCCGGCAGCACGCCCTATGCCTAAAATAGATCCTGTCAGAATTCCAGGCATGGCGTTAGGTAAAACAATTCTATAAGTTGTCTGCCATTTAGACACACCCAGCGAAAGTGATGCCTCTCGAAAAGTCTGAGGCACAGCTTTCAATGCTTCTTCCGCGGCACCAATAATTGTCGGGAGAATCAGAAAACCCAAAGTGAGAGATCCGGATAAGATACTCGAACCGAATTTCATGAAGATAACGAAAAAACCCAGCCCGAATAAACCAAAAACAACTGAAGGGACACCGGCCAGACAATTGATGCCGACTTTTATAAAGCGTATAAATCTGCTTTGAATGGCATATTCTGTCAAATATATTGCTGAGGCAATGCCTAGGGGCAATCCTACGGCAATGGCCCCTATGGTTAAATAGATCGTACCCAGAATGGCAGGCATGATGCCGCCCTTTGTCATGGAATCGGTCGGAGTTTTGGTAACAAAATCCCAGCTGATTGCACCAATACCGTTCACAATAATATAAAACAGTATGCCGCCCAAGGCCAAAACAATAATCAATGCCGATAAACGCACCGTGCCGAAAAAAAGAGCCTGTTTAAAATAGCGCCACTTCATTGAATTATTTTTTAACGAATTCATATTATTTCCGTTTACAATGTACCCGACCCGACCTGCCGGAATTTATGGGAGACATAATCGGCAATCAGGTTAAATGTTAATGTCAGAAAAAATAAAACAATACCGATGGCAAAAAGCGACTGATAATGAGCACTCCGAAAAGGTGCTTCTCCCATTTCTGCTGCAATGCTTGCGGGCATAGGACGAACTGAATCAAATATACTCTCGGGAATAGCCGCCGCACCACCGGCCACCATCAAAACAACCATCGTTTCGCCGATGGCTCTCGCCATACCAAGCATTACCGCTGTAGAAATGCCGGACATTGCTGACGGAATGATCACTTGTATAATGGTTTCAAATTTAGTGGCACCCAAAGCATAAGACGCCTCTTTGAACTCACGGGGAACGGAATAAAGAGCATCTTCCGAAATACTGGAAATAGTCGGTATCGCCATCATGGCCAGAATCACCGATGCGTTAATAATATTTAAGCCTGTGGGCAGATCAAATGTTTCTTGGAGCCAGGGAGCAATAATCACCATCCCGAAAAAACCAAGAACGACAGAGGGCAACCCAGCCAAAAGTTCTATAACCGATTTGAGAATCTCTTTAATGGATGCAGGAGCGATCTCGGAAATATAAATAGCAGCCAGCACACCTAATGGCACAGCAATTATTGTAGCCATAAATGTAACAATTAAAGAACCTATGATTAGCGGGAAAATACCGAAAGAGGGCGGATCATAAGTGGGGTACCACTCCATGCCGAAAATAAAATCGCGCACTGATACTTTCCCCAATATAGGTAGTCCTTCCCGAAAAAGCGAAAAAACAATCAGTCCCAAAACAACAATGGACACCAGCGAAAACAGGAAAAAGATGTACTTAATAATAATTTCTTTAATGTGTCTGGACACGATTTATTCCTCAGAGTCTTATTTAAATTCTTTTTCTATCCATGTTTTTATTTCATCTCGTGTTTTTCTATATTCTTTAATTTTGTTATCAGGCCGTCCATCAAACATGGACGGATCGGAAAAACTTTTATGGATACGGAAACTTCCTCCTGTAAAATACGGACAGGATTCCCTGGCTTGATCGCAGACGGTCACCACGTAGTCGAAGGTATAGTCTTTAAACATATCCAATCCTTTGGAATAGGCATGACTGACATCAATGCCAATTTCATTCATCACTGATACAACAAGGGGATCAATTTGTGCGGGATCGGAACCGGCACTAAAGGCCGCGTATCGATTTCCGTAAATCTTGCTTAAAAACGCTTCCGCCATCTGTGAACGGACAGCATTATGTGTGCAGACGAAGAGAACCATCTTTTTTACAGAATCTGTTTTCACTGCAATACCCTATAAAAGCGTACCTAGTTATTCTTTGCTTTTAGCTGATTTTTTCCCCTTTGTTTCCGTCAAAGGAACAAATCCCTCTTTAACGACAATTTTTTGTCCTTCCTGTGATTTGACAAAATCAATATACTTGGCCACGTCACCCTTTGCTTCTCCATCCGTGTACATATAAAGTTCGCGGGAGAGCGGATATTCCTTAGCAATAGCCGTCTGCACAGAAGCAGGTATTCCATTGACCTGCAAAGCCTTGACGCTTTTATTGACATAACCAATCCCCAGGTAACTGATTGCATAACGGTTCTTGGCAATCGCCGTAACTATAGCACCGTTGGACGCCAGCATCTGCGCTCTAGGTGTTACTTTAACTTTCTTCATGACGAAATGGTCCCATGACTCAAAAGTTCCCGAAGAAGAGTCTCGCGAAATGACGACGATTTTTAGATCATCGCCACCGACTTCCTTCCAATTGGTTATCTTGCCCTGATAGATCTGGCTTAACTGATCGATGGATAAATTTTTAACTTTGTTTTTAGGATGAACAACCGGAACAATGGCATCATTGGCCACGACATGAGCGACAGCATACATACCTTTTGTTTTGGCCAGATCAACTTCTTCTTTTTTGATTTCGCGGGATGACGTGGCAATATCCGCTGTCTTATCAATCAATGCTTTAATGCCTTCGCCAGAGCCGCCACCAGAAAGAGATATCTGAATTTGGGGATTTTTTTTCATAAAGGCTTCCAGTGTCCCTTGGGCAACCGGCAAAACCGTTGTTGACCCCTTGATAACAATTGATGAACCGGCAAAAGCAAGGCCACTCATTAGAAAAAAAGCTACCATTGCCATTACTGTTTTTTTGAAAATACTTAACATTTAATTCTCCTCCTGATTTAATTTTCCTGTATTATAGATGACAAATGTTACAATTTGATGACAGTTTGATTAAAATGCAGAAACAACACGAATAGTTAATCTAATTTTAAAATAAGCAGAAATTTATTTCTTATCGGCAAATTTATAGCCAAAACCACGAACTGTAAGAATATAATGGGGATTTTCCATATCCTCTTCTATTTGTGATCGTAAACGCCGGATGTGTACATCAACGGCACGATCCGTAATAAAAGTATCATCGCCCCAGACGTGATCAATAATCTGGTTTCTGGAATAAACTCTACCGGCATTTTGAGATAAGAAGAAAAGAAGCTTAAGTTCAGTTGGACTCAGCGTTACTTCCTTTCCATTAACTGAAACAAGACACGAAACGTAATTTATTTTAAGTCCTTTATGAATGAACTCTTCTTTACCTGCGTATTTCTCACCTTCCTTCAGGCGACGTAAAATGCTGCGCACTCTGGCAATTAATTCTTTAATGCTGAACGGCTTGGTCACATAATCATCAGCCCCTACTTCCAAACCGATTATTTTATCAACTTCTTCACTTTTTGCCGTCAACATAATTATCGGCAGGCCAACCGTTTCCGGATTATGGCGAATTGCCCGACATACATCAAGTCCATTCATCTTGGGCAGCATAAGGTCAAGTATAATTAAATCCGGCTTTTGTGTTTTGACAAGCTTTAGGGCGGTTTCGCCATCATAAGCTTTTACCGTAGAAAATCTCTCTTTCTCCAGATTATAAGAAATGAGATCAACTATATCTTTTTCATCATCAACAATCAGTATTTTAGGCATAATAATTTATACCGTTGGCAGAATGCGTTGAAGGTTGCTTTTTATGTCTTCTTCTTTAAAAAATCCGGGAAGCCTTTAACCTGTCTTTAAGATTTGTACCACATGTTAAGTTAGAGTTCAGCAGTTTTTTGATTGTTTCTGGTAGAAATGCTGTGTGAATCGGAAAAAGGAGAAAAGCAATATACAGGAAATATGCATATGCCTGACTACAATATTGTCGAACAATTTCTCAATGCGGAAGCTGCCGTTAAATACCCGGTCCAGTTAGCCATCTTTTCGCAGCAGGAAAGACAGGACACTACCCATCAGTTGATTTATTGATTTATATCTCTCCGGAGTGGCTGACAGGATTTCTTCCTCTGTCTGTATATATTTCGATGGAACCAGTTCCTTGCGACAATGGGAAACAATTTCCCAAGCCGCTTTTGGTGTGGTTTCCAGGTGAAACTGCAAACCGATAACCGACTTGCCGATTTGAAAGGCCTGATTTTCACATCCATCACTTTTCGCCAGGTGGGCAGCTCCCGATGGTAAGTCAAATGTCTCACCGTGCCAATGAAACACTTTCATAGACGGCGGGAAATTAAAAATGGACCTGTCGGTCGATGCGACCCCCTCGATGGGAAACCACCCGATCTCTTTTTCCGAATTTCGGTACACTCGAGCGTCCATAGCACTGGCAATAAGCTGCGCACCAAGACAAATGCCCAAGACAGGGTTCCCTGAATTGATGGCTTTACAAATGAACTGTTTCTCGGAAACCAGCCACGGGAACGTATTTTCATCATTGACACTCATCGGACCGCCCATGATCACTAACAGGTCTATCTTTTTTAAATCAGGGAATTCTGCTGATTCAAATAATCTGGTATTTGTTATTTCGTGCCCGGCCGCTTTAAGCCAGGGTTCAATGCTGCCCAGCCCTTCAAACGGAACATGTTGTAAATAATGCGCGTGCATATTTTCCCCTTTATATTACAAGTAAACACTTTAAAACATTCTCATAAAAAGTCACGGCAATCCTTTCGAAAGCTTGCCGTGACTGATAAATATATATAGCTTTTAGAATAAATAACTCAAAACAATCCCGCCATAAAGGTATGAAAAATCCTTGTCTGACGGATTGGCCGCACCTTGAAGACCGCGCGCTCTCATCTCATACTTCGCATCGTCGGACAGCGGGAAGACATAGGACACCGTCGGAATAACCGCAAGAGATGAAATGACGTTGACTGGCAAAGAAATAGAAACTATGCCATCGTGCAAATTATTAAACTTGTCCGTGGTTGCCAGAGAATCACCGTCAAATTTGGGATAAGTGGTCTCATCGGTAGAAAGCAAATAACTTGCTGTTGCCGCCAGTTTCAAACCAACTTTTTCATGCAGGGCAAAGGTATGGGATACACCCAGCGTTGCATACCACTGACGGTAATGATCGATTTCCTTATAGACAGTCACTGTGGGTGCCAAAATCGTATCCAAGCCCAAGGTGACAAAGAGTTCCTGAGCATCAAGCGGGTCTGTTCCACCCGGCGTCAAGGATGCTAGGCCATAGTAAATATACCCGGCGCCTACCTGCACCATGCCGAATTTTCGCGAATAGGAAATGGTAACATCCGTTTCTGTAAAATTGGATGAATATTTTTCGTCTCCAACATTATAAGGCCTCGTATCCAGATTGCCCCAGATGCTGGCAGTAACTCCCCGATAGCTCACCGTTGCGGAGGGCTGGATCACCACGCTGTGGCGACTCAGTTCCTGACCGCGCCAAATGTAAGCGCTGAGAATACTTGCGGCGACCTCGCCGGTTACTTTATCCTCTTCTTGCTTTTGCTCCACAGTTATTTGTTCCGGCTCGACCGGCTTCTGTTCTTCTGCCCGAATAGTTACGGGTAATGTGGCAATAATCAATAAAAGTAAAACAGCAGTAATTATCTTCTTCATATAGTTTTTCATAGTGCTTAATTCTCCTTTACACTCCATCCAGGTTTGAATTGTTCATAGTCAATACCGTATTTATGAACTTTGTAAGTCAGAACGCGTCTTGTAGTTCCTAAAAGTCTTGCGGCAGCAGTTATGTTGCCTTTAGTTCTTACCAATGCATGACGGATGACTGTTTTTTCGCAGTCGAAAACAAAGCGCTGCAATGTATTTTTTTCGGTATTAAATTTATCTTTATTCATAAGATAACCTCAGCCTATGGCGCCACCGCCGCGTTCACCGCTGCTGATGCGAATACATTCCGCGAGCTCCACTACGAAAATCTTACCGTCGCCGACGCCTCCGGTATGAGCCCCTTTGGTGATCGCCTTAATTGTCGGCTCGACAAAATCCTCATTTACCGCGATATCAAGCCGGACTTTATTGAGCAGTCCGCCAGCTTCTTTCGCGCCTCTGTATATTTCCGTGAGGCCTTTTTGCCGGCCCTGTCCCAGAACATTGGAGACAGTCATCAAATTTACATCCACTGCCTCAAGCTCTCTTTTGACCGCCTCCAGTTTGTGCGGCTGAATAATGGCAATGATTAGTTTCATGATTTATTCCTCCTATTCAATCACTGTATAAGCGGCTTCGCTTTGTTGCGTTAAATCCAGACCGACGATTTCGTTGTGTTCTTCCACACGCATACCGATAAACACATCCACAATCTTGAAGATGATGAAAGTCATGATCACGGCAAAGGTAACTGTGACTATAAGCGATAAGGATTGAACACCAAGCTGATGAGCGTTACCGAAAAGCAAGCCATCTGCGCCGGCGGCATTTACTGCTTTTTCCGCGAAAAAACCTGTTGCTATTGTACCGACAGCTCCTCCCACACCATGCACGCCAAAAGCATCCAGAGAATCGTCATAGCCAAGTTTGCCTTTAATTATCGCTACAGCAAGATAGCAGATCACCGCTACGATCATGCCGATAAACATGGCATTCATCGGGTTGACAAAACCGCAGGCCGGTGTAATGGCCACCAGTCCGGCAACAGCACCGGTCGCGGCGCCCAGGATTGTCGGAGAGTTATTATGCCACCATTCCACTAAAGCCCAGGTAAGACCTGCCGCTGCGGTTGCAATATGCGTGGTAATAAAGGCATTGGCGGCAAGTCCATCGGCGGCCAGCGCGCTGCCGGCGTTAAATCCAAACCAGCCAAACCATAAAAGAGCAGCGCCTAATACTGTAAAGGGCAGGTTATGCGGACGAATGGGTCTGTGATTGTAGCCAACTCTTTTTCCCAAAAGCAGAGCCAGTACCAGTGCCGAGATTCCGGAGCTCACATGCACAACTATTCCACCCGCGAAATCCAGTGCGCCCAGTGTCCTCATCCAACCTCCCGCACCCCAGACCCAATGCGCCAGCGGATCATAGACAAATGTTGTCCACAATAAGGTGAAAATCAGAAATGCGGAAAATTTTACCCGCTCCGCGTAAGCGCCGATAATCAAGGCTGGTGTGATAATCGCAAACATCGCCTGAAAAATCATAAAGACAGAATGAGGAATTGTCTTGGTGTAATCAGGATTCGGTGTCGCACCGACTCCTGCAAGTCCTATCCAATCCAGTTTACCAATGATGCCATGGAAATCAGGACCGAACGCCAAAGAATAACCGAACAACATCCACTGCAGAGAAATGACACAAACGATAATAAAGCACTGCATCAAAATAGACAGAACGTTCTTGCGTCGAACCAATCCTCCATAGAAAAATGCCAGTCCCGGTATGGTCATTAATAAGACCAGAGCGCTGGCCATCAAAACCCACGCTGTATCTCCCGAATTCATTATCAATACCTCCCTCAAAAAGTTTTTCTTTCAACTTTGATTAGGGCAAGATAAATGCCAACATATATAATATGCTAATTATATTGATTTTTTATGAATTTGTTTCTTAAGGAGAATCAATAAAGCGCAACAAAGAAGTCGTTTAAAAATTAAGAAGAGACAATTTTGTATTATCTAAATTGAGGCTTAATGCCTAAATTGATGATGGAGGTTATAAATTCTGAGATGTTTCAGGATAGCTTTAAGCTGACATTAAAGTTTATAAATTTCCGCACGGCAGTATTCTTTAAAGCCTGCCCGGGTGTAAACCTTTTCCCCCAATGGTGTTGCCTGTAGAATTATATCTTTAAATCCCGCCTGCATCGCTGCTTGCATCGCTGCTTGTGTGATGCTCAGACCGCATCCTTTGTTTCTATAATCCGGAAGAGTAGATACGTAGTAGATGCCCGCCGACTTTCCGTGCGTGAAAAGCAGGGAGGTAGCTACGGGCTTTCCATCTAAACTGGCTAGAAAAAGTCTTTGGGGAGATTGCCCGCCAAGATTAAATGAAGAAACAAAAGTGTCATACTTTTCTCTGGCGTGTTGAGGCATTTCAAAACCATGGAAGGAAACATCTTCCCAAAAAAACAAGTCGCTTTTATCCTTTACTTCGATGACTGATATATTTTCAGAAAACTTTGCGTCGGATAATGAATTATTCAAATCCGCGGCCATACAGGGGACTTTTGCAATTAAACGCAGTCCCGCTTCTTGTAGCATTCTTGAGGTTTCAGGCGATTGTCCACGGGGATATACCCACCACCAGAAACGTAGATTTAAATTTTTGTAATATTCTTTTATTTGGGCAATAGCTTGTACGTCGTCTTTTTTTAAAGGCTTTTCATTCCAGACCCAGTTGATATCGGAAATAGCAACGCCCGTGTGCATCGCACAGATTGGTTCAATACGCTTTAACGATGAGTTTAAGCTTCCCCAGTAACGGCTGACGGCAAAAAAATTTTCTTCAACATTTTTGATTTTGATGAGGATGAAATTTCCTTTATTTTTTTTAAATTATGCCGGCATGTTTTGTCCAGCTCCAGTTTTTCCAAAGCGGATCAATATAATCATGATTATTGCCAGTTGTTTTCAAGCCGCATTTCATGGCGAAATAACGATGAAAGGCAAGACATCCGGTTAACTCCGGATGAAAAACAGTAACCAATATGGATTCAGTTTCCGCTGCCGCTACATAATCATCAATTTTCAAAAGAATATTAACATCAGGATCCACATCAATAATTTTAGGCGCGCGAATGAAAGTAAGAGGTATGGGTTCAGGAGCAACAGCTGGAATCAAAGCTTCGCTGACAAAACTATCCAGTTGGCTGCCGAAGCCGTTACGTTCAATTGTAATATCGATCAAACCAAGGCAAGCCTTTTCACCAACCACTTCCTTCGCCAGTAGAATTGCTCCCGCGCAGGTGCCCCAGATTTTCATTCCACGTCGATGAGCCTGAAGCAATACATTCTTGATTTCAAAAATATTAAGTAATCTGGACAAACAGGAACTTTCACCGCCGGGGATAATTAATCCGGCGAGATCCTCAAAATCCTCTGCCTGCTTAACTCGTTTATAAGCTACGCCTAACCTCTCCAGGTGTTCCAGATGCTCATGCACTCCGCCCTGTAAATCCAGAACGCCGATTACAGATGGTTTGTTGCTCACTAAATGAAGAGTCATAGAAAATTACCAGCCGCGTCCTGCCAGGATTTGTTCGGGTGGAATTTGAGAAATTTCCAGACCGGGCATGGCTTCTCCGAGATCCATAGAAGCCTCCAGAACCTTTTGAGGATCATTGAAATAAGCTGTTGCCTTGACGATAGCCCGTGCTCGTTTGGCCGGGTCGGCTGATTTAAAAATTCCCGAGCCTACAAAAACACCATCACAGCCCAACTGCATCATCAACGCCGCATCAGCGGGAGTGGCAATACCGCCTGCCGCGAAATTAACCACCGGCAAACGTCCTAACTCCTTGACTTTTAAAGATAATTCATAAGGAAGACCATTTGCTTTAGCAAAACCGGTGACTTCCTCTACAGGCATCTGTGCCAGTTGTCGAATTTCACGATTCATTGTTCTCATATGGCGGACAGCTTCTACAACATTTCCCGTTCCCGCCTCGCCTTTGGTGCGAATCATTGCCGCGCCTTCGGCAATCCGGCGCAAGGCTTCACCAAGATTTCGCGCGCCACAGACGAAAGGAATCGAGAATTTTGTTTTATCAATATGGCATTCTTCATCAGCCGGAGTTAAAACTTCGCTTTCATCAATATAATCAATACGTAAGGCTTCCAGGATTTGCGCTTCCACAAAATGACCGATTCGGGCTTTCGCCATAACCGGAATGGATACGGCTTTTTTAATTGCGGCAATCATTGAAGGATCGGACATCCTGGCCACTCCGCCGTCTTTGCGAATATCTGCAGGCACACGTTCCAGAGCCATGACCGCCACGGCTCCCGCTTCTTCCGCGATTTTTGCCTGTTCAACATTGGTTACATCCATAATGACGCCGCCTTTGAGCATTTGCGCCAACTGGACATTTAATTCATACCTTTTTGCATCCACTTTAATTAGCCTCCTAACTTAATAAGCATATTATAATACTTCACATCGGTGTTTCCTAGTGAAAATAATTATCAAACTACCACAGCATTCTCGTTTTTATTTGTTTTTCGTTTAAATATTGTTTGATTTCAGTGATTGTGTACGTACGATAATGCACCATAGATGCAATCAAAGCCGCATCAGCCTTTCCTTCCGTTAATACCTGAGCCAGATGTTCCGGCTTTCCCGCACCGCCTGAGGCAATAACCGGAATACGTACATTTTCGGAAACCAATTTTGTTAAATTCAGTTCATATCCTGTTTGCATGCCGTCGGCGTCTATGGAATTCAGGCAAATTTCACCGGCGCCGAGCTTTTCCGCTTCTTTGGCCCACCACAGAGCATCAATACCGGTAAATATCCTGCCGCCGTGAATTACCATTTCGTAGCCTGAGGGAATTTTATCGGATACTTCCACTTTTTTTACATCCATG
Source organism: Deltaproteobacteria bacterium HGW-Deltaproteobacteria-2 (assembly GCA_002840505.1). NCBI lineage: Bacteria > Deltaproteobacteria > Deltaproteobacteria bacterium HGW-Deltaproteobacteria-2. The sequence continues at coordinate 859,390 of PHBC01000001.1, read as the reverse complement.
CCCAGCACAATACACTGACTACCAAAAGCTTTTGCTCCCTGAGTGATAATTTTCGGTTCATCGACCGCGGCGGAATTAACGCTGACTTTTTCCGCTCCAGCTAGAATCACACGCCTCATATCTTCCAGATTGCGGATACCGCCGCCCACGGAAAAAGGAATAAAAATCGTTTCTGCCACGCGCCTTACCACATCAATCATGATGTCGCGTTTGTCTGACGATGCCGTGATATCGTAGAAAACAATTTCATCAGCGCCCTGTTCGTAATATTCCCGTGCGGCTTCTACCGGATCGCCGATATCCACGTTTCCTTTGAATTTGATACCCTTGGTGAGCTGGCCGTCACGCACATCAAGGCAGGGAATTATCCTCTTGCTTAACATTGCCCCTCCCAAGCGCAGAAATTCTTCAAAATCTGTAATCCGGGACGCCCGCTTTTTTCCGGGTGAAACTGCATGGCCACAAGATTATCTTTGGCCAGAACAGAACAGAATATCATGCCATAATCGGTTGTTCCTAAAAAGGCTGCATCGTCAGACGGTGCCGGATAATAGGAATGCACAAAATAAAATTCGGCATCCGGCGAAACATTTTTAAAGACCGGATGACTGCGTTGCAACTTAACGCTGTTCCAGCCCATGTGCGGAATCTTTAATACCTGACCAACGGAAGTCAGATTGTCGGGAAAGCGTTTTGTGGAACCGGCAACAAGGCCGATACATTCGGTTTTATTTTCTTCGGAATAATCCAGAATAATCTGTGTACCCAGACAAATGCCCAAAAGCGGCCTGCCGGTTTTAATATATTTTTTCAGCCAGGTATCGAGCTTTTTTTCGCGCAGATAAGCCATTGCTTCTCCGGCCGCGCCAACACCCGGGAAAATTACATGAGTCGCAGTTTCGAGCTTTGTTGTATCGTCCGTAATGACAAAATCCTGCCCGATATTTTGCAGAGCCCGTGCTACGCTCGTTATGTTTCCGGCGTTATAATTAATTATTGCTATCATAAATCTAAGTAAAAATTAACTTTCTGATCTTTTAATTCCCATACGATTACAGATTGTATCCACCTGTTGCATCTGATCGGGTGTAAAAAAAATGTTGTATTGCATCAGGTCAAATGTTTTTGGCCACGCCCCCTTATTATTGAAAAAGAGCAATGACGTTCCTTCATTTTGCCCGGAAAATAAATCTTTGTTTGCAGCAGAAGGAACATTCCATCTGTATTCGTCAATATCTTTCCAAAATTCAGCCAGTCCCGGTTCTATAAAAAAGCCTTTTTCAGTAACTATCAGAACTTTGCCACTGTTTTGGGTCATTTTGTACAATGTAAAGAAAAAAGCTGCTAAAAAAAACACAGCCATCGCCGTCAGCACAAGCTGTTCGTCAGGCGATTTATCCTTTATTATGTGTATAATGTCCTTATAAAAAATCAATGGAAGCGCAACAATCAAAATAAGGAGAATTTTCGCCAGCCCTCCCCCGCCGGTAAAGCGGGAATTAATTCTCAATAATTCCGGCGATAAGCGGATATCCTCTATTTTTAATTGATTTCCATTGTTTTTTGTAAACATTTCGGCAAAACAGCCTTAACCCTTCACTTAGCAATTTTTATGCTCAAATTACAGCTAATTTTTTATTTTGTCATGTCGAGTGTAACGAGACATCTTGTTTTTATAAGACTTCTCATCCCGATAAATCGAGATTCGAAGTGACAAAAGAACAAATTATTGCCCGGAATTTTTTACCGGAGGATCTGGTTTTGATTTTATATATTCTTTTCCTTGATAAGAGTCCCGCCGCTCCAATTCTTTATTTATTGAGTTCAACACGTCTAATTTATTCATTGCCCAGTTCGGTCCAAGAAAAATATCGCGGTAACCGTCGGCAGTCAGGCGCTGGATGACCATTTCCGGCGGTAATACCTCCAGAACATCGGCGGTCAAAGAAACATATTGTTCCTTAGTTATCATACTTACCGTACCTTTTTTATACATATCACCCAAAATTGTTCCTTCCAAAGCCAGTAGAGAGTGAATTTTTATGCCGTTGATTGGAAGTGACGCAAGGGTTTTGGCTGTGGTTAGCACATCTTTGTCGCTTTCGCCCGGTAAGCCAATAATAATATGAACACAAATGTTTAAGCCGCTTCCCGCCAAAGCATTCGCTGCGTCCAAGAATTGCTGAAAATTATGTCCCCGGTTGATGAACTGCAGAGTCTTGTCGTGAACAGATTGCAAACCCAGTTCAACCCAGATGTGATATTTTTTCGCATAGCCGCTTAATAATTCGATAACATCGGGACCAAGGCAATCCGGCCTTGTGCCGATGGAAAGGCCGATGACGTCTTCCTGCTTCAAAGCTTCATCGTAGATTGCCCGCAATTTTTCCACTGGAGCGTAAGTGTTGGTAAATGTTTGGAAATAAGCAATAAATTTTGACGCATGCGGCTTATAATATTTTTTACCGGAGGCGATCTGTTCGGCAACTGATGGCAGTTCACCCTTCTGCCGCAAAGTTGATCCTCTGCTATCACAGTAAATACAACCGCCTGCAGCCACATGCCCGTCACGATTCGGACAGGTAAAGCCTGCATCAATCTGCAGTTTATGGACATTACAGCCGAACAGATTTCGCCAGTAGCTTTTCAGGTCGTAGTACCGCTTAGAATTTTTCCAAAAATCCGGTTTACCCAAGGCCGCCTCTTTTTTTGTTGTTTTTTTACAGTCTATGCCGTAGAAAAAGTTGTCATTCCTGTGGAAACGGAAATCCACTATTGCTCTTTCCTCCCTTGAGGGGAGGAAACCAAAAGGAGGGTGAAAATTCTTAAAATTCCCCTTCCTTTAATTCCCGCCCCCAGGCATGCGCCGGGGTTCCCTACTAGGAGCGGGAAAAGAGTTCTGGATGCCGCTATTCAACGGTATGACTTTGTGGTGTTTTCTAACATTGATTTAATACAAGCGCAAGTAATCGGATTAAGCATGGAAAATTTAACAGACAATTATGATGTTGCGGTAATCGGCGGTGGGCATGCCGGCTGTGAAGCGGCTCTGGCTTGCGCTCGCATGGGTTGCCGGACAATTTTATTCAATATCAATCTGGACTCTATAGCCCTCATGTCCTGCAATCCGGCAATCGGCGGTTTAGCCAAAGGTCAACTCGTCAAAGAGATTGACGCGCTCGGCGGCGAGATGGGCAAGGTTACGGATAAAACAGCCGTGCATTTTCGTATGCTTAATGCTTCCAAAGGTCCGGCTGTGCATTCGTCCCGCATGCAGTGTGACAAACAACTCTATCGTCTGACAATGAAAGCCGTTGTCGAGAACCAGCCAAATCTTTATATCCGGCAGGCCATGATAGAGAGCTTAGTCATTGAAGACGGCACAGTAATAGGAGTACTGGATCAAAGCGAACATTTTTACGGAGCGAAAAAAGTTGTTATCACCACCGGAACTTTTTTAAACGGTCTGGTACACGTCGGTGCATCTCAAATCCCATCGGGACGCGCCGGAGAACTGGCTTCTATTGGGCTGGCGAAAAATCTTAAAAACCTTGGTTTTGATATCGGCAGAATGAAAACAGGAACTCCTCCGCGCCTATGTGCTTCGTCCATTGATTTTTCCAGACTCGAGCGTCAGGACAGCGACCCTTCGCCGCAGCCTTTTTCCTTTACCACGAAGGCGTTGCGTACGGAGCGTCTACCTTCTTATTTTTCTGCCACATCCGCTGAAACACATCGCGTAATTCGGGAAAATATTCAGCACTCGCCTCTGTATTCCGGCATCATTAAAGGCGTGAGTGCCCGCTACTGCCCATCGCTGGAAGATAAGGTTATGCGTTTCAGTGAGCGTGAAAGCCATCCGGTGGTGCTTGAGCATGAAGGACTGGACACGCAGGAAGTTTACGCCAAGGGCTTGGGCAACTGCCTCCCGCTGGAATTGCAATACAAGATTGTGCGCAGTGTAAAAGGATTGGAACAGGCGCAAATCATGCGTCCGGCTTACGCCATCGAGTATGATTTTGTTCAGCCCACGCAACTCAAACCTACGCTGGAAACAAAATTGGTTGACGGCCTGTATCTGGCCGGGCAGATAAATGGCACATCGGGTTATGAAGAAGCGGCGGCGCAGGGTCTCTGGGCCGGCATAAATGCCGCCTGCGCTGTGCAGGGAGCACCAGCATTTATTCTGGATCGCTCTGAAGCCTATATGGCAGTGATGATAGATGATCTGGTAACTAGAGGTGTGGATGAACCCTACCGAATGTTTACCTCGCGTGCCGAGTACCGCCTGATTTTGCGGGAAGACAATGCAACCATTCGTTTGATGGGCAAAGGCTGTGAGCTGGGGTTGATTGAACGTGCGCATTATCTGGAGCTTCATGACAAAATTAAAAAGATAGAACAGGGCATTGAACATCTCAAAGCATCATCGATCAATCCAACACCGGAAATAAACGAAGCATTGGCAAAAATTCCATCGCCGCCTTTGAATAATCACTCCACTCTTCACGGTTTGCTGAAACGTCATGAAATCTCTTATGACAATCTTACCGGATTTCCCGGCTGGGAACCGCAAGATGATTCTTTTGTCAAACAGCAGATTGAAATTGAAACGAAATATGAAGGCTATATCAAGCGGCAGTTCGATGCCGTGAAAAAATTAAAAGATCAGGAAAAAAAGAAAATCCCGCCGGACTTTGATTATAACTGTGTACCCGGCCTCTCCAACGAACTAAAAGCAAAACTCACCAAAATAGCGCCGCAAACTCTCGGCCAGATGGAGCGCATTATCGGCATGACCGAAGGCGCAATTTCGGCGGTGTTAATCATGATGAAAAAGCAGGAACTAAGCAAGGACTGTTGAAAAATGTGCATCTGTCCCGATAAAATCGGGATTGCGCTTCAGCCCTCGTCGTTGCGACGTACACAAAAAGTACGCCTCACTTCTCTGGCTTCACGCGCTTTGCATCTGAACATTTTTGAACAGCCCTAGAAATAAATCCAAATTTTATAACATTTTTCTTTTAAGAAAAAAGAGTTTGTGCTATTTCCTTTTTCAAATCACCAAGCAAATTAAGTTCACACAATTAATTATTAGGCAAATACTTGTTCAGAAACAAATAAATTTAGTCTGAAGGTGTGTTATGCGGTCTGATGATGAACGTGACAAGTGTATAGATTTGCTTATCTCCAGAGTTAATGCCCTTGAAAATGAAGTAGCACAGTTAAAGGGCGAAATCCTCGTTGAAGAGAACATATCACTACAACAAGATAATGGTATAGAAATACCTGAAACGAAATTCATTCCCAAAACAGAACCGAAAAGAGAAACAAACAAAGCGCTAGATTCATCTCTTGAAAGTGCAATTGGCACACGTTGGATTGGACGCATTGGCGTACTGGCCATTCTCTTTGGCGTCGCTTTCTTTCTTAAATATTCTTTCGACAATAAATTGATCGGTGAAACGGGTCGAGTAATCCTTGGAATATTCTGGGGTGCCGTATTTATTGGCGCAGGAGAGTACCTTCAGAAAAAAAAGAATCTTGGATTATACGGCCAGATGCTAAGCGGTTGTGGCCTTGCAGTGCTTTACTTGGCATTGTATGCGGCCTTTGCCCTTTATCATCTGATTCCCGCTTCCCTGGCAGCGGCCTGCATGCTCGCGGTTACTACCACAGGAATGACTCTTTCCATAAGATATACGGCCTATTCTTTAGCCGCAATAGCAATTCTGGGAGGCTTTCTTACTCCAATCATGCTATCCACTGGACAAAACCAGCCTATGACGCTGTTTGGATACATCCTCTTGCTGGACATGGGGACCTTATTGCTGATGCGTTTTCGACAATGGCCGTCATTGGTTGTTGCGTCTCTTTTCGGCACTGCCCTGCTTTATTTCGGCTGGCACTCTGAATTTTACAACGATGCTCAGAAATGGCTTGCCTTCGGTGTAATTTTAATGTTCTTCATATTTTATAATCTTTATATCCTTATCTCTCGATTAAATTCGCAAAACGACGATACCGTATATGATCAAAGTGTAATTTTCGGTTCGGCCCTTTTCTTCTTTCTAGCTTTTTTCCATCAATATCATGGTGAAATTACATGGCCGGTAAAGCTTTTTACATTAAGTCTGGCAGTTGTTGAGATTTGGTTGGCCATGATTATCAGCCAATCGGCATTAATGGCTCGAATAAGCACAGCATCTTACGCGATAGTCTCGATAATTCTGACAGTTATTGCAACTTTTATCATTCTAGAACAACGCTGGATAATGCCTGCGTTGACTGCTGAAATGGTTGCGTTGGGATTTATCGGCCTCAAGATGAATTTGCAGGTTTTGCGGCGTGGAGCTTATCTGATGAGCTTCCTGGTGTTGATTCGCTTTGCGTACGATATTAATTTTCACTTTGAACCATTTCAGAGTTTCATACCCATTTTAAATGGCCGGTTTCTGGTTTGTTCTTTTGCCATCGTCGGTTTATACATCTTCTTGTACGCCATCAAATGGTATAAAGAAAATCTGACATCGGAAGAGCGTAACATTTTTAAAATCATCTTCATAATAATCCAAGCACTGTCGTTGATCTTATTTTCTATAGAGACATATGATTATTTTCGGTCCCGTTTTCCGCAACAAGTTCTTAACTTTGAATCTTCACACTACGCTTATCAGCTTTCACTGTCCATTCTCTGGGCTTTGTACGCATCTATTTTAACAGGAGTGGGTATTTTAAAACGTATTCGTGGAGCACGCATTCTCGGCATCCTGCTGTTGAGCGTAACAGTTTTAAAAGTATTTTTAATGGACCTATCGTCATTACAGACTTTCTATAGAATTATTTCATTTGTTGTGCTTGGCTTACTGCTTCTGGCAGTTTCCTATGGCTACAATCGTTTTAAACACTTAATCTTCGGAGAAGATGAACCATGAATAAATATTTTTCCTGTACGTTCATTTGTTGCATTCTTATATTTCTATTAGCAGCGGCAGGCTTTTGCGGTACGTTCGACGAAATACTCTGGGAGAAATATGCCGAGATCGAAATTTCTTCAAACGAAAGCAATGGTAATCTGGCTGTCTTATACCTTGACCCGCAGCATTTAGGCGACATAACCGCCCAAACACCTTTTGCTGATTTAAGAGTAGTCACCGACCGGAAAGAAGAAGTTGCCTGGCAAATCATAGAAAGAAGACCGAAACAACAGCAGGAAGAAATACCACATCAGATGCAAAATCTCTCTATTAACGAGAAAGGTGAAACATGGCTGGAACTTCTAATCGAACAACAAGGAGCTATGATCAATGCTGTTGAAGTCATGACACCCGACATGGATTTTTCCCGCCAAGTGCAAGTGCTCGGTAGCGCGGATGGCAAGAACTGGAATGTTGTCCGTAAGGACGGAGTTATTTTTAACATCACCAGAATGGAAAAACTTCGGCATACGCGCATAAACTTTCCTCAAGTAAGTTTTCGATATATTGCCCTCAAAATAAATAATAGCGAGGCGCAGCCATTAAACATAAGCGATGTCAAAGTACTACGGCAAAGTGTTGAGCCGGAACAGGCATATGTAATTAATGGAACAATTGAAAACACAGATACAAATACTAACCGGAAAGAAAACAGCATAATTGTGCGTATGAATGCTGTATTTCCCATCGACCGTTTAACGATAAACACTACAGAGCGCAATTTTCAGCGTTCTGTGGAGGTGCAAATAAAGATAGAAAAAGAAAATTGGCAACCTTGGGCGCAGGGGACAGTTTTTAGTTTTGATACTGCAACCATGCATGAATCGCAATTGACAATTGACATACCGATGATTGCAACCAAGGAATTTCGTCTAGTATTCAAAAATTTCGACAGCCCGCCCTTATCAGTCAATAAAGTCATCGGCAAAGGTTATCGCCGGTTGCTTGTTTTCAAACAGCAATCTGACAGGAAATTATATCTCTTTTGGGGAAACCCTCTGGCAAAACAACCTCGGTATGATTTATCGGGAATCATTGCAAAACAAAACATAGATGTATTGCCTATGGCTTATCTGGGACAAGCATTTAATAATTCCAAATTTGCCGGTGATAACGCAAGGCTTCCTTTTACCGAGCGATATAAATATCTTCTTTATATTCTGGTGATGCTGGTTATTGCTGGCCTCATTTTTTTACAGTATCGCGTCTTCAGGCGTATGGAGCAGTGAGTTCTTTGCGCGCCTCGCATCTGAACATCCCGTATCAAGTACGGGACAAGCTTTTGAACAGCCCTGAAACGTGGGATTTTTTCTTTTGAAAAGCAAAAAGTTGTGTTAATTTGTCCATGAAAAACATCGGTGAAAAGCAAAATCGAATATTAACAGTTAGGCACTTATAATATCAAAATATCTATGATTGATACTAAGAACGTCAAGAAGATTGCAAAAGCTCGTTTACGAGATGCCGAAGTCTTAGCTAACGCAAATAGATGTGAAGGTGCAATCTATCTTTGTGGATATGCGGTAGAACTTGGTTTGAAGGCGCGTATTTGTAAGACCTTAAAATGGCAGGGATTTCCATTTTCAAAAAAAGAGTTCGAAGGTTACCAAAGCTTCAAAACACATGATCTTGACGTGTTATTACATCTCACTGGAATTGAAGATCGCGTTAAAACGCATTTTTTCGCTGAGTGGTCTTCTGTGGCTGCATGGGACCCAGAATCGAGGTATAATCCTGTAGGAAATGCAACACAAGCAGATGCGTATTTGATGATATCATCAGCTAAGTCATTGTTGGATAAATTATGAAAGAACTAGCAGAAAAGCTTAGGGAATGTGAAATTACAATAGCTAAAGAAAAAGGACCTCTTGACCTTTTTGCTCTTTTTCTAAGAGAAGATGCTCCCGATAAATGGGATCTTTTAATCGCTGCCGAATGGATTGAAAAGAATAAAGAGGAATCTCTCAAATACATTACAGGCATCATACAGAAAGCATTATCTAAAGAAAACTTACTTATGCTCTCTCGCATTGTGCTTATCGATGAAAAAAATCCAGCTTTGAAAGCTATACACAATTCTATGCATATAGAGCATAGCATAGCCGATATTCAAAATAGCAACTTTTTTGGATTACAAATAAAACACGCATACCTGATAACATCTCGTAGGCGGAATGTTGGCGTGTCTAACAACACTATTAACACAAAAAAGTAAAAAACTTTTCTACTTAAGTTTGTAATTAGAATCTAATTGCGCTTTTGCCTGGGCGAGTTTTTCTTTATCCAGATAATATTTCCCGTTGTTTGTTTTAATTACCAGACCATCTTCAAGCAGCAGCTTTAGTGCTTTGGGGCGAATATTTTTGGTGCCTACGCGGAAAATATTTTTCCGTTCATCCTGAATTTTCATCGCCCTCGCTTCTTTAAAGGCTCTGGCCTCTTCCAGTTCGGCGATTATTTTTAAGCAAGTTTTCTGTACAGCTAAACCACCCATGTAAAGAACAAGGACAACAAAGGCAATTAAAGCGGCAACCAACAGAATTATTTGTAAATATAAAGGCATAAAAATCTCTCTAAAATTATTTCCGATGTCAGTTCATATAATTGATGCGTTTGTTTGTCAATCGGCTATAAAAATTGAATTGTCTTGACAGTCTAAGGTCTTGTTTCTATACTCGTTTCACAATAAATCGCTTTTGTGTTTAGCAACTTTGGTCGCAATTAACGTTACTATCCTTATTATGAAAGGAGAAAGCTCATGCGCTGGAGAGGTGAAAGACAAAGTGACAATGTCGAAGACCGCAGAGGGATGTCAATATCCCGCGGCGCAAAGGTTGGTGGCATAGGCGGCATTGGCCTGATTGCCATTGTGGTAATCAGCATGTTTATGGGTGTCGATCCTACTTCTATTTTACAGGTAGTTCAGCAGAACACGCAGTCTTCCTCCGTGTCTGTTGAGCAAAGCGCTACTACTGCCGCCAATGATGATATGCGTAATTTTGTTGCCGTCGTTTTGGCCGAGACTGAAGATGTTTGGAAGGATACTTTTCAGCAAGCTGGAAAAACGTATGAAGAGCCCAAACTGGTCCTTTTTTCCGACTCTGTTGAATCAGCGTGCGGTATAGCCGGATCAGCCGTGGGGCCTTTCTATTGTCCCGGTGACCATAAGGTATATCTTGATCTCGCTTTCTTTGAAGAACTTCATTCCCGCTTTGGTGCATCCGGCGATTTTGCCCAAGCTTATGTTATCGCCCATGAGGTAGGCCATCACGTGCAGACGCTTTTGGGCATTTCCGAAAAAGTTCACGAGCTTCAGTCGCGCGCGAGTAAATCAGAGAGCAATAAATTATCCGTAATGATGGAACTGCAAGCGGATTGTCTTGCAGGTATGTGGGCTCATCAGGCCGATAAGAGCCGTCATATTTTAGAGGCCGGAGATATTGAAGAAGGTTTGAATGCGGCCAGCGCAGTAGGTGATGACCGCATTCAAAAGCAGACACAAGGCTATGTTGTGCCCGACGGATTCACGCACGGAAGTTCGGCACAGCGTGTTAGCTGGTTTAAAAAAGGCGTTGAGCAGGGTAACATAAATGCCTGTGATACATTCAATGCCGGCAATATATAAGACTTAACTGCCGGTATATCTATATACTTATGAAGGATCAAGAATTCGGGTTGCTTTTGTTTCCCGAATAATTGGAGATCTTGTTGTGAGAAAAAGAATTAAAAAATATAAACAGAGCACTCATGAATATGTATTATTAACGATTCGATTTTTGCTGATTTGTTCGGTGATAATTAATGTTGCTTATATAATAATACATTTATTTGATTATAGCCCTGCCACGAGAAGCACTTTGATGAGCATCCTGGATAGGAATATAACGATAACCACTTGGGCAATTGTAACATTCGCAGTTACATTTTTACATGATTATTTTGAACAAAATCAAAACATACATATCCCTGATATTCTGGAAACCATTATAATTATTTTTATATATGCCAGCATATTTTTAAGCGCTCGTTTTAATTTGTATGATGAAGTGTTCTGGTGGGACGTCGTACTGCATACCGCTTCAGGTCTCATTCTTGGATTTATAGGATTTCTAGCCATATATAAGATTAACGGCAAGTATAGTATGAATATAAGCCCGTTATTGGTCGCGGTTTTCGCCTTTACTTTTGCCGTCACTATGGATGTGATTTTTGAAATTTATGAGTTTGCAATGGATGTAATTTTCGGAACGGATATGCAGTCATGGAATTTGCCTGCAAATACAATAGAACTAGGCAGATCATTTCAGGGAATAGGCTTGCGGGATACAATGTCGGATCTCATATTTGATTCAATTGGCGCTTTATCAATTGCTGTAATATGTTTCTTTTTATATAAAAAGGATAAGAAAAAAACTTTGAAATTAATGCATGAAGTCTTTCCGGATAAATAAACAAATATAAAAAGTAATAAGTTCACGGTTATAATCGATATCAATAAGATGCTATGTCGGGCATCCACGCCAGAAAAATACTGGGCACCTGTCATCCATCCCGGGAAAAAGGAAACAAAGTTTTTAAGCTTATCGGTGATAAAGGTAATACCTGGAAATCGAGGCAACGGCATTGAACGCATTTTTCACGCTGTCAAAAACCGGCATTCCCGCTTCGGTAAACAGACGGCGGGTTTCCCGGTTGACTTCTTCAATCTCAAGGTCATCTTCGTCCCGCCTGATATTTGGCAAAATAAGCATTACCGGTTTCTTTCCGATGTCCATTGCTTCGCGGCAAACTTTCGCCAGTTCTTTGTACGGAGTAATCTCCCCTAGTTTGACGTTGCCCAGGTTCAACTGCAGTGCTTTGTAGTGATACAAAAGTTGGATGACGATGTGAAAGTCAATATTTTCGTCCTGAGAAGCATGAAGAAGAATCTCCCTGATGTACTTAGGACTGACATAAGGATTGGCTATGTCTACAGGATTGGTCGCGCTTGAACCGGGCTTGGGCAGAACTTCCAGAATTGCCTCCTGTAAATCCTTTCTGAGGCTCGGCACTTTGATTCCAAAGGACTCTGCCGTATCCGCTGCCGCTATCCCCAACGCACCGCCACCGCCCATAACGGCACAGCCTTTATATTCCCGCGGTGGAAGCAGTGAAAAAGCCAGTGCTACATCACTCATTTCTTCAAGATTTTCAACCTGAGTTACGTGACATTGCCTTAGCGCGGCTTCCCAGATAACCTTGTTTCCACCGAGTGAAGCTGTGTGACTCGCGGCCGCTCTGCTTCCGGATTCCGACAAACCTCCCTTAATTATGATGACGGGCTTCTCCGCGGCTACTTCCTTGAGAGCAGTAAAAAAATCACGGCCATCGGAAACTCCTTCGATGTACATGCAGATTACTCTTGTTTCAGGATCATGACGAAGATAGCGAAGCATCTCTGTTTCCCTGAGATCGCAACCGTTTCCGAAGCTGACAACTTTGGAAAAATGTATTCCTTTCCATTTTCCAATATAGCCGAAATCTACAGAGAGGCCGCCGCTCTGAGAAAGCAACGCAACACTTCCCGGTTTTCGTGAAAGGTCCGGTCCGGGAAGCATGGTAAGTCCTGATTTAGGACAATATATTCCGAAACAATTCGGACCGATGATCCTGATTCCTTTTTTAGCTATCGTCTTTAGCTCTTCTTCCAGCGCTATTCCTTCCGGTGTACCTGTTTCACTGAAACCCGAGGAAAGAATTTCAGCACCCACCGCTCCCTTTGACCGGCAGGCTTCCAATGCTGAAGGAACCAGATGCGCCGGCACGGCAATAATGGCAAAATCTATTTTGTCGGGGATGGCCTCTATGGAAGGATAAATATTTGTTCCTTCAATGGAACCGCCTCGCTTATTAACAGGATACAATTTGCCTTCATAGCCAATGGAACGATGTGAAACAAAAATGCTGCGACCGAAACCGGGCCCCTCGGAAGAAACACCGATTATCGCAATGCTCTTAGGATCGAATATTCTGTCAAGATCTGCAAATTCTTGTAAGATATTTTCTGTTGCCAAAAATCCTCCTCCTGCTTTTTTATAGAGGCTAATGGTCAATACCACATTCCGGCAAAACGGGCAAAAATTTGATAACTTTCTCCTTTTAAGAAAAAACAAGCTATGCTATTTGGATACCCTAAGTTACATTAGAGTGAAAATCGTTGTTATTTCATTAAAGGAATAAGCGTAACTGATTAATGAATAAAAAATACGTTCATGGGTATGACCAGAAAGAAAATATAAGATTGCAGGATCAGGCATCTACGCTGGTTGAATTATTGCACGCAGACACTTTTTATCCGGCAGGAAGCCGTGTTTTGGAAGCCGGTTGCGGCGTTGGAGCGCAAACGGTTACGCTGGCAAAAAACAGTCCTGATGCCTTGATTACTTCTGTCGATATATCCGAGACCTCTCTTGTTGAAGCCAGAAAAAAAGTGGCAGCGGCAGGCTTGACTAATGTTTTCTTTGAGCAGGCGGATATTTTTAATTTGCCTTATGTGGAGGAAGCCTTCGATCATATTTTTGTTTGTTTTGTTCTGGAACATCTCTCACGGTTAGTCGCGGCGCTGAAAGCATTGAAAGATTATTTGAGAGAAGGCGGTACGATTACAGTTATCGAAGGGGATCATGGCTCTGTCTATTTTCATCCGGAAAGCGAAGCCGCGCATAAAGCGATTCAGTGTCAGGTTGAACTGCAGCGCAGAGCCGGCGGCAATGCCATGATAGGAAGAGAACTTTATCCGTTGTTAACTCAAGCCGGTTTTAAGTCGGTTCATGTTTCTCCGCGAATGGTTTATGTTGATTCCAGTAAACCTGAACTTGTGGAAGGATTCACTAAAAAGACATTCACGGCGATGACAGAAGGTGTCCGCGAAGCGGCTATCAAATCGGGAATAATAGAAGAAAACATTTTTGATCAGGGCATACGGGATTTATATCGAACCGCCGAGGCTGACGGTGTCTTCTGTTACACGTTCTTTAAAGCAACAGGCAGAAAATGATTACCGAGCCAAGCTTTATCAGCGGAATAAAAAATGCGTAAAAAAGAACGAGAGATAACGGACAGAAAAGCTATTGACGGCATTATCGAACGCTGCCGTGTTTGTCATTTGGCAATGTGTGACGATAAACAACCTTATGTTATTCCTCTTCACTTCGGCTATGACGGATGTTTTCTTTATTTTCATTCCGCGCTGGAAGGAAGAAAAATTGAAATTATCAAAAGAAATAATCGCGTAGGTTTTGAATTTGATATCCTCCATAATATTGTCACAGCACAACGGGCTTGCGACTGGGGAGCAAAATACGAAAGTGTTGTAGGAACAGGTACAGCGGAAATAGTAAATGATGTGGAGGACAAAAAAGCCGCTCTGAAATGTATTATGCGTCAATACGGAAGCGACGTGAACGATTTTTCCGATGAAATTATTAAAAAGACCTTGATTTTTCGTGTGCTAATACTGGAAATCAGCGGTAAGGCAAAATAAATTATTCCTACTACCAATAATTTAAAACTCTCCGTGGCAAGCCCCGGAGAGTTTTTGTTTTATAAAGATCAAGGCCAATAAGCATTGAATCGCCTTTATCTAGTGTGCCCACTGACTACGGTTTGAAGAATCAAAAGAACGCTGCCTGGGCCTGCTGTTCATTTTCGATTTGGGAGAAAAAAGCTTTCTGCCATTATTTGGTTTTCCACCATTACCTCTGCTGTTACGGCGTGCAGGAGCTCTGTCAACAAGCATGCTGATAGTTAATCCGTCAACACTTTGGTACTCAAGCTTTTCTCCCAGCACTTTTTTCAGAGAGTGGGCAAGTCCAAGATCTTCTCCTGTTACAAACGTAAAGGCATCTCCCGTTTTGTCGGCGCGTCCAGTCCGGCCGATGCGGTGAGTATAGGCATCCGTAGTTTCCGGCATATCATAATTGATGACATGTGAAATTCTTGTTACATCAATGCCGCGGGCGGCGATATCGGTTGCCACCATTATTTCGTAACGGCCGTCACGGAATCCGTCAAGAGATTGCTGGCGTTTCTGCTGCGTTAGGTTTCCATGCAGTGAAGTGACTTTATATCCCGATTTATCCAGCTGCAGGGCTACGCTTTTGGCGCGCGATTTTGTCCTTGTAAAAACCAGAACGGAATCCATTTCTGTTTTATCAAGAATATCTTTCAACAGAGCTGTTTTAGTGTCCATTTGTACCGGGTAAAATTTATGTGTAACAGTCTCTACCGGTGCTGTGTTACCGATTTTAATGTTCACCGGATTTATTAATAAATCATTGGCGAGTGAGCGGATGTCCTCGGGCATAGTCGCGGAGAACAGCAATGTTTGACGCTTTGCGGGAAGATGCTTCACAATTTTTCTGATGTCCGGAAGAAAGCCCATATCAAACATATGATCAGCCTCATCGAGGACCAGGACTTCTACCCTGGATAAATCCACGGTGCCGCGGTCGATGTGATCCAGCAAGCGGCCCGGACAAGCGGAGATGATCTCTACATTATTTCGCAGCTTATTGATTTGACCATTGATATTTACGCCGCCATAAATGGAAGCGCTGCGCACATTCGTTCTGCGTCCCAGTTGCCCGATAGCTTTATGGGTCTGTTCGCTTAACTCTCGTGTCGGCGCAATAATCAACGCGCGGACATAACCGTGTGAACCCTGCATCAGACGTTGCAAAATCGGTAACACAAAAGCTGCTGTTTTTCCCGTTCCGGTCTGGGCAAGCCCCATAACATCGCGGCCTTCCATAATCGGCGGGATTGATTGTAATTGGACTGGTGTTGGTACTTTATAGCCAGCCGCTTGCACGCAGGCCATTATTTTCGCGTGTAACTCAAACTTCTCAAAACTCATTTCTTTCTTTTTTCCTTTTTCTTTCAGTATTTGTGACATTTGAACCCAGGTCTAGTCGTTGCGGTTGTTGAGAACACACCGCGGTGTGTCATGATTGGGAGCCTGAAAACAGGCCGCATACATGGCTCTAAAATTGGATTCGGTTACGATTAGCCGGATTTTCCTGCCGAAATTTCTGACGTAGAAAGGATGGGAGGCAAATAACTATCGCGATCACTGGTGAGGCTTGTACAGGTATTATTAATAAATAGCAAGGATTATCTTTCTAATCAGGCAATGTGTTAGATTTAGGTATTTAATCGGGATAGTTGCAGGGGATGAATGAAAGACTGGAATCCTATTTGCTTAGATAGCGTTCCAGGCGATTTAAGCCTTCTTTGATGTTCTCCAGAGAATTGGCATAAGAGAAGCGCAAAAATCCTTCGCCGCCACTGCCGAAATCAATGCCGGGTGAGACACCGACTTTTGCCTGTTCGGTAATACGAAAAGCTTCTCTGTAAGAATCTAAGCAAAAACGCCGTGCGTCAGCGAATACGTAAAAAGCGCCGGTCGGCTCGACATGGATGACAAAGCCCATGTCCTTTAATCGCTCCAGCATGTACCGGCGGCGTTCATCATAAGTCTTGACCATTTTAGCCACATCTTTTTTAGCTTTGGTTAATGCGGCAATTCCCGCCCATTGAATAAAACCGTTGGCAGAAATCATAAAATTCTGATGAATGCGCTGCATTACTTTAGAAAACTCTTTGGGAAAAATGCAGTAGCCCAGACGCCATCCGGTCATCGCGTATAGTTTGGAAAAACCGTTAATGACAAATGCTTTGTCTGTAAATTCCAAAATGGAATGAGCGCGATCTTTGTAGACGAGACCATGATAAATTTCGTCGGAAATAATATACTGCTTTTCAAATTGCGCGACACTCTGTAATTGTTCCTCCGTCATCACAATGCCGGTGGGATTGGAAGGCGAGTTAATCAGGATAGCTTTTGTTTTTGCAGATAGTTTCTTTTTTATGTCTTTAGGACGGTACTGAAATCCGTCTTCCGGGTAAGTTTTAACTTCTTTAGTTTTACCGCCGGCCGCGAGAATAAAGTTCTGATAGCAGGGGTAACGAGGGTTGGAAATAATTACCTCGTCGCCATGATCTAAAATGGCCAGCATCGCGAACAACAGCGCAGGTGAAGTTCCCGTAGAAACCAATATCTGGTCAGGCGTAATATTAACGCCATATTCTTTAAGGTAGAAATTGCAGATGGCTTGTCTTAGTTCTAAAAGACCAAGGGCATGAGTATAGCGGATTTTGTTATTGTGTAGAGCCTGGATTGCCGTCCGTGTGATAACTTTCGGTGTGGGGAAATCAGGTTCGCCTACTTCCAGATGGATAACATGTTCGCCTTTGCGCTCCAATTCCTCGGTTTTCGCCATGATATCCATGACAATGAAAGATGTAAATGACTCGGCTCTCTTTGAAATCATCTGAATTCCTTTCCAATTTGTATAGTCTTTCTAAAGAGATTATCAAATTTTTTCAACTAACTTTTGTTATTTTGTCAAAACATAATAAGCAGGGCCTCCGGCTGAAGAAGTGGTGAAATCGCCGAATGAGACTTTACATAGTTTGCGAACTTGTACTTTTCATCATAATTGTCATAAAAACTCAAAATTGGCTTATTCTTTGCACATTTATCTCAGGAAGGTTAAAAAAAGATTGATATTGGCACAATTTTGTTACAAAATACTTTAAAGGTCGGCTAAACCTGCAATGAATAAAAGTACAAAAAAGTATTTTTTGGAGAACGATCACAAATTGAGTATTCATAGTTATGAAGAACTTGCCGCGCTGCACGCGATAGCTAAAATTTTAGCTCAGCCCACAGATTTGCGTGATGAATTGGAGCAGATTCTGCACGAGATGAGTGCGCGTCTTGGAATGCAGCGGGGAATGATATCCCTCTTTGACCACGATAAGAATGAAATTTGGCTGGATATTGCTCATGATGTAAATATAGAAGGGCTGGATGTAACATACAAGCCCGGAGAAGGGATTACCGGAGAAGTCGCTCAGACTGGACGTCCCATGGCCGTGGCTAATCTGGGACATTCCGCTCATTTTTTAGACCGTACCGGTGCCCGGCGTAACTTAAACAGGTCCGAACTGGCCTTTCTTTGTGTTCCCATTATTTATGATGACAAGGTTGTCGGCGTTTTATCCGCCGACAAGGTTGCGCAAGAAGTTGAAAGTCTGGATAAAGAACTGGCGATGCTTTCTGCTGTGGCGGAATTAACGGCCAAATTCGTGCACATCAGGGCCTTGGAAGAGGAAAACAAACGGCTGAAAAAAATTGTCGGCAGCGAGAGACCGCCTTCTGTAGATATTATCGGTCATTCCAAACCAATGCAGGAAGTTTTCGGTTTGGTTGCCCAGGTAGCCGATTCCAATACAACAGTTTTAATTACCGGTGAAACGGGAACAGGCAAGGAGTTAATCGCCAGAGCGATCCACATGAACTCTTCCCGGCGCAAAGGGCCAATGGTACAGGTTAATTGTGCGGCAATTCCCGATACTTTGATTGAAAGTGAGCTTTTCGGTCACGAAAGGGGGGCGTTTACCGGTGCGCTTCAGCAACGCCGAGGGCGTTTTGAAGAGGCCAATGGAGGAACAATTTTTCTGGATGAAGTAGGTGAGCTTTCCGCTGCCGCTCAGGTAAAACTTTTGCGCGTTTTGCAGGAAAAAAGATTTCAGCCACTGGGCTCTTCCAGGGTTGTCAACGTTAATGTACGAATTATCGCGGCAACCAACAGAGATTTGGAACAGGATATTATCGCGGAACGTTTTCGCGCCGATTTGTTTTATCGTTTGAATGTGTTTCCCCTATATTTACCGTCTTTACGCGAAAGAGGCAGCGATATTATACTCCTGGCAGATCATTTTATTTTGAAATACAGTAAGGAGATGGGCAAAAATGTTAAAAGAATCTCCACCGCGGCAATAGAAGTATTCTTATCCCATAAATGGCCGGGGAATGTGCGTGAACTGGAAAATTGCATTGAAAGAGCTGTATTATTATCCAAGACCGATACTATCGATTGTGCCCATCTGCCGCCCTCTTTGCAGGTTAAAGAAATTAAAGCGGAGAAAAAGGAACACAGCAAATTATCTTCTGTTGTTGAAGCTCAGGAAAGGTCTTTGATCATTGATACGCTCGAAGCAACTGGCGGCAATCAAACAAAGGCCGCAAAAATGTTGGGAACTACAAAGCGAATTATTCAATACAAAATTAATAAATTGGGAATTGATCCAAAATTTTTCCGTAAGAAGAGTAAAAACAACGACGATACTGAATAGTGAGTCCCAAGTTTCATAAGTGTAGCGTACTGAAATTTGTTGGACGAACTATCCAATAGTCAAAGACCATTGGATAGTATGCCGCGAAAGCGAAATATAAGAACGTTTAAGTAATTCGTGAAACAATTTTTCTATTACTTATCCCTACTCTTTGCGCATGGTCTCTTTTTTTATGCCTAATTTGTTTTCGAGTAAGTTTATACCTTGAAGAATGACATGAGCCTCGTCACTTGTTTTTATATCATAGGTAATGCCGCTATTCTTCAGTAAATTTATCATCTTGTCAGAGAGATAGCTAAGCGTGGAGGATATATAGACAGGGAAATACCAAAAATATCCCAACGCCAATAGGAGGCAGATAGATCCTATCATCGCCATATACCTGTGAAAATTAGCGGAATCGTGCTTAGTTAATTCGCTTTTCCGCACTACTGCCTGCATGTTTACGTCATAAATATTATTGATGGATTGCTTCAGTTTTTCGTAAGCTGGCAGAAAGTCGCTAAAATACAACGAGCTTTCGCCTGCAACGCTCTGCATCTGAAGACAAAGCTTCAAAAAACTCTCATATTCATGGTTGAGTCCCTCGATATATTCTTTCTCGTTTATCTCTGTTATGTTGTTGTTTGCCTCTTTTAAATTAGTCTCCAATACATTTTTTCCTGATTCGAAAAGTTTTAGGTAATAATCAGACATTCTTGCAGTATTATTTTTACTATATATGACGCTACTGATAGATGTTCTCATATCACCAAGACCAGAAAGCATATTTCTGGAATAGACAATGGATTTGTAATTGTTCTTCAGGATATTGTCGGATTCCTGACCCAATCTTGCGACATAATAGGAACAAACACCTGCAAGAGTGAAAATAATCACAAACAAAAATCCTAAACCCAATGATAGCTTTGTTTTTAGTTTCATAGTTCCTCCCGGTTATAAATAGTCGGTCTGTTATCGAATAGCCGACAAATTAAAAAATATGGCTCACATTTGATGATTTTACCACCATATCTATTTTCTAGTAGATTTAGGCGTTGTTAATTGCGATCACAGACATCTGATAGATTGTCGAACAGATGTCCGTCAGAGAAAATATCAGCAATACTTGTGCCAACAAAATATAAGCTAAATAATTGCTTGTTATTAAATGATAAATTATTAATAAACCAAAATATAACGAGTACATGTTTCTATAGCTTGAAAAACAATGGAATCTAATTGTACCTGTTTCATAGTGGAGAGATATAAAGAAGTATCTTATATTTGAATCATATATTAATCACAAAATATATTGTGTAAATATCTGTTTGTGGTTTCAATTTCTTCTAACCACTCGTATTTTATACTCCACACTAGTCGGGCTTATTCGAAGAAGCAGAGCATTTCCTGTGCCACAATATCGGAAAGCAAGATCAATTTCTTTTCTTTAACATCATAGACTTGAACAACATTCTCATACTGGCGATCCTCCGGAACAAGCTTTCTTGTGATGTTGGGCATGGCTTCCATAACTGATGTGTTGAATATAACTTTTTCCTGTCCCGGATAAATGGCCATATAAAAGATGTTCATTTCCACCATGTCCTGAAAGAAATGAGTGCCGAAAGAGAGGTCAGGTATCAAGCTTCCTTCCTTGTATGCTATTTCAGCAATGGCTGCGATGTTGTTGATTTCGGAAAAAGTCACCGGTACGCCCATGGCCGGTGTTGTTGTGCCCCATCGGCCTGGCCCGAATAAAATCGTCGGCATCTCGGCCCTGTCATTTATTGTCTTATTGATCTTTCCTACCAGTCTGGCAACGTTGTATTTTTCGGAAAGAGGAAGCTTTGCATAACCCTTGGGATCAATATAAATAATTCGTGCAATATTCTCGTGAACACTGCCGCCCATAAAGTTGCCTTCCTGTCGCAGCAATATTTTACTCTTTTTAATTTTTTCGGGAATTTCCACACGGCTGGACAGGCCTTTTGTCTGAAAAGGCCTGCATTGCAGGAGATTGATTTGCATTTTCTCATCCGCATTGAAGTTCACAGTAAATTCGATATCCACGGGATAATTATAGATTGATTCCAATCTCTTGAGCATTATGGACATCAGTTCCGTAAATTCTGTTTTCACAAGCAGGTCATCGAAAGTTAGT
Source organism: Deltaproteobacteria bacterium HGW-Deltaproteobacteria-2 (assembly GCA_002840505.1). Taxonomy (NCBI): domain Bacteria; class Deltaproteobacteria; species Deltaproteobacteria bacterium HGW-Deltaproteobacteria-2. The sequence goes on along the minus strand of PHBC01000001.1, from coordinate 838,027 downwards.
ATCCACACATCCCTTTGTTTTCCTAAATCCCTCATCCTTTCACTGGCCTCAATATCGCGAGTGCCAATGATGTCCAGTCGTGCGTCTAAATTATCGTTGAGCGCTTCGTCCACAGATAATGACTCAAAACTATTTTCTGTCAGGTTTAAGACATCAACACAGTGCTGGGAAAAACGCGCCGCATCTTCCGGTTTAGCATAAGGTTTAACCAGAGGTTCATCCAAGGCAACAATGCGGGGATAATCATTTTCCATACGGTTTACAGCCCTTGTTCCGAGCCCGAAAACAAGCCTGAGCATGCCTGCTTTGGGATTCATTCCTTTACGCCAGACAAAGGGATTATAAGACAAACCGACACCGGCCAATTCTGGAAAGAAATAATGTTTACGGGAAGAACCGGAAACGCGCTGTACCAAGAGTGCCATCTGTTCGTCTTGTTGATCAAGACCCCTCTGTAAACGATAAGTAAGAGCATCTACATTCATTGTACTGGCGAAAATTTTTCTTACTGCTTCTTCAAAATGCTCATAACGTTCTTCCGGTGTTCCCTGATTAGCGCAAAAATAGCTTTCATATTTTCCGGCAAAAGCATTGCCGAACGCATCCTCCAGAAGAGAGCTAGAGCGTACGATAATCGGTGATTGTCCGTAATATTCCAGCATTAATAAAAATCTTTCCCGTACTTCTTCAGGAAAAACGCCTTTTAACATTTTGTCTTTTAATTCACGAGCGCTCTCAAAATAGCTTTCTTTGGTTTTATGAGACATGAGTGCCCGCCACCAGCCGTTTTGTACCATGTAAGAATAAAAGACATCCGATCCGATATAAAACGAATCATGCAGCTCCAGATGTTCAGACCATTTAACAGAAGAATCTTTTCGCAAAATGTTGCGTGCCAGAAGCATACCGGCGGATTTACCACCGATGAAACCTGTTCCAATGAGCCTGTCTTTAATTTCGAGAAGATCCTCCAGTGTAAAATATTCTTTGATCAGAGCCAGCATTCTTTTCTCTCTGCCGATCAATACACGGGAAAGCTGCTCCACCATTTTCTGTTTTTCTTTGATGTCCTTCGGGTTTTCCAGCATGTCTCTGGCTTGCATGAACAGGCGATCCCAGTAATCCAGATTTCTTTCGACGTTAGAGTCGCTGGCCTGATTAAGAAAGGAAAATAAGTTTGTGGCATCGGCGCTGTTCGTAATGGGGACGAATTCGTCTTTTTCCATCATGTGCGGAAGAAACATCGTCGGTGAATAGCGCTGCCATGCTTTGATAGGATGGATACAAAGTTTACCCTGATGGTTATAGATATCCAGCAGCACCTGAGTAGTTTCTCTGATGCGGGCGATGGTTTTAAAAGAATGCCGGTTGCGTAGGATGGAGAAATAGGCAACAGTGTTCAACTCAAAAAGATATGGGCATGTAATAACAAAGAAGTTACCGATCATCAGGTCAGTTGCCCAGGTCAAAAGCAGATCTGATAAACAATCAAACACATAAAAGACATCCCGTCCTTCCTGCCGGATGATGTAATGAACCTGCGTGGAAAAAGACTCAAATCCGATATCGGCGTTAAGTTTGTAAATAGTAACTTTTCCGGTGGTATCTATAAGTGGCGGGTGTTTAGCAAAACGCATATAAACAACGCGCCGTCCTTTTTCAAGCGCCTTATTTACATATGGAGTCACAAAAATTTTGTAATCTTCAATATTTTCGAGCTGAAAAACAACATTATCACCCATTTGCAGGTAATTAAGAGTTTTATCCAATCCTGGAATGCCTGTGCTGACGCTGGATATGTTAACCATTAAAGCACCATTCAACTTTGACAATGTTAATAACTTACACTAACTCCAAATTTAAATTAAAGCACCACTTTTTCAATTCAGAGCTTATTCTTCCAGGCCATCATCATCTTTTTTGACAGCTGCAGCTTTTAGAGGTCTGATCTTTCGGTAGACGTCCTGAGGAGTCTTTTTATTGCCGTCGATTGTGAGTAGCCTTTCGATGGTAATGCCGAAAAGTTTTTCATTCTCTTCCAGATAAGGTTCTATCAGATTCCAATCCGCGTCGGTAATGTCGACAAATTCTCCTCCATTGAGCTGCTCATCAACAAGTTTTTCGTGCGGATCACGGACATAAATCGCGCCGCCTGAAGCCAGAGAAAATATATTCGAACCGGGATAGGGTGTGTCGTATTCATAAATTGAACCGTCTTCATCGTCAAAACCGATGCCGTTGAGAATTACAAAACCTCCGCCGTTGAGTGGATCGCCAGCCATAAAGGATTCGGCAAGATAGTCCAGCGCGGTGCCGTTAATAACCACCCGCGGTCTGCCCACGGCATTAATTAAAGGACGGCCTGCCGCGTTGCCCATGATATAAGCGCTGCCACCTTTGGCTCCGTACATAAAGGTCTGTCCGACATCGCCGAACACAACGAGTTTTCCTTCTTTCATAATCTGGCAGAGCTGATCCTGAGCGTTGCCGTGAACATAAATTTCCATTCCGTCAATGCCAGAGGCAACATAGTCACCCGACGCCCCGTAAATATCAATCCTAACATCTTTTGTGGCCGGACCGAAACCGCAACCGGTAAAACGCTGACCGCGATATTTGTACACAATGAAATGTTTCCATCCGAGTTTAAAAGCTTTAACAATCATTACGGCGTCGCAATCGTTGCCTTCCGGTTCAAACTGTTCAGCATCAATAATCAGAAATTTCTCATTATTTTTCGGAGCGCGCAGTTGGTCGCGGCAGGCAAAATTAATCCGGCTGAAACGAGAATTGGACATTTTTGTGATCGAAGGCGTTGTGTCAAATATTTCATCCAGAGCTATTTTAAGTATATGCTGCAAAGAACTTCGTTTTATCGTTCCTGTATTGAATCTACGATCATTCAAAAGCGTTAACGCGCGGATAGCCGTATGCTTGGAATCGTCATTTTTCAGAGCATGATCTTTTATCGCCTCAATGCAGAATCTGAGTTTATCAGGATTAAAGCTGACAATGCTATCCTTCACATATGTAAACACTTTATCGGCAGCGGCTGAATAATCATTTTCGGCAAATAGAGAATCAATTTTATCTGATACGGGCTTGTAGTTTTCTATAGCCGTTATTTTTTTCGCTACATCACAGGTGGCTTTTCCTTTTGGAGTTTCAATGACCTTTCCGAATTTGTCGGTACAAATTAGTTTCATGCCTTCTGCGGTATCTTTCAGGCTGAAAATAAATGAGCCACCATCTGTATAGCTGCCGCCGCGGGCGTTCCAGTATTTGTCGGCAATAGGCCCGAAGCGCGGATCTTCCCGCGTAAGTGAGATTAAAGTCGCATCAATGGCTTGTTTTTCCGAACAAATCAGACCAATCTGGACTTCGCCTTCCTGCAGGGCAAAAACCTGAGGGCGCAGCATAGCGGTATCCGTAATACCGATCAGTTGGAACTGATCGTTTCTGACGTCATTTCTCGCGATGATAAAAAACCATGGCCCATCCGGTGAAGAGCCTACATGATGGGTCTGAATGGCTTTATACAACGCCTGCTTATCGGCAGGCAACATATCAAAGTCCATTTCCGAAGTCGGCGCCATGGCTTCAATCAGGTACTCCAGCGGATATTTATAGACTCTGCTCCACAAATCCCAAAGCAGTGCCGCTTCTTCCGTATCGGTCAAAAACAGCGGGTAATAATTGCGCTGTTTAAGATACTCACTCACGGCCTGATAATTGGCAAAGTCGCCATTATGCACCAATGCCTCATTAAGCGCGGAAAACGGATGGCAGCCACCCGGATGCCAGACACGTCCGCGAGTAGGGTAACGCTGATGAGCCAGCCACGCATGCGCTTTGAAGTCATCCAATTTATAATATTTGACCACGTTTTCCGCATATCCCACGATTTTCAGGATCATCATGTTCCTGCCATGCGACATGACAAAAGCCTTCTTTTCACCAAGTGATGCGTAATAGTGCGAGTTGATCTTAAAGCTGTTCTGATAGAGAAATTCATCTTCGGCATCACGTCGATCCATGGATGAAAATTTGTTATCAGAAATGAACTTATCGAGTACATTGTCCTTCACACGTACAAAATAGCGCATAACATCCGGCGGCCGGACATCCAATCCGATACTGTGATGATCATCAATGGTCGCAAGCTTTTCCGATTTATCAATTTTGAAGTATGGCTTGATGTATTGATCTTCGATTTCGGTACAAACGCTTTCATCAAGAAGAGCGATGTGCAGCATATAATCATCACGCAAAACCTGCCTAGATACACCCATTGCTTCGGGAACAAACCCGACAGCTCCAATACCACCGCCTTTTCCGTTGCCTCTGTTGTGCATCTGGGCTGACGGCTCGAAGATGTTCTTCCCCGTTACAGGAATAGAACTGATAAACCCCGTTACTCCGCAGCCCCCTTCTTCTTCGGTATTCAAGCTCAAAGGCGGCACCTGACTGCAAATTTCAGTGCGTGATATAGTTATTTTTTCCACATTGTCCATTATTATTAAACTCCGCTTTAATTACCGTAATGTTTGCCCCTTTGTTAAAGGGGGATGAAAGGGGGATTTTTATGGTCTTCCAAAATCTCCCCCAACCCCTCTTTAAAAAAGAGGGGAGTTATTATGCTTAAGCTAATGACTTTCACTGTAATCTATATGCTCCAGCAAATCCGTACGACCGACAAGCTCTCTGACACTTCTCATGCCGAACTTCTGTAATATTTCCACAAGCTGGACGTTCCAGGCATGGTACATGTTTGTTAAACGCTGTGTTGCCCATTCTTCGTTAAACAAATCAGCCAGCTCCGAATCCGTTGAGGCAATGCCCCGGGCGCAGCCGCGTCCGGATTCGCAATTTCCACAACGGACACATTCCAGCGAAACCATTTCTGCCGTACCGATCACCGCGCCATCCGCGCCCAGGCAAATGGCTTTGGCCAAATCATGAGCGGTCCTTATGCCGCCGGAAGCAATAAGTGTCATTGCGTCCCTCGCGCCTTCTTCCTTTAGAAAATTATGGACCTTCATGATGGCATATTCTATGGGCATAGCGATATTCTTTTTGGCAATGTCCGGCGCTGCGCCGGTGCCGCCATATCCGCCGTCGATATGAATGATATGAGCGCCGGCATAGTAAGACCCTACCGCAACCATATCCACATCGTTGGGAGTCGAAACCTTAACAGAAACCAGAGCGTTGGGATTCATTTGTTTGATCCAGTCAATGTGTTTCTTGTGATCTTCGATCGAATACACCGAATGAAAAGGAAAAGGTGAAAACAAGGACGTTCCTTTGACCGCTTCCCGCATCCGGGCGACGCTTTCCGTATTTTTTTCACCAAGCAGATGCCCGCCCAAGCCGGGTTTGGCGCCCTGCGCGTATTTAAATTCCACTATTTTTACCCGCTGGATTGTTTCTTCGCGCACCCCGAATAAACCTGTCGCCACCTGAGTGATCACATGGTCGTTATAAGGTTGAAGCAGCTCCGGGTATCCTCCCTCGCCGGTACAGGTAAATGTATTCCATATTGTCGCGTTGTGTGCCTTGGAAACCATTGTCGGCAGACTTACCGATCCGAAGGACATTCCTCCGCCGTAGACAGGAGTAGAAATGATAACATTAGCGCGACCGTCATTTCTGCGATTTAAGGGAATTTCCGTTGATATTTCCAGCTTGTCAATTTTCGACGGCTTGTCCGGAAACTTGAGGCGAAGCTTGTCGAAGCCGCCGCCGGAATTACCGGTATTATATTCCAGATCTTTTCGCTCCGGCGGGTATCCTGTTTCCGCCATTATCCAGGTTCCGGTGATCATATCTGCTGTCCAGCGATAATCGCCGAGCGTTTCATACATGGGATTGAGGGCAATGCTCAAAGCCTGCCGCGGGCATTTCGCCACGCAATAGAAATCATTGTTCCTGCATTCCAGCCCGATGCATTTATAGTCAATTGGCACGCTCATCTTGTTGTGCCCTTCCTGTCTTTCGTGCACTCCATAAGGGCAAGATTTGGCACAGGTTCCGCAATTGATGCAGGCGCCGGATCGAGTAACTTTATACTTGGGCACCTGATGCTTAAATCGCGACGGCATTTTTTTAATTTTTACAGTTGATGGTTTCATGTTTTTGCTATTTCTCTTTTTTTAAATAATTTTCCAAAAGTATCATTATCGATTTCATCAAAGAAGATGGCTCTTCCGGTTTCACCGCGCAGACGCCGTGCTTCACGGATACCCATGGCGCCCATGACTTCCAGAAGTTGCGAATGCCAGGCGCCCATGAGGTTGATGATTCTTTGCATTACAATTCGCGCTGTGATTTTTTCCAGTGCTTCGGGGAATACCAGTATCTTTTCCGGTTCTTCGTATAATCTGGCGCCCAGCGCGATCAGGAGGGGTAGATCGATCGCTGTTAAATCAGCGCCGCAGATCATTGCCTTAGGCACATGTTCGGCCATGGCGATTCCGCCGGAAAAGATAATGGTAACCTCGTCGCGAATTCTTTCTTCTACAAGCTTCAGATGCACTGCACGGATAATATCCTTGGCCAGACGCTGATCTGCGTTGGATGAACCGTGCTCCATCCCGCGGTAATCGGCCACGACATGAATAATCTCCGCGCCGCTTTGCGCCAGCTTGGAAACCAGGGCTTCCACGGCATTCGTTGCCGGAACTCGAACGATAGTCAGCACATTATTTATTTTCTTAATTTTCTCCTGCAGCACCGGCAAGGCACTTAAAACTTCATCATTATAATCAATCGCCACCATTCTTACGCTCTTGATCAAGGCCTGATGCTTATCAATTTCTTTATGGGAAATTAACGGAATGATGTTTTTAGTATATTTCTTTAAGTCCGCTGCAATACGATCCGCAGATAATACGACACAGGTGTTGAGTTCCGCTGCCGCTCTCACAATGGCTATTTTCACATTGTGGCTCAAATTATCCTGAGGGAAATCAAAAATGATAGGAATCGGAATATCAATGGTATCATGAATTTTCGACAGTAACTTTCCGCAATCATCAAAGGTCAGGTGATTGAGCTTTCTGCCCAGTTCAACGGATGTGCTGATATATTCCCGTCCATGGATTCCATCTCGTGTTGGACGAACGATTTCCGACATATCGGTCCACATGCTGTCGAATCCCGGTCCGGTAAAAGGACCGCGATAACCGGCGCCGGTAACCGGAACCTTACCATCCTCCGCCTGTTTCCATAAAGTAATAAACATATCGGATTTCCAGTAGGAACCACCGATATTTAGAAAGTCTTTATCCAGAGATTTTTCCAGCGCTCCCCGGGGACATTCCTGAATACAGCGGAAGCAGTTTCGGCAAACCATCGTGTTCGGGTCGGCCATTTTGCGCGAATCGCCGCCTTTGCCCCGTTTGTGCGCTTCATAAATGCACACTTTGGTGCACTTGCCGCAATTGATGCAGTTTTCTCCGCGTTCAATTCTGAATTTGAAAACGTAATCCAGATTAAGCGGCGTTACTTTAGGGTGAATGTGATATTTTTTTGGCATAGTCCTTAATTCGCCTTTTAAATAATAAATTTAATATAAGGTGGTTCAGTTATTCCGATCCACCATTTCCCAATAATCTTTGCTATCATCAACCTTTTTAAGGAATTCATTGATCTTTTCTTCGGGACGGCCAAAGTTACCCTCTATCCTTTTTTCCAGTGCATCCCAGAGCATCATCAATTCCAGATTGGTTTGGCATATTTCTTCACAACCTTTGCAATGCATGCACATAAATACGTTTTCTGCTTCTTCTTTAGTTACCGGCTTGCCTTCAATAAGTTTTTTGGCAAGAGCAATTTTTCCTTTCGCGGTAACTGCTTCATTTCCGGTGACCAGATATGCCGGGCATACCGCAATGCAGTTTCCGCATTTGGCGCAGGCATGAGTGGTCAGCTCATAATCAAGACTGTCGACCTTCTTCATTTCACCCAAAGTTATCGTTGCTATTTTCCCGATAACGGGAGAGAAGAGAATTAACAGCTTGATGGAAAAGTTAAAAATGGCCGGACGGAAAATAATTGCCGGAATATTGAAAAACTTTGATTTAATCCTGAAGAACTTACCCGGATTCATAATATTATTGGGATCAATCTGGGCTTTGTAGGCCAGAAGTTTTTGTTTCTTTTCGCTATTATACAGATAATTAATAAAGCCCGCATTCCAAATGCCCAGCCCATAGGGCTCTGCTCCCATGGAAACAGCCGTCTTGATCAGCATCATGGCCAGAGGTAAATCGATATAATATTTATACCTTCTGGAATCGCAAAGATAATTGGTCATGATCAAAGCCATTTTGGTATTAATAATCTGAGAATCAATGAATATTTCCACGCCGAAATTCGATCCCAGTTTTTTTGCTTTGGCAATAAAATCCGCTGCCGACTCTATGGGTATAATACTTTCACTGCTCAGAATCGATGGTCCGAGACGTTTTGTTTTCATGCCGAAAAGCCGCTCATTCCATAAATAACTGGCAACATAGCGAGGCGCTTCTTCAATATTGCCGCTTTGCTCGATAATTTTTAAAAACTTCTTATCTTCTTCAGGGTTGTCCAAGTCCATCAGCACGGCGGCGCTTTTTTTAAATACCTTCGAATGCATCATCTCGTTGATGTCATTTAAATGATTCTCGTCAAGAAAACGAATTGTATTAGGTTTCGGTGCATCTGCGTTTTCTGATTTGACAAATTTTTCAATAAATCCAAAGGCGGCTTTGTCGTTTTCAAAATAGAACAGATGTGGATAAGAATCCTGGGGGACATCACGTAGTTTCAGGTTTATTTCGACAATAATTCCAAATTCACCTTCGGTAGAAACGAAATACTCAAAATCAGGATCATTGGGGGTAATCTTTTGAGACTCACCGGACGGCGTTATAACTGTCATGGATACAATCTGATTGGCCAGGTGGCCATAGCGAAAACTGTTGATTCCGTAACCGCCTGTGGCAATCCAGCCGGCAACCGTCGAGAACTTGCTTGACGGGTAAGTCATCAGACAAAGGCCTACTCTTTTGGCCAGAATGTCAATATCGCTCCATCTGGCGCCTGCTTCCACCGTAACGGTTTTTTGTCCTTTATTAAGATAGATGATTTTTCTAAAGGGCGATAAATCGACAACTATTCCCCCGTTTGTCGGAATTACGCCACCGAATCCCCATGATGCGGCGCCTCGCGGTATAATCGGCACTTTTTTTTCATTGGCAAATTCCAGCACTTTTTTGATCTCTTCGGCGCTTTTAGGCTGTACGACAAAATCAGGTTGTATTTGAAAAAATGTTTTAGTCATGATTGTGGGAACATCTCCAATATCATGACTATACATTTCTTTTTCTTCTTCTTTGGCGATAATTTTAATATCACCAGCGATTTTTTTGAATTCTTCTGCCAGATTCATGTCTTGTCTTTCTCTTCCGTTACTATATTAATGGTGAAACTTTGTTTACATATGTATCCGGAAATGTATTAACAGCAAAATGGATGCCAATGACTAAGACTAAATGAAGGAACCGCTTATAATGGAAGAACAAGGTGAATAATTTTCTAGAAAATTAAATGCTGGAAGAAAAATCCTTAAACGACTAACAAATATAATGTTACAAATTTGTTTTTTTGCTGCACTTATAATACATTATTGTTTCATTTTTAAATACTGACATGCTGAATTTACAGCAAATCTTAATCAAGATCAAGCAGATTTTGTTCCATAATTGCCAATATTAAAGTGGACGAACGGCTGCGAATTGTTATAATGTACTCACAGTATATGGCATGGCATATTTTTCGCACTAAGCCAATCATATTTTAAAAAGATGAATGGAGGAATTATGAAAAAATCGAAACCAGTAATAGCATCGGAGAGGAATTACACCATCGAAAAGGAGAAATTCGTTCCGGTATCTGAATATTATGGTGAAGACACCTTCAGTCATAAGGTGATGAAAGAAAAGCTGCCCAAAGACACATTTAAAAAACTGATGGAGGCAATCAATGAAGATAAAACTCTTGATGCCGAAACAGCTAATATAATCGCTCATGCTATGAAAGAATGGGCTATTGAAAAGAGTGCCACTCACTTTGCTCACTGGTTTCAGCCAATGACCGGAATCACAGCGGAAAAACACGATGCCTTTGCCGACCCATCAGGAATTGGCGAGGTTGTGGAGAGATTTTCCGGAAAACAACTGGTTCAGGGCGAACCGGACGCATCGAGCTTCCCATCGGGAGGTATTCGCGCGACATTTGAAGCGAGAGGTTACACTGCCTGGGATATGTCTTCTCCGGCTTTCATTAAGAGAAATGGTATTTCTACAACTTTGTGCATTCCTACAGCTTTTATTTCTTATACCGGCGAAGCACTGGATAAAAAGACCCCGTTGTTGCGATCGAGCCGTGCGGTAAGCAAAAGCGCCGTAAACATGCTCAAACTGCTGGGCGCAAAAAATGTCAAAAAAGTTTATTCGAATCTGGGCCCGGAGCAGGAATATTTCCTGATCGATATGGATTATTTTTTCAAACGTCAGGATCTCGTTCTGGGAGGCCGCACAGTTGTTGGTGCCCCTCCGGCTAAAGGTCAGGAACTGGAAGATCAGTATTTCGGGAGTATCAAGGAAAGAGTATCCTCCTATATGCACGATGTGGAAGAAGAGCTTTTCAAGCTCGGCGTTCCGGCCAAGACAAGGCACAACGAAGTGGCTCCCAGCCAGTTTGAAATCGCGCCGGTCTATGAAGAAGCCAATCTGGCCGTAGATCATAATCAACTGGTTATGGACACATTGAAGTCAGTGGCCAAGAAGCATAACCTTGCCGCCCTGCTCCATGAAAAACCGTTTGCCCGGATCAATGGTTCCGGCAAACACGTCAACTGGTCTATTTGCGACAACAATGGTAATAACCTGCTGAATCCCGGCAAAACCCCTCAAGATAATATTCAGTTTCTGGTGTTCCTGATTGCTACGGTGCGTGCTGTTTACAAACACGCCGACATTTTACGCGCCTCGGTGGCCTCATACGCCAATGATCACAGACTGGGGGCTAACGAAGCGCCCCCGGCAATCATCTCCGTTTTCTTAGGCGAACAACTGACAAACATCCTGGCCAATATAGAGAAGGGCACAGTAAACAAAGCTACGAACGCCGAAATTATTGATCTGGGTATTTCCTCCCTGCCGATTGTCAGTAAAGATAATACTGACCGTAACCGCACGTCGCCCTTTGCCTTCACCGGCAATAAATTTGAATTCCGGGCGGTGGGTTCATCGCAATCCATTTCTTTCCCGGCCGCGGTAATCAACACGATCGTTGCGGAAAGCCTGGATTATCTGGCTGAAAAGATCAAAGCAAAAGGCGCGAAAAATATCAATCAGGCTGTTTTTGAAGTTTTGAAAAACGAAATCAAAGACATAAAGCCCATATTGTTCAATGGAGACAACTATACCAAAGAATGGGAAGCCGAAGCCGGTAAAAGAGGTCTGCCGAATAACAAAACAACACCAGTGGCTCTGAAAGCCTTGATTACCAACAAGGCGCTCAATCTTTTTGAAAAATATCAGGTTCTTTCCAAGGTGGAACTCAATTCCCGGTATATTATTTACCTGGAAAAATATATTAAGGATCTGGAAATCGAAGTCAAGTGCCTCAACAACATCTGCCTGAATCAAGTGATTCCGGTAGCGGTTATTTATCAAAAGGCTATTGCCAAAGCGGTTCTTGCCACAAAAGAAGTGCTGGGAAATGCGGCGGTTGTCTCCGCCGAAACAGAAATCTTAAAGAAAGTGGTGGATCTGGTTAATAATATTTATTCGGTCAACAAAGAAATTATGGCCAAGGTTGAAGCCACATCATCTGTTCATGACGAAGCGAAAAAAGCAGAAACACTCTGCATTAAAGTCAAGCCCAAGATGGATGAACTAAGAGAATATGTTGATGCTCTGGAAGTTTTGGTCGATGATGAAATATGGCCTTTGCCGAAGTTTTGGGAAATGCTATTTATAAGCTAACGACCAGCGAAACAAGATAAGGGTCAGCGCGACACGCTGACCCTTATCTTTAAGATTGACTAGGCAGGGGAAAAAAGCTAGACACTCCGCACTTGGTAGATAAGTATAAGGAAATATCCCATGTCCATTTCAATGTATGTATGCAGTCAACGCCCTTCTCTTTCGCGCCATTTTTTGCCGGGAGGCAAAATTTAATGCCGCTGTTGAATCAAAAACGAAAAGCTTTACTGGTTTTGGAAGATGGCAGTGTTTTTGAAGGCTTTGCCTTTGCCGGAAACGGAGAAACTATGGGCGAAGTCGTTTTCAACACGGGCATGACCGGTTATCAGGAAGTTATTACCGACCCCTCCTATAAAGGCCAGATCGTTACCATGACCTATCCTCTCGTCGGCAATTACGGAATCAATGACGAGGATATGGAATCGGCGGGCATCCATCTCGAAGGTTTTATTGTCAAAGAATATCAGTCTACTCCCAGCAACTGGCGGATGAAACGAAGTTTAAAATCGTTTCTGGAAAATTACGGAAAAATCGGCATCGAAGGAATCGATACGCGCGCGTTAACCCGCCGCTTAAGACTTTCCGGTTCCATGAAGGGAATTATTTCCACTCAGAGTAATGATATTCAATCGCTTCTCGCGCAGGCGCAAGCTTACCCCGGCCTAGTTGGACGGGATTTAGTCCGTGAAGTTACCTGTCTAAAACCCTATTTGTGGAAAAAAGGCGCTCCTCACGCGGGCCTTCCTTCCAGGAAACCGGTTAAAAAATTGCGCGTTGTTGTTCTCGATTGCGGCGTTAAATATAACATTTTGCGGCTCCTGGAAAATAACGGCTGTGAAGTACTGGTTTTGCCGGCCTCTTCTTCCGGTAAAGATATTCTGGCATTAAAACCCGATGGAGTATTACTTTCCAACGGCCCCGGTGATCCGGCCGCTTTGCCTTATATAGTAGATGCCGCCCGCACGGTAATAGGCCAGGTTCCTGTATTCGGTATCTGTCTCGGGCATCAGATTATCGGTCAGGCGATAGGCGGTTATACGGAAAAGTTAAAGTTCGGCCATCGCGGTATTAATCAACCGGTAAAAAATGTTGATACGGGCAGAGTTGAAATTACCTCTCAAAATCACGGATTTGTCGTTGTACCGGATTCAGTTAACAAGAAAGCGAAAAAAACCTGTCATAATTTGAATGACAATACATCCGAAGGAATGCAGATGCCGCAAGCGTTTAGCGTGCAGTATCACCCGGAAGCTGCTCCGGGGCCGCACGATACGGAATATTTGTTTTTACAGTTTGTTAAAATAATGAAAAAGGAAAAGGGGAAAACAAAGTGATTCTGATTATTGATTTCGGTTCGCAATATAATCAGTTAATAGCCCGGCGGGTAAGAGAAAATCATGTTTACTGCCAGATTGAACCACCTGGCATTTCCATTGACACAATCAAAGAGCTTAAACCCGAGGGAATAATTTTATCCGGTGGCCCGGCGAGCATTTACAGCAAAGGAGCGCCTCGAGTTGATAAAAAGATCTTTGATTTTGGTATTCCTATTCTGGGTATCTGCTACGGTCTGCAATATATGGTTGATTCGCTGGGTGGAAAAGTAATCGGTTCCAAAAAGCGCGAATACGGTTTTGCCGAGTTGCTGGTCAAAAAGCAAAAAGGCATTTTAAAAGGCGTGACTAAAGAAACCCAGTGCTGGATGAGCCACGGTGATTCCATAGGTGCACTGCCTGCCGGTTTTATAATTACCGCATATACTGCCAATACACCGGTTGCGGCGACCGAAGATGTCCAGCGCAATTTTTACGGTCTGCAATTTCACCCGGAAGTTGTTCATACCAAAGAAGGCAAAAAGATATTGGCAAACTTCCTGTTTGATATTTGCCGGTGTGAAAAATCCTGGTCGATGAAATCCTTTGTCACCAACGCTGTCGAAGAAATCCGCCATCAGGTGGGCACACAAAAAGTAATTCTGGGTCTTTCCGGCGGAGTCGATTCTTCTGTAGCTGCCGTTTTACTGCACAGGGCTATCGGCAAACAATTAACCTGTGTTTTTGTCGATAACGGCGTGCTGAGAGCGGGTGAAGCCGAACGCGTTATCAAAATGTTCAAAAAAAATCTGCAAATCAATCTGCGGTTCGCGCGCGCGGGGAAAATATTTCTTAAGAAATTAAAAGGCGTGACCGATCCGGAGAGGAAACGAAAAATCATCGGCCGCACATTCGTTGAAGTCTTTGACACGGAAGCTCGCAAAATTAAAGGCGTGAAATTTTTAGCGCAGGGCACTCTTTATCCCGACCTGATCGAATCGCGTTCGGCATTTGGCGGTCCCAGCGCGGTGATTAAATCTCATCATAATGTCGGCGGACTGCCGAAGACAATGAATCTGAAGTTGGTCGAGCCGCTCAAACACCTGTTCAAGGATGAAGTGCGGCTTTTGGGAAAAGAACTGGGATTGGCCGATGATGTTGTCTGGCGACAGCCGTTTCCGGGGCCAGGCCTGGCTATTCGCATTATCGGTGAGGTCACCGCACAGCGTTTGTCGGTATTGCGTAAAGCTGACACCATTCTGCTTGAGGAAATCCGCACTGCGAATTTATATTATAAATTGTGGCAGTCGTTTACCATTTTATTACCGCTTAAGAGTGTAGGCATTATGGGCGATCAGCGCACTTATGAAAATATTGTGGCCATCCGCGCTGTTACCAGCGACGATGCCATGACGGCCGACTGGGCTCGTCTGCCTCAGGATTTACTGGCCCGCGTTTCGACGCGGATCATTAACGAAGTGTCCGGCATCAACCGCGTTGTTTACGACATCAGCTCCAAACCGCCCAGCACGATTGAGTGGGAATAAAGGAGGTGGCGACATACTAACTTAAAGCGTTGCTCAAAATCTTTTCCCGACCCTGTAACTGCTCGCTTTACTGCCGGTTCGCAAACTCACGCCTCCGGCGCTCAGACAAGCGACCCGGCGGACGTTTCGCTGCGCAGACAGGGTTCCCCGGAAAAAGCTTCAATTCGCAACTCTTTGCGCCAGTATATCGCCGGAGATGAGAAAGAAAGATAAAAGACACCTTATAAATAAGGTATTCGTTATTCAATAATTAACATCGAAAGTTGTTTGAAGTGCCTAAACGTAAAGACATAAAGAAAATTCTACTCATCGGGTCCGGTCCTATTATTATCAGTCAGGCCTGCGAATTTGACTACTCAGGAACCCAGGCCTGTAAGGCTCTGCGCGAAGAGGGTTATGAGGTTGTTTTAATCAATAGCAATCCGGCCACAATTATGACCGATCCGGAAACGGCCGATAGAACCTACATCGAACCAATAACACCGGAAGCGGTGGAAAAAATTATCGCCCGCGAGCGGCCGGACGCTCTGCTTCCCACCCTGGGCGGGCAAACTGGTTTGAACACGGCCGTGGCGCTGGCCGAAAGCGGCGTGCTGAAAAAATATAATGTGGAAATGATCGGGGCGTCACTCGATGTTATTCATAAAGCGGAAGACAGGGAAAAATTCCGGCACGCGATAGAAAAAATCGGTCTGCGTGTGCCCAAAAGCGGCTTTGCCCATTCCATGAGCGATGTTTTAAAGATTGCCGATGAAATAGGCTTCCCCCTTATTATTCGTCCGTCCTTTACCCTGGGCGGTACCGGCAGTGGCGTCGCTTATAACCGTGAAGAATTAATGGACGTAGCCAAAGGCGGTTTGGATGCCAGCATGATTTCGGAGGTCATGATCGAGGAATCGGTTTTGGGCTGGAAAGAATACGAACTGGAAGTAATGCGCGACAAGGCTGATAACGTCGTCATTATTTGTTCCATTGAAAATTTCGACGCAATGGGAGTGCATACCGGAGAATCCATAACCGTCGCGCCTGCGCAGACATTGACGGATAAGGAATATCAAATCATGCGCGACGCCGCCATCGCCATCATGCGCGAAATTGGCGTGGAAACAGGCGGCTCCAATGTTCAGTTTGCTATACATCCCCAAACGGGTGAAATGATTGTCGTCGAAATGAATCCCCGTGTTTCGCGATCATCGGCGCTAGCCTCAAAAGCCACAGGCTTTCCCATTGCCAAAATTGCCGCGAAACTTGCTGTCGGCTACACACTGGACGAAATCCCCAACGACATTACCCGCGAGACGATGGCTGCTTTTGAGCCGACAATAGATTATTGCGTCGTGAAAATTCCGCGTTGGACGTTTGAAAAATTTCCGCAAGCCGAAGATTTTTTAACTACCTCCATGAAATCCGTCGGCGAGACTATGGCTATCGGCCGTACTTTCAAAGAGTCCCTGCAAAAGGCGATTCGTTCTCTGGAAATCGGGCGTTTTAGTCTTGGCCAGTCTCTGCCGGATGATTTGAAAGATAAAAAAGAATTTCTTAAAAGCAAACTGATCAAACCCAATTCGTTGCGGATTTTCTACATTGCTGCGGCGATGCAAGGCGGAATGTCGATAGATGAACTCTATCAATTAACAAAAATAGATCCCTGGTTTTTGCATCAGGTCAAAGAAATTGTGGATGCCGAAGATGAGTTGAAAAATTCCGCTCCGTCCGTGGAGTTGCTCGAAGCTGCCAAGAAAATGGGCTTTGCCGACAGGGCGCTGGCAACTTTTTGGAAAATGACGGAGACGGAGATTCGCCAGTGGCGAGAAAAAGAAAAAATTATCCCGGTATATAAGCTTGTCGATACCTGTGCGGCGGAATTCGAAGCCTACACGCCTTATTACTATTCCACCTATGAAACAGAAAACGAAACCAGGCCTTCGACGAAAAGAAAAGTGGCGATTATCGGTGGCGGACCTAACCGCATCGGTCAGGGAATCGAATTCGATTACTGTTGCGTCCATGCTTCGTTTGCCTTGCGTGAAGAAGGTGTCGAGAGCATCATGATCAATTCCAATCCCGAAACGGTCAGCACAGATTACGACACATCCGACAAACTGTTTTTCGAACCGGTGACGCTGGAAGATGTTTTACACATCCTGCAAACGGAAAAACCTGAAGGAGTGATAGCTCAATTCGGCGGCCAGACACCTCTTAATTTAGCCAGAGGACTGGAAGCGGCCGGAATAAAAATAATGGGAACATCGCCCGATTCCATTGACCGCGCGGAAAATCGCGACCGCTTTCAGGAAATCGTCACCAAATTAAAACTTAACCAACCGGATAATGACACGGCAATGGATGCGGAAAAAGCACTTGTGGCAGCCGAACGCATTGGCTATCCGGTGCTGGTGCGCCCCTCCTATGTATTGGGTGGCCGTTCTATGGAAATTGTCTATGACGCGGAAACTCTACGCGGCTTTATGGCCAAAGCCCTTCTTGTTTCTCCCGGGCACCCCATTCTTATTGATAAATTTTTAGAGGACGCCATAGAAATAGATGTGGACGCCATCAGCGATGGAAAGATGACTGTTGTGGCCGGAATTATGGAACATATCGAAGAAGCAGGAATCCATTCGGGCGACAGCGCCTGCATGCTGCCGCCCATGACCATTTCCGCTCCGCTTCTGGATTTGATTAAAAAGCAGACAAAAATGCTGGCACAGGAATTAAATGTTGTCGGGCTGATGAATATTCAGTACGCCATCAAGAACGACAAATTATACGTGCTGGAAGTCAACCCACGCGCGTCGCGCACCATTCCTTTTGTCAGCAAAGCCATCGGCGTGCCGCTAGCCAAGCTCGCTACCAAAGTAATGCTGGGCAAATCTTTAAAAGAACTTGGGTTTACTAAAGCGCCGGAGCCTAAGCATGTTTCCGTCAAAGAAGCCGTCTTTCCCTTTAATCGTTTTCCCGATGTGGATATCCTGCTGGGGCCGGAAATGAAATCCACCGGCGAAGTCATGGGCATAGACCGTTCTTTCGGCCTGGCCTTTGCCAAATCGCAAATGGCGGCGGGATTTAAAATGCCGACGGAGGGGACCATTTTTATCAGCGTCAATGATTCTCACAAAGATAAGATTGTAACGGTAGCCAAAACTTTTCAGAAAATGGGTTTCAAGATATTAGCGACCAAGGGCACAGCCCTGTACCTGGTGGAACACGGCGTTGGTGCCGGGGTTGTTTTCAAATTAAGCGAGGGGCGTCCGAACATTGTGGACTACATTAAAAACGGCGACATCCAGATGGTGATTAATACCAGTATCGGACGTAAATCATCGCGGGACGCTTATCACATAAGAAGAGGCGCGCTTACTTATAATATTCTTTACACCACGACCATTGCAGGCGCGCGCGCATTGTGCGAAGCGGTAGCGGCAATAAAAAAAGATGATTGGCAGGTTTGTTCATTGCAGGAATATCAAAAGTGACGACCTCAAAATATTTCTTTTCCATGAGAGGAGAAGGTTAGATTTATAAGTGCCTTCTCCCTAATGGCAAGAGGGTAAGGTCTGAGTTCTAATCTTCCCCTCCCTTGACGGGAGGGGCGAGGGGAGGGTGATTATACCTTGGATAAAATGACTGCCTTGGGAAAAGTACTTAGAAAAAGACCGACAGATGCAGAAAAATTACTTTGGAAACAATTGCGACTAAAGCAAATTGAAGGATTCAAATTCAGAAGGCAACAGCCCATTGATAATTATATCGTTGATTTTGTTTGTTTTGAAAAAAGGATTGTTATTGAAGTAGACGGTGGCCAACATGCAACACAAAGCGAAGATGATATCGCAAGAGATACATATCTTAGACGACAAGAATTTAAAGTATTGAGATTTTGGAATAATGAAGTTTTGCAAAATATAAATGGAGTATTGGAAGTTATAAGGGAGAGTTGTTTATCACCCGCCCCTTAATCCCCTCCCGTCGAGGGCGGGGAAATTTTAGAAATACTCTCCCGTAAGGGATGGAGATTTAACTGTTTGAAAAAGGATTTATATGCATGTCAGTAACAATTTAGAGGAATCCGGTCGTCCCCGGGAAGAATGCGGCATTTTTGCCATTTACGATCACGAAGAAGCTTCCCGCGTGGCTTTCTATGGGCTTTTTGCTTTACAGCATCGCGGTCAGGAATCAGCGGGCATTGTCAGTTCCGACGGCTGCAACGTCTGGGAGCACAAGGGCATGGGGCTGGCTGCCGAGGTATTCAAGGAAGAGCACCTGAAAAAACTTCCCGGAAAACTGGCCATCGGCCATGTTCGCTATTCTACCACCGGTTCTTCCACCATTTCCAACGCCCAGCCGTTCCTGGTTCATTTTGCCGGTGATTATTACGCACTGGCGCATAACGGCAATATACTCAACGCTAACAAGCTGCGCAAAGAGTTGGAAGATAGCGGCTCTATTTTTCAATCAACGATGGACAGCGAGGTAGTTGTTCATCGTATGGCGCACCACATGAAAAAAGGATTGGAAAAAGCATTGGCTGCCGCTCTTTCCCGTCTGGAGGGCGCGTACTGCTTCATCATAATGACTCGGGATAAGATAATTGCCGCGCGTGACCCGCGTGGTTTCCGGCCTCTGGCACTGGGAAAATTAAACGGCAGTTGGGTTGTCGCTTCGGAAACATGCGCTTTTGATCTGGTCGGCGCCGAATATGTGCGTGATGTCGAACCAGGTGAAGTTTTGATTATAGACGGGAAGGGTGTCAGAAGCATCCATCCTTTCCCGGAAATTAAGCATTGTCACTGCATTTTCGAGTTAATTTATTTTGCCCGTCCCGACAGCCAGATTTTCCGTCAGAATGTTTATATGTGCCGCAAGCGTCTGGGGCATGAACTGGCTCGTGAATACAAACCGGAGGTAGATCTTGTCATGCCCTTTCCGGACTCCGGCGTTTACGCCGCTCTGGGTTACGCGGAAGAAAGCGGCTATCCTTTTGAAATGGGCATGATTCGCAATCATTATATCGGACGTACTTTTATTCAGCCATCGCAGCCCATGCGCGATTTCGGTGTCAGGGTAAAGTTGAATCCGGTCAGAGCCATTCTTGAGGGTAAAAAAGTGATGATTGTGGAAGACTCCATCATCCGCGGCACAACCAGCCGCAACCGTGTAAAAAATCTGCGCAGCATCGGAATAAAAGAACTGCATATGGCGGTCAGCTGCCCGCCAACAGTTTATCCCTGTCCGTACGGTATTGATTTTTCATCCAAAGGTGAGCTCATCGCGGCGAAAAAAGAAAACGAAAAAGCCATTGCCGATTTCATCGGCCTGGATTCCATTCACTACCTGTCCATAGAGGGCATGATCAGGGCAACAGGCCTGAACAAAGATTGTTTTTGCCTTGCCTGCTATACCGGCAATTATCCTATTGCGCCGCCGGAGACGATTGACAAGTTCTGCATGGAAATGAAGTAGGCTTTTCCCGCGGTTGCTTATATGTCGTGTTTCAGTATAAATATCAAGCAGTCAAACTAATAAAATTAAGGTGCCAGGTAAAATTAATATTTCTCCTCAATTATCTTTTGAGTTGATAAAACCAAGTGCTTCAATCTTAATTAACAGCTCCTCTTTTAGAACTCTTTTAAACATATTTTCCAAAAACCGGAGCTTATCGACATTGCTTATAGATGATGGCCAGTATGATTCATCGAGCTCTTGATCAAATCTATGCAAGAACCAGGAACCACCAATTTTTTCAAGGGAAGCGCCGTCAAAAACATATATACCGCTTGCTACTTTCCATGATACATTATTTGTCAGCTCACCTTTTGCAAGATACAATGGAAGACTTTGATATTTCGGATGCCCAATATAGTAAATAGCAATAATCGCATCAAGTCGGTTTTCTTTTGTGATTGTTGATAGTTGATCAATCATTATATTGTAATTTTGACGTTCGTTTAAGTGTAGCTTTATCAAGCGATTACGATCATACGCCAGTTTAACAACAGTAAATTTAGGATTTGTAGAGATTTCTTTGGCAATTATGTCCTGCACATATTCATCAATTTCCCAACTTTTTACTGAAAAACTTCTACTGCTTTCCTGGAATAGACCTGGGTGTTCATGCAATTCGATGTCATCGCCAAGGAGCGATACTATACCAACTCTCTTTATGGTATTCAGCTTTTCTTTGGATACTGCCGATGACAAGCCGGCGGATATGCATCCCATTATTAGCAGCGATGTTAATACACACAATATGGCAATAACAATGCGCATCTTATATTTCATCGTTAATTCTCCTGTGTAATAAGCTGTATGGAATCAAAAAAATGTTGCGCGTCTTCCTTAATGCTCTTATTTTCTTCTGCGGGGATGCTTCTTTCTGAGTAAGTTATCCGAAAATATTTATTAAGTGTCGGATGCTTGATGAAATAATCATAATTATCCATAATAAGGTAATTAACTTCACTGGGGAGCTTCGCCGGTTTATAATCTTTCGCAATGCTATGACATTTTACGGAAAATTCTCCAAACCGTTTATCCTGAATACAGTCTGATTTAGTAAACTCGAAGCGTGTAGATTGCTTTTGTTCAATTTCAAAGTTTTTTTTGATACATTCGAAAAAATCATCTCTGTTTTTTACATAGCAGATCTGGTCGAAATCTTGTGGCCAGATTACCGCCGCATATGTATGCGGTGAGGGCTGTTTCAATTTTTTTGTAAATGATATGCTGCTTTCTCCAAACAGTTGAACATACCATTCCCCACCCAAAGGCGGTGAAAGAGAAAAACCTTTCAAAATATAATTTTTTTGTCCTTCTGGAACTTTTATATAACCGGTTGATATACAACCACTTGTAGTGAACACTAATAATAGAATCAGCAAAAATGATATGCGAGAAATACATGTTCTTTTCATTTGCTCCTCCCCGTATTGTGAATGGACGCGGATCAATGTGATGTTTTTGCAATAATATTAACTAAGAAAAGCTGGTATAAGTAATATCAATGTAATATATAAACGTTCAACAATAATAAAAAACATTTTGTAATTTAGTTGAAAGCCGTTCATAATAAAACATCATTTTTTAAATAATTTCCATTAAAATTTTTCTTTTGTTTGCTACTTGTTTTTGTCATCTAATATAAATGAAACAGAAATTAAAAATAATTCCGTTGTTTCTAATCACCGCGATGTTTTTGGGAGGGTGTGATATGCAAAATAGATTTCTTTATTTTCCCGAGCCGGTGTGGCCTACCGAGTCAGGGCTGGAATATGAAAATATGAAATTATGGCAGGCAACTGCTGATGATTATCAGGGATTGGTTGCCGCTTATGATGCGCCCGCGCCCAACGGCACGATGGTTCTTTTTCACGGTAATGGCGGCACAGCGCTTGATAGGGGATTTTATTTAAAGCCTTTTATGCAGCTTGGGTTTCGCGTAATCTTAGCTGAATATCCAAAGTACGGAGGACGTCCCGGCAAGGTAGGGGAGAAGCCATTTGTTGCAGCCGGATTAGAAACTGTTCGCCTGGCCTATGAACAATATAAAGAGCCTCTTTATTTGGTAGGTGAGTCGCTGGGATGCGGCGTTGTTGCTTCCATCGCTAAAAAGACAACAGTTCCCATTGCCGGTATAATTTTAATTACTCCCTGGGATACGCTGGCATCTGTTGCCAAATCTTTATTTCCGTACCTTCCGGTGCGACTGGTTTTGACCGACAAGTATGACAGCATCGGAAATCTTCAAACGTTTAAAAATAAAATATCCGTCGTTGGAGCGGAACGAGATGAAATCCTGCCGATCAAACACGCCATCAATTTATATAATGCTCTTCCCGAAGGCCGAAAGCGTATGTGGATAATCAAAGGCGCAGGTCATAACGACTGGCCGATGTATGCCGAAGCTTCCCTGTTTAAAGAAATAACTGATTTTGTAAAAAAGGCAGACTGAATTTATTATTTGGGAAAGTCATGAGAAAAATATTAATAACGGCATTTGTAATCATAGCAATATTTTCCGCAGCGGTCAGCGCTCAGGATAATATCGAAAAAAAGAAAATAGAATTTCTGATAGCTTCGATTCAGGATTTAAAAGGTGCAAAATTTATTAGAAACGGAGCGGAATATGACGGCTTGGAAGCCGCAAAACATTTACGGCTGAAATTGGAAAAAGCAGGCAAGCATGTCCGGACTGCCGACGATTTTATAAAACTGTGCGCTTCCAAATCTTATATGACAGGTAAGCCTTACATGATAAAATTTCCAGATGGGAAGATCATATCATCAGAAAAATATTTACGGGGAAAAATAAAGGAATATTCTTCAACCGGCAAAAATTAATGGGGCAGCTGCAATTAATTTATTTACATATTTTTCTTGTTGCATTGTTAACATAAATAGACTATAATTATGATCAATAAAAAACAAGGACAAAAATATGAATAAGACAATTCCATTGGCGGAAGCCAAGAAAAATCTATCGGCTCTTATTAGAGATGTTGAAGCAAAATATGACCGTTTTACCATCACTAAAAATGGCGTCAATGAAGCGATTCTAATGAGTTGTGATGAGTTTGACGGGTTACTTGAAACTTTGGATATTCTTTCCAATAAGGAAGAAAAAGATGCCATTGCCAGAGCAAAAAAACAAGTTAGAAACGGCAAAACCATTTCTCTTTCCACCATTAAAAAGAAATACAAACTCCTATGAAATACAATATTGAATTAGCACAAGAAGCTGCATCTGATGTTGATGAGCTCTTTTATGCGGACAAGAAACTCCTTGCCCGCATTTTGAAGAAAATTGAATCTCTTGCCGATAATCCCCGTGAAGGAAAAGCTTTGACAGGTAATCACAAAGGTGAGTTTTCTTTGCGGGTTGGCGCCTACCGAATTGTTTACGAACTCAACACATCCGGCCATATCATTTTTATTCTTACGATTAAGCATCGAAAGCATGTCTACTAGTGATAAATCTAGCCTCGCCTTTCTATGCCCTGCCAGAATTTATCTTCAAGCTCTCTCTTTACGAGTTTTCCATCGATATGCCTCGGAAGCTCTGCTGAAAATTCGACAATTTTTGGAATCTTGAATCCGTGCAAACCGCTCTTCCTGCAGTGATCCAGTATATCCTCTTTGGTTATTGTTGAGCCCTTCTTCGGCTGCACGACAGCGGCTACACATTCGCCCAAATCTACATCCGGCGCTCTTACAACCGCTACATCTACAACCTCGTGGTGATTATTGATTATTCTTTCAATCTCATTAGGATAGATGTTCACGCCACCGCAGATAATCATTTCTTTTACTCTGCCGGTTAAATAAACATATCCATCCTCATCCAAATAACCGATCAAACCATCATCAAACCATCTTACTCCATCGACGAATTCAAAAACGCTCTTTGTTTTTTCCGGTGATCCGGAATACTTTAAACTTTCGGTCATCATGGTTCTGTTAAATATATAGCCTTGTTCATTCGATGCGCACCATCTGGCTTCTTCTTTGTTATAAATCCCCAGTTCGCCGCAGCGGGCTTTACCCACGCTCGCCAGCCTTTTGGGATTTTGTTCATAGTCTTCAGGAATCAGAGTTGTTACAACCGCCGTTTCCGATGATCCGTAGAATTCATGGAAAACATCATTTTTGCAGCCTCTTTCTTTAAAAAAATTATTCGCGGCTTCTTTAAGTTCCGGAGACGCCGGCGCGGAACCGCATATTAAAGATTTCATAGAACTCAAATCGTATTTATTCTTTACGTTATCGGGAAGATGCAGCAGCCTGTCAATAATTGTAGGGACAATAAACACCCAGCCTATCCTTTCCTTTTCTATCAGCTTCAGAAGTTCTTCAGCATTGAAGTTTCTCATGGCGACTCCGGTTGCCCCGTGCAGCAGCAATGGTGTCCATCCGATGATTGACGCGGCGTGATAAACCGGACTCGGCATTAAGAGTCTGATGTTAGCAGACTTTTTATCCTTGATCTTATGAGCGCCAAACCAATATGTAAAGCTTACCTGTTTTACCAAAAGAGTTAAATATTCTTTAAGCGATGTCTTCGGTTTTTCTGATGTATCGCTGATCAGATACCCGAATCCATCAAAATAATTTACATTCTTCGGAGCACCGGTAGTGCCGCCGCTATAGGGATTGAGCGCGAGGGCCATACTGATCTTCGGCATGGTATTCGGAGATTTGGACAATAAATCTTCGTACAATATGACGTCATCCTTTAGTTTTGCTCCGACCATAACATAGTGCTTCACTGTGGTAAGTTTATCTTTGATAGCAACAACATCATCATAAAATTCTTCGTCGAATATTAATATTTTCGGTGATGCCCTGTTTATTGCTCCGGCGAGATCGTCACCCTTCAAATGCCAGTTTAAAAAGGGCATGGGGCAGCCTATAAGCGAACCGGCAAAAAGCGCTTCAAAGAATTCGTTACCATTAAAAAGAAGTTCGGCGAATCTATCCTTGGGTTTTAAGCCAAGTGCCTGTAATCCATTCGCGAGTCGGAGCACTCTATCCTTAAGCTCCTTGTAGGTGATTCTCTTTTCCCCTGTAATTATTGCTTCTCTGTCGCCGAAAACATCCCACATCGATACAAACATGCTGGCTAAAAGATCATCGAGTTTAAAAGTAAAGACGCATTTTATACTTTTGACAAAACCGGTTCTGGTCACGGTTTTAAACAAAATTTTTATGATAGTCACTAAACCCAATTGTTTTATTGCAACCAGGGCAACTCCACGGGTTTCTCTCATAAAAATTAAGCGGGGCAAATTTAACAGAATTGAAAAAAAACTTTTTTCTTTCATAAAATATAGACCGCCTTAAAATAAGATGATAATTATCCTCAACGAGGGTAGCATCCTTAAAACCAAAGGCCAAAAGTATGATTATACTGGATGCTGTCCATTTTTTCTTTTCTCCATTCCGGCCTTCTCATCAATATATTTTTAGCATACTTATGCCTCTCGAGCTTTAAAATCTTTCTAAAATTTTTACACTACTGATGTTCTGAAAGCTTCATCTTTACCTTCCCGCAGCCAGATTCGAAAACGGGACCACCAATGGATGGGACTGCGTAATTGGTGTAAGGCCTGCGATGCCTGGGTGATTTGTTGAGCATTCAAGGGATTTTCATTATATACTTCCTGCTGGAAGAGTTCGACAACAAGCATAATCTCCTGATAAATCGCAGGGAAATAACGACTTAAACGTGAGCCATACTCCCATGGCGTTTCGCTCGATCGGTGCGGCAGTCCGCTACGCCGTCCCCAAACAATAAGTAGGCGGTAAAATTGGGTCGCGGTAGAATATCCACGTAAACGGCTTAATATCAATGCTATACAAGATTGGAAAAAGACCGTGATCTGAAGAAGGAACGCTAACAGGCGTTTTAAGTAAAGATGTTTCTGCTTGCTTCTCGGTGTTTTAGAAAGCGACCACCGGATAAAATGCCAGATTCCAATGCCCAGTACTACTACAAGTAGTATACCCAGTATGCCCCCGATACTCGAGTTCAGAATTTTTTCTAAAAGTGCCGTCCACCAATTCATTTCTCCCGGAGAAAGATTTACGTTTCCTACATTTATATCTCTTCTCGTATCTACAGGGGCCACGCCTCCCCCATGCGGCATAAACCAAAAGAGGAGAACTGCACGGAGCATCGGGACAAAAGGCTGAAATCCCTGCTTGAGCAGATCATAACCTGTTTCGGCAGTCATCGTGAAGTATGTCCAGAAAAACGCCAACAATCCCACGCCGGACATTATCACTACAACCGCAAAACTCAGCACAACCCCGATGAGTCGGTATCCTGCCCGATATGTTTTAGGTGTATGGTTACGATTGCGGGCGCTGCCAATGGCGATCATTCCAAACAGCAGAAATGGCAAAATCAGCCACTTGGTTAAAGGATCAACAAGCGGAACGCCGTCGCGGATAAGAACCATTAGTTTTATTAAAAACAGACCTAACAACATTCCGAGACCCAAATCAAACCGCCTGCATACATTCCGATAAGTGTTGGACCATCGTGTAAATTGTATTCCGCCCATCCAAAACAGTAATGCCCAGAATAAAGTCAAGGACAGAATCAACCATTTCAGATGACCATCAGGCGTATTAAATAAAGCATCTGTCCATGTCCGGCTCCAAAAAGGATACGACCAGTAATTAAAAGCATAAATAATGTAAAGTGTCACAGGTAGACATATCAAGAGATGCAGTCCAATGATTGTAATCCAGCGCCAACCTCTGCCGCGTATGAAAAATGTTAGTGCAGCAGCTATACTGAACGCCACAATAGCGGTAGGCAGCGGAAACAGCCGCTGCGTTAATGAAAACATAACGAAGATTGCCCAAGCAGAAAGCCAGGTTACTTCCATCACGCCGCATGCCAGTAATAATATCGTAGGATGTGTTGGTTTTATTTCTTTGTGTTCAGACACAAATCCTCCAATTGATACCACTTCCCGCGTATGCCTTTTGACATTCCGTCCGTTTCTGCCGAAAGTTGTCCCATTACAAATATTGCCGGCAAATGGCGGTGCTGAAACAAGTTGCTGACAGCTGCTGTCGTATCGTCATAACAATATGCCAGATGAAAACAACTTACCCCCCAGGGTAAATTCATGTCGCGCATGAGCACCGTTAATATATTTTCAGTGGTCTCCATCAGCAGTTTAGCCAGCAGTTCCAGCAGTGCCTGCGACTGGCGGGGACCGCTGGCGATAGGGAGCATTCCGGGGCTACCGTCGATAACCCGGCCATTAGTGACGATTCCTACACTTTGTCCTTTTTGCAGCAATTGTACACCGACGGATGCCGCCACTTCCAGCGTCTGCTCGAAGGTATCTGCGGTCTGATGTCTGGTAAATTGAGTCACATCCAGCACCAGCAGAACTTTTTCCTGTGTTGTCGGTTCAAAGAGTTTTTCCTGCAGCCGGTTATAGCGGGCGCTGGCTTTCCAATGAATATATTTGGCTGGCTGTGAATGATGATATTCTCGCGTACCGAGGAGATATACGGGATCATGAATAGGATGTTTGGCCCCCGGCGTTCCCCACACGTCTTGTTTCTGCACACCGAGACCGATCAGTGGAATCAGACGCGGATACACCAACACCTGCCGGAGATCATGTACTTGCTGGTCATGAGGGAAGAAACCTAATAAGTCGCCGGCACAAAGCGACGTCATGCCAATGTGGTATACACCACGCCGTTGTGCGACAAGCTCCCACTGCATGTCAACCTGCTGATACCACAGCAAACCGCTTTCCTGTGTTAATGCGGCTGTATCCGCCACGGGTTGGAACGGGCCCTCCGTGGCAATGCCGATTTGTAGCCACACAGGCAACCAGGTCGTATTTTCAGCGCGGACAGTGAAAGTTAATTTTTCTCCCGGGAAGAGACGCTGTCTGTCTAGCCGCGCGTTCCATATTAATCCGTTCGCACAGGCCCGACTCCAGAGTTTGACCCCACTGACCATAACCAGAATTAGAAAGGTCAACAATGCCAACGTCTGTTCACCGTTTAATAGTGCGATGAAAAGAAAGATGCCTATGATGATTTGAATTAGCTTTACGGTCAGCAGTGTTGAGACATCGTATTCCTGTGCATCCATATTCATTTACAAAGGGATTGCGATTTCGGTGAGAATTTCATCTATCACCTGTTCCGGCGTTTGGCCACGGAGTCGTTCTGTTTCCTGTAAAAACAAACGATGCGCCAGCACCGGTCCGGCTAAATATTTAATATCATCAGGCAGCACATAAGTTCGTCCGCGCAGTGCGGCGAGCGCCTGTCCCGCCCGCATTAAACTCAGCGACCCGCGCGGACTTGCTCCAAAGCGAATTGCGGGGTGATGCCGCGTGGCTTCTACCAGATTCACGATATATTCCCGTAACGGAGATGACACCCGAATTTGTTTTCGAGCTTGCTGCAATGCTGTTATCTGCGCCAAACTGGTCACAGCTTTCAATTCCAGAAACGGTTCGTTTTCCTGAAAACGTTCCAGAATAAACAGCTCTTCTGCTTTTTCAGGGTATCCGATCTGTGTTTTCAATAGAAACCGGTCAAGCTGAGCTTCCGGCAAAGGAAACGTTCCTTCCAGTTCAATCGGATTTTGTGTAGCGATTACAAAAAACGGAGTCGGTAGCTGATACGTGCACCCGTCAACCGTGACTTGCCGTTCTTCCATACTTTCCAAAAGACTGGCCTGCGTGCGCGGGATCGTACGGTTAATTTCGTCCGCCAGCAGAATATTGGTTAACACCGGACCGGGCTGGAAAGTAAATTGCCCGCTTTGCTGATTGTATATATTGAAGCCGGTAATATCTGAAGGCAGCAAATCCGGCGTACATTGCACCCGTTTAAATGATCCACCGATACTCCGGGCTAAAGATTTGGCAAGCAAGGTTTTGCCGAGACCTGGCACATCCTCTATCAGCACATGTCCATCAGCAATCAATGCTACAACCAGTAATTCAATCGAACGCTGTTTTCCCACAATTACGCGGGCAATATTCTCAATTAGATTTTGACACGCATTAAAATCCACGTTGAGGTCTCCTATAAAATTTTGATGGGGAAATCTTTTTTGTGAACGGAAGTATAGAAAAAACACCATTGTATGTCAATGATAAATTAACCACCAAAAGTAGAGTGTGAAATTTAGATAAAAAGCGTTTAAAGGAAAAATTTCCAAACAGAGGTGCAATAGGAATAGCGTGAGTTGTGCGACGTGCACAAAAAATAAGTTAATATGTTATCCGCGTACCTCTCACTATCTCCTTCTTGGGGGCGGAACGCAAACCCGCCTCATGCCTTCCTTAAGCGAGATAGCATCTGTGGGACAGAAACGTGCGCATACACCGCATCCGATGCAATATTGCTCCTCCCGCTTTGCCTTATCGTCGGTAATCTTGATTGCATCCACGGGGCAGCGAGTCTCGCATTCTCCGCAACCGGTGCATTCTTCTTCGTCGATTAAAGATAAATAGTTCGTGGAATTGATCATCGGCGTAATGCCGTTGCGCCAGAGAGTAAAGGCGTCGCAGCAGTCCTTGCAGCAGTTGCAGACGCTGTTTTCTTCTTTCATAATGTTTGATCCATTGTGTATCGCCTTATGAATGAGTCCGGCTTCTTCGGTTTGCTTCAATATTTTAAGAGCCTCTTCTTTTGTGATTTTTCTGGCGAAGCCTTGATTGACTACGTGGCGGGCTGACTTTCCAAAGGTGAAACACACTTCATTCGGTGCGTTTGTTTCGCAGTCGTGGCCGAGAACTTTGTTATAATTCCTGCAGAAACAGTATCCTACTGCGATGTCATCATTTTTCCTGATGATGTCCTCAACAGTCCTGGAAGGCAGAACCTGCTCCTCTACCTTTACCGTTTCATTGATGATTATTTTAATAGGCTTGCCGCTTTCGTTTGTAAATACGGGAACGGTACGGTCAGGGGCAGGCTGAACCTCAAAGATTGGAATGAATGCGTCGTATTGCCCTTGTACGGTGTCCTTAAGTTCCTCCAAAAGCTTGTGATACAGTTTAGCTATTTTTTCATATTCCTTTATTTTCTCACCTTGCATGCGCTCCTTCATGAACGTGTATTCAAAAGCGCCCACGATAATTAGCGGCAAGAGTCTGTAGATCATTACACCCTTTGTATTGGGCTGATTAAATATGAAGCCCTTTTTTGCCAACCCATCTGTCATTTTTTCTATGTCGGCCGTAGATAGTCCTGATTTTTCTTTAAGCTGATCGATAGAGAGGGTTGTCTCTTTGTCAAAATTCTTTATTATGAAATCGATCTCTTCTTCTGTTAAATAGATTTTAACTATTTCCAGTAAGGTATCTGATATTACGAACGGAAGAATTCCGGCCCTTACAATAATATCCGCTGCCTGGGCGTATTTGCCTGTTAACGTGTCCATGATCTCCTGCCTTTATAAGACTTATTTTTGCAGGAGGAAATATAGGAGACGCTCTTAAGTATGTCAAGAAAATCTTGGTTGCCAGATATGAGGTGCGCAACCAGTGCCTTGCCAAAGAGTGCTGCGCAATCTGTGAAATATTTAGTGGTGGAAAACAAATTAAAGAAAATATATAAGTCCATATTAATATCTAAGGAGGGTATCGCACATTTACCGCCGTGTAACTTTATCCAGGGTACTGCAAATAAGCGCCGTGATGCTGCTGATTTTCCTTGCTGTTTGTGTTGTTTCTCTTTCGTTGGGTAGTGTCCATATTGGTTTTATCGAGGTGCTCAGATCGCTGGTTAATTCCTTCACCGGAGAAAGCTCTCTTTCTTCCCAGGAAGAATTAATTATATTTTCAGTGCGCCTGCCGCGGATCATCTTTGCCGGAATTGTCGGTGCTTCTCTTTCTCTGGGCGGAGTTGTTTTTCAGGCGATTTTGCGCAACCCTCTTGCTGATCCATATATTCTGGGAATATCGGGCGGCTCGGCTCTCGGAGCAATTATCGGCATTGTTATCGGGGCGGGTTCTTTTTATTTAGGAATTCCACTGTTGGCTTTTGTGGGAGCGTTGGCCACTGTTTTCTTGGTGTTTGTAGTGGCCGGAAGCGTTAGAGGGCCTCTGTCGGATAATTCGCTTTTACTTTCCGGCGTTGTCGTTAACGCTTTTTTTTCTGCGGCTATTCTCTTTTTCTTATCGATAGTCAACAGTATGGAGTTGCACAGCATCACTTTCTGGCTGATGGGCGACTTATCAGGGGCGTCAGCAAAAGAAATTTGCGTGGCGGCTGTTTGCCTGCTTGCCGGTTTTGTTTTGCTTTACGCGCATGCAAGGAAACTGAATTTGATTGTTCAAGGTGAAGACACGGCGCAGCAATTAGGTGTCCATGTAGAGAAAACAAAGCAAAGACTTCTGATTATAACCTCGCTTATTATTTCCGTGGCAGTTTCTCTGGCCGGCATAATAGGCTTTGTGGGGATTATGGTGCCGCATTTAATGCGCCTTGTTTTTGGCTCCGACCACCGACTGCTTTTGCCTGTTTCCGCTTTGTTCGGTGCGTCGTTTTTAATCGTAGCCGATACCATAGCCAGAATTGTCCTTGCTCCGGCGGAGTTGCCGGTAGGAGTTATAACAGCGCTTTGCGGCGCACCTTATTTTATTTTTCTTTTGAAAAGGAATAAGCGTTAAACATGCCTGTAATCGATGCCAGAAACATAAGCTTCAGTTATGCCACGAAACCTGTAATGGGAGACGTTTCATTTACTATTGATGAAGCACAAATCGTAGCGGTTATCGGGCCGAATGGTTCCGGCAAAACCACTCTTTTGAAAATCATCAACGGCACGCTATTTCCCGATGCCGGGCAAATGCTTATTGACGGCAAAGAAACCGGCAGATGGCAGCGAAAGGAAATCGCACAAAAAGTAGCCATCGTGCCGCAGGAAACGGCGATGATTTTTCCGTTTTACGCGGAAGAAATTGTGCTGATGGGGAGATTTCCTCATTTGGGCCGGTATGGTTTTGAGGATAAGAAAGATTACAAGATAGTCCATGAAGCCATGGAAAAAACAGATACACTGGCGTTTGCCGAACGGCGTTTCAGTGAACTAAGCGCCGGGGAGCGTCAGAGAGTATTGATTGCGCGCGCCCTTGCGCAAGAGCCAAAAGTTTTGCTGCTGGATGAAAGCACCGTTTTTTTGGATTTGAAACATCAGGTTCAGTTTTTAGCTTTGCTGCGACAATTGAACACAATGCAAAAACTCACAGTAATTTTTGTTACTCACGATATCAATCTGGCCGCTCAAAACTCCGATAGAATAATTTTGCTTTACTCCGGCAAAATTTATGCTATAGGAAAACCCGCAGAAGTTATTACTGCGGCGAACATAAAAGAGGTTTATGATGTCGATGTGCTGGTTGATCAAAATCCGCAAAACGGTTTGCCCAGAGTGACATTATTAACCTGATTGAAAAAATGTTGCTGAATTTCTTTCAAAGAGATCAGCAAAGACTGCCAAATAAAGGAAGCCGGTTAAAATCCGGCACTGCCCCGCAGCTGTAAGCGGAACGAAATCCACATTTTGTCACTGATGCCCTGCATCGGGAAGGCGTGGAAATTAGGTCGCCGCAAGTCAGAAAACTTTATGGTGAGTCCAACTTACTTAATCCCGAGGGGGAAGGAGAAGCTCCATGAAGAAAGTCTTATTTTTAGTTCTGTTATTTTCAGTATCTGTTTTTTCACCTGCACAAGCCGAAGATAAAAAATCCAGCGAACCGATTGTAACGATGGAAGAAGTTGTCGTTACTGCGACGCGCGACACGCAGGAAATCCGCAAAGCTCCATCCAGCGTAACAGTCATTACTGCTGAAGAAATTGAAAAATCAGGAGTGACAACCATAATTGAAGCATTGGACAAACTGGAAAGTATTCAGTTTCGCACTTACAGCGGAAATTCATCGCAGGCAATGGTTGATATGCGCGGCTTCGGCGGAGACAATCCTTTTGGTAAAACTTTAGTTATGCTGGATGGCCGCCGGTTGAATAGAACCGATATGGCTTCTATCAATTGGTTACAGATGCCGGTCAATACAATCGAAAAAATCGAAGTTGTTCGCGGCCCAGGCAGCGTTCTTTACGGTGATGCGGCCATAGGTGGTGTAATTAACATCATCACCAAAAAAGGCAAGAGTAAACCGAAATTTAGTGCTTCTGCTCTTGTGGGAAGTTATGGTCTCAACAACGAACGGGTCGGCGTAACCGGTGCGACCGAGAAATGGACTTACTCCATAACCGGAGAAAACAATTTTAATTTTGGTTATCGGGAGCGTTCGAAATATTCCGCGCAGGGCGGCGGCTTTGATTTGGGATATTCTGCAAATGACTTGCTGAATATCTCGCTGGGCGTTTCATTTAATAAAGTTGATTATCAGATGCCCGGCGCTTTAACTAAGGAACAAATGGAGCAGGACAGAAGGCAATATCAACCAGCCATGCCGCTATATTGGATGAACGCTCATCCGGATGATGACGGGTCGGATAAATACACAAACGTCAATCTGGGCTTTAAATCTTTTTGGGGCTCTTGGGGACGGATGGAAATTAATTTTTTGTATGGAAAAAAAGATCTGCAAATGAATATGCCGTCATCCTTGACCATGTGGTTTCCGTACGTTTATTCCGATACGAATGCCGACACTTACGGAATTACGCCGAGATATATTCTGGAAAAAGATATTGTCGGTTTTCATAACAAAGTAATAGTAGGTGTCGATTATTATAATGAACCATACAAAAAAGATATTTATAGTGATCGGGAAAGAACGGTACAATTAAGCAAAGCGGACCTTTCGCGGGAATCTTTGGGATGCTATATCCGTGATGAATTCAGTATTTTAGAAAATCTTATTATCAGCGCCGGTTATCGGTTCGAGCAGGCATCAATTAAAGGTTCCAACGTGGATTTTTCTTCACCATCGAACAATTTTACTGATCAGAAAAATACTTATAATGCCGAAGCTTATGAAGCAGGACTAACTTTGCTTTGGGGAAAGCAGTCGAAAGCTTTCATGAAATTCAGCACCACTTATCGCATTCCTTTTCTTGAGGAAGTTGCTTATTTCAATGGCGGCGGCGGAGGATTTTTAACGAGTTTGGACAAAGAACAAGGAATCAGTACCGAAGTGGGAACGGATTTTTATCCTCTGGAGAATTTGAAACTTGGCTTAACGCTTTTCCGCAGTGATATGGAAGATGAAATTCAGTATGTGGGATATTACCCGACGGGTTATAATCAAAACGCCGGAAAGACCCGTCATGATGGAATGGAAGTTTCTCTGGCTTATATCTGGCCGAAGTATTTCAAGATATTTGGAAATTACACATATCATAAGGCAACTTTTGAAAACGGCGCCGACAATAAAAAAGAGATGCCCATGGTTCCCAACCATATGGCCAATGCCGGTTTAGAAATTTATCTGCCCTACAATCTGACACTGAGGCCTGAAGTACAGTATGTGGGTGATGCTTTCATTTCCGGCGATAACGACAACAGCACCGAAAAACTGGAAGCTCATACGCTGATGAATATTTATGTCTATTACAAACCGACTTTCGGGAAGCTCGGCCTGACAGCTTTTCTGGGTGTGGATAATATTGCCGACGTGAAATATTCTTCCTCCGGTTTTGATTATGAACAGTATAGCTATCCGGGTGTCTCTTATTCGAATTTCTATTACCCCATGCCCGGAATCACATTTAAAGGCGGCCTCTCTTTTGAGTTTTAAAAGTTAACTGGCTGAAATTGTAGTCAAAAGGATTGCGGCGGGTGAAAACTTTTCCCTGCCGCAATCTGGTGAAAAATTATGCGCAAACAGTTAATAAACACTGACAGCATTTTACTGGTTTTATTTACCGTTATCTTGGCGGTTTTTTACGCAGATATATCCTGTGCCCGCACAGTTACTGACGAAATAGGCCGTAGTGTAAATATAACTTCTGCGCCGCAAAGAATTGTCTCCCTTGCCCCCGGACTTACTGAAATAGTTTACTCGCTCGGTCTTGACGAAAAAATAGCCGGGGTAACCAGTTATTGCAACTGGCCAACCCAGGCGCGTCAAAAACCTCGAATAGGCGGTTTCACCAATCCTTCAGTGGAAAAAATTGTTTCTTTGAAACCGGATTTAATCCTTGTCACCGCTGACGGCAACAGAAAAGATATAATACAAAAGTTGGACAGGATCGGTTTGTCCGTCTATGTGACAAATCCTTCGGATACCGCCGGCATCCTGAAAAGCATTTTACACATCGGTGAAATAACCAACAGGGAAAAAGAAGCCGGAAAACTGGTGGAGAAACTTCAAAAGAGATTAAATAATATTGCCGAACAAATAAAACACAAAAGTAAACCAAGAGTTTTTTTCCAGATTGGTTTGGAGCCGGTTATTACAGTCGGCAAAGGAACGTTAATCAACGAAACAATTGAACGCGCCGGAGGAGTTAATGTTGCCGGTCTTGATACCGCCCGCTATCCCCGCTACAGCGCTGAGGGTATCATGCAGGCATCGCCGGAGATAGTTCTCTTCGCGCCGATGATCCACGATAAAGAATTTACGGCAGTAAAAAAATTCTGGCAGGAATTTAAAGGAATTCCGGCTGTAAAAAATAATAAAATTTACCCTGTAAATACTGATCTTATAAGCAGGGCGTCACCGCGCATTGTGGATGCTATAGAAAAAATGGCGTTGATTTTTCATCCGGATATTAAAAAATCAATACCGTAGTTGATTTAAGATTGTGTAATAAAAACGAACTGTTGATCTTGGCCGTCCTGTCCGTGATGTTGCATGGCGGAATTCCGTTGGTTCTTCAATAAAGCCGGAACTTTCGCACTTTAAACTGGAATTAAATTTACATTTCAGTTAAGTTAATCGCCATGACTGCAAAATGGCTTTTGGTGGATACGCCTAAAAAATTACAGCGTGCCGTTAATGATTTTGAGCAAGCGAATGTTTTAAGCATCGATACAGAATATGATTCATTCCGGTATTTTAGAGAAAAACTCTGTCTGATTCAAATTCATGCCAATCACACAACCTATGTTTTTGATCCCCTGAATAATCTGAATTTGTCTTTTCTGGGCAGATATTTTGATAACCAGCACATTGTCAAGATTTTGCATGCGGCAGATAACGATATACGCCTTCTGAAACGGGATTATAAATTTAGTTTCAGAAATATCTTCGATACTCATCGGGCGGCGTTTCTTTTAGGTTTTCAACAACTTTCGCTGGAAAAAATGATTAAAGAGTTTGCCGGTGTGGAATTGAAAAAAGACAAAAAAATGCAGCGATCGCGCTGGGACAACCGGCCATTGACGGAAGAGCAACTTCAATACGCAGTTCAGGATGTTATATATCTTCCAACGCTTTATGAAAAACAATTCATGGAATTGAGCAGAAGAGATTTAAAAGATTCCGCCGAAGAAGCTTTTGCAAGGATTGCCGGGACAAATTGGAAGGAAAAAAGAATAGATAGACAAGGACATACAAGGATTAATGGCTACAATTCTTTGAATCAAAAACAAAAAGACTTGCTTAAAAGACTTTTCCTCTGGCGTTTTCATCGGGCAAAAGATGAAAATCGTGCCGTATTCATGTTTCTGCAGGACAGCAATTTGCTTGAACTCGCGCAGGACATCGAACATCCTGAAAAATATTTATCGCAAAGAAAAATTAAAGTATACGGCGCGGAGATAGAACAGATAATCAAGAACGGCTGATAACAGTTTGCATCTTAAGCAACCACAAAATCAAGCCGACTTATCCATTTGTTAAATGAGATCAATATATTGACATATCCGGAAAGAGAGCAGTATGTCACAAAAATTTCACAAGCGAGTTTACAGGGTTAACCAGTTTTTGCTGGATATTAATTTTTTTGCGTACAGTCTGCCTTGGATAATAGGAGCTTATCGTTCAAAGCGGGTTCCCTGGCCAATGGCGGAAAAAATCATGTTGGCAGTTACCGCAGTGAATGGATGCCAGCATTGCGCGCGTTTTCATGGCGCATTGGCGCAGATGAGTGGTGTGGAAGCAGGGGAAGTGACTCAACTTCTACAGATGGAAATTGGTACGCAGGTTAGCGCTTATGAAAGACCGGCTTTGCAGTTCGCACAGGAATATGCACAGACGGAGCGCAATCCATCATCTGAAAATCTTCTGGAACTTAAACGTTTTTATGGAGATGTTATCGCTAATGATATTATGCTCTATATACGTATAATTATGTTGGGAAACTTAAGCGGCAACACATTTGATGCTTTTGTCGCACGTTTGAGCGGCAATACCGTTTCTCACAGCCGCCTGTTTGATGAAATTATAGTGGCTACAGTGGCGGCACCTTTTCTGGCAATGGTTAATGGATTTGCTGCTTGGCAGAGTCGCAAGCGCTCACGCGCATAAGAGGCTGGAAAAACGACTAGAGTAATGCTTAAAAAAGTTTTTTTATGGTGCCGAAGACTGGACTTGAACCAGCACGGATTTTGTCCACCACCCCCTCAAGATGGCGTGTCTACCAATTCCACCACTTCGGCATCAAAAAAAATATTTCACTCCACGCAGTGAATTCTAATGTTATTTAAACTTTTATCATATCCGGTCGTGGGATTGTCAATATGAAAAGCTCTTTGTCTACTTACTTACCGGTGCCACGGGAGGCATCGATGGTTGTGTTGGTACATTTGGGCTTACCGGCGGAAGTTTCTGCTCTGTAACAGGGACTTTGGTTCGTTCCAATAATGAAGAAGAACTTCTGTGGCTTGCCGTATAGGTAAGTAGCAAAGATGTACACATGAAAAGTACAGCTATCCCCGCGGTAAGCTTTCCCAAAAAGGTACCGGCTCCTGAAGAACCAAAAACCGTTTGACTGGAACCGCCAAACGCAGCGCCCATATCGGCACCCTTGCCTGCCTGTAAAAGCACAATTAGAATCAAAGTAAGGGAAGCTGCAATATGTAAAATAACCAATAAAGTATACATAAAATTTTCTCTTATCTAAAATTTATTATTGTTAAATTTAATCTTAATCCAGGCTCTCGAGGCCAACCGCTACTTGTGCTCAAACAATAATTTTTGTTTTTATATTATCCGCTTGAAGCGGTTGGACAATACCAAAACGCTATAAGCTAGTCAACTTTTTTCTTTCCGTAGTTATTTTATACATTTAAGTCCCTTAGCTCAGATTTTGACATACTTGTCTTTGTCCAGAGCAATCTTTCCGTTTTTCTCTAAGTATTCAATATGTTTGCCAACCAGAGCTCGTTCATTGAATTCAAAAAATTCTTTTGGTTCTCTTGGCCTGCCATAGATCAACCAGGCGGCAAGAATTTCCTCCAGAGTTTTGGGTTCTTTCAGAAAGTTCATAATTTTTTCGTTGCGTAGATAAATGACATTTTCATAGTCGTCCCAGAGGTTTCCCGGATTTCTTTCAAAGACCCCGGTGTTGTGGGAAGCAATCCATCGGCGGGCGGGAATGTTCTTCAGCGTGTGGATGGATGTTATTGTTTGTTCTATGCTGGAGTAAACATCGCCGTACCAGGGGCCAAATGTTGTCAAATCATAATCGCCCAGAAAAAGAATTTCTTCGTCCGGAAAGAAAAAAGAAAGATGTCCCGGTGTATGTCCGGGCGTAGCAATCACCTTAACCTTGAGAGAACCCAGATCAATAGTTTCTTCATCCTGAAGAAATAAAGCTTTCTTTTGCGGGCGATAGTTAAAATTGTTCAGCATGATATTTTTCCATATTTCACGGCTTTGCATTTTTTTAATTCCGTACCAGTCCAGAAAAATTTCGATGTCGGTCAACGGTGGAAAATCCCTCTCCGAGAGGCGTAATACACAATTGTCAAAAAGATTCAAAAATCCCATATGATCTTCATGCCAGTGCGAAAGCCAGACCTGATCAACTCCATCTTGTTGTTTTAGATCCGTTAGTTTTTGTTGGCTGCAGGAAGGATCGATGATTACTCTGATATCTTTGCCTTCCAGATATACGGAATGATTGAAGGGATATTTACCGCAGTTATCGCCGCGGATAAACCTGATCCGTCCAAATTGAACATCCATGGTTAACTCACGTTCCTCGAAGGTTATCTTTTTTGACCTATACTTGAATTGACAGAAATAGTCCAATGAAGTCTTGTCTCTTTATTGCTTATACCTACGAAGGTACAGTTTTTGGGAATCATCAAATTTGAGGATTTCTGGTTGTAATCAATTGCCTGTCGTAATTTCATATATCGACAGCTTATAACCGCAAGCCGCGGCAAGTTTCTTTCCGTCGGGACTGACTGCTAAGCTATTAGGGAGGTAACTGTTCCTAACTTCCTGAACCAATTCTCCCGATTCAATATCCCAAACCGCCAAAGTCAACCTGGCCATGTGAGTATCACATTTGGCACCGAAAAGAAATTTTCCGTTACGGCTGAAGGCTAATGACTTAACAGCACATTTCACCGGAAGTTCTTTTATCAGTTTCCCGGTTTCAATGTTCCATAGCCTCACAGGATCTTTATTCTCTATGCCATTAGTTTTACTTCCGGTCTCTGTACCGGTCGCCACCCACTTGCCGTCCGAACTGATGGCCAAAGCTGTAGGTTTGTCAATGTGGATTTTGTCGATGCTTCGTAGATACTTGCCGGAGGCCGTATTCAGTATCAATATCTTGGGCAAGAACCTAAGATTAGACCCGACCTCACCTACACCAATAATGACATTATTGTCATCTGGTGTGAATACCAGCGGCGTTTGGAAATACGTGTATTTTTGCGGCACATAGGACCAGGCAATTTGCCAGTTATCTGTACGATAGGCAATCATGATTTCCTTATCATGACAATAAGTGACCACAAGAATTTTGCCATTAGGGCTAAAGTGCAGGGATTCAATTACTATACCTTGCGGCATGTCTGGTATGACATGAGGAGCTACTAATGTCGCTTGTAGAGTTCCATCGGTGACTTTCCATACGTTGACAATTCTTAGGCCTGATGCCACATATCGACTATCCGGACTGAAGGTTATATTATCAACTGCTGAACTACTCCAATCTTGTTTTAACTGATGCCTTATCGACATAGTTGATGCGTCCCATATTGTTATCTGCTTCGATTCCCCAGCTGTCGCAATCGATTTCCCATCAGAGCTCCAAGCAACTGCTCTAATATATTCTTTTGATGATTTTTCTTTCATCAAATGAACAATATGGGGACCTTTATGATTCATAGTTATTGCGTACCAAGCTTTTAAAACAATGTTGTCGGTGCCCGTAACCAATCCGAAAATTATGCTAAACAAAAGAAGACTGCCGTATGTCAATACGAATCCCGGTATGGAACGAGAAGATTTCCCTGTACGAAAAGCTTTGAAGATTATTGATATGCCCCAAAATATTAGTAGTGGATAAAACAATAAGTAGAGCCACAAAAAAAACATATAATCAATCGACGATATTCCTGAAAGTCCTGAATCAGCTATGCCTAACAAGAAACAAAATACAAAAAATGGCCAAGCAAGCATGGTAAGTAAAGGTGGAATATTAGCTAAAATTACCAAGATTATTTTCAGATTATCAGATATGTATATTTTAGATTTCTTGACTGAGGTAATTTCAGGGTGTTTTTTTGAATACTTTATTTTAAGCCAGAGTCCGAGGATAATAATAAATATTGTAAATACACTACATGCGAATATAACTCGTTGAACTGGTGTCTGAAATGATGCGAAGAAAGGTATTAAAAAAACGCTAAAGTAGCCTAAACATGCAAATCCTAATAATAGAATGATGATATTCCATAACTTCATTAAAAAAGAACCAACAAAAGAAAACTCCCAACGCAAGAATTGTCTGACTTTCCTTTTTCTAATTTCCTTCTTGAATTGATTAACTGCCTTAATGAAAACCTCGTCATTAGGCACAGCTTTAATTAAAGAACAGCCTTTTTGATAAATGCTTTCCAGGTCTTCCAATGACATTTTATCAAATTGACCTTCTTGAGCAGCACTTTTGATTAAGTCAATTATTTCGTAGTCACTAGACATATCAGTTCCAGATTTTTGGAAAATATTTTTTGTGAAGCTAAAAGTGTGAGGCGTTATTTTTTGAATGGTGTAATATATAAATTACTTTTTTGTGTGTCAAGTGAATCATTACTATAAGATGTCGTACAACGATAATTGATTACCAACTGAAAGTCTATATCATTTTTTGGGACTAATAAACTGAAGATTACAGGAAGTTATCGGCTCAAAGTCACATATACGCGGTCGCAATATTTGTTTACGGGACATTGACTACACAGAGGAGAAACCGGTTTGCATGTCTTACGGCCAAAG
Source organism: Deltaproteobacteria bacterium HGW-Deltaproteobacteria-2 (assembly GCA_002840505.1). Classification (NCBI taxonomy): domain Bacteria; class Deltaproteobacteria; species Deltaproteobacteria bacterium HGW-Deltaproteobacteria-2. The sequence continues at coordinate 796,253 of PHBC01000001.1, read as the reverse complement.
GCAACCATGATAGTGTTATAAATAATCCAGTGGCGGCGCGGTAGTTTTTTGCGCAGAGCAAATTCCGTTTCGTCCGGTGTTTTTGTTTTTACATAGCCCAGACGGTTGGAAATTCTGTGCACATGCGTATCAACGCAAATCGCGTCTTTGCCGTAAGCAAGAGAGACAACCAGATTGGCGGTTTTGCGGCCGACGCCTTTAATGGTCAGCAAGTCATCGATATTATCCGGCACTTTGGAGCCAAAACGCGCGATTAATTCCCGGCAAGTGTGATGAATATTTTTTGCTTTGACGCGGTAAAAGCCGACCGGATAAATTGTCTTAGCGATCTTATCCAAGGGCACTTTCAGCATTTCTTCCGGAGAGGATGCCAGCTCAAAGAGCCTTTCTGTTGCGACCTCCGTTACTTCGTCCTTCGTCCGCAAACTCAGGAGTGTTGAAATCAGAATCACAAAAGCATCGCGCTGATCTTCCGCCAGATGAGAAACAATCGGCATTGTTCCCACTGCCAGTTCTTTCTTTAATATTTTAATGATGTTGTTAATTTGACTGTCTTTCATAAATTAACAAGTCCTTTGTCATTTCGGAGCATTCTTTTAAAGGGTGTCATACCGGCGAAGGCCGGTATCCAGTAGTGTTTGTTATTTCCTGGATTCCGGGTCATCAGGCATTCGCCCGAGTTCCAGCCCGGAATGACAAATAGGAGAATTTGTTAGAAGGTAAACACCGGTTCATTGACGACGGATTTTATAAGAATTTCCGCAGCCTTTTCCTGCGAAGGTTTACCGCTGACAGCCAGCCATACGCTTCCTTCGGCGCCACTTACGCCGCCTGCCGCAACCAAAGAAGCTGAAGCGCCTGTAAGCAACTCAATTGCGTCAAGCTCGGTAAATATTTCTCCCGGCACAGGCAAAAACCGGGGGCCTTGGACTCCAAGGGCATTCATTTTTACTGCCAAGTCGTCAAGATTTTCGTAAACACGTTTTTCTAATCCCACCGGTACGATTAGTTTGACACGTCTTCCCACAATTGCGGGAAGGGAAGCACCGATGGTTCCGGCATTCGGGGCACCGATCAGAATTGCCGCTCTTCTTTGGATTAAATTAACGGCATTGGCTCCCTTCAGAATGACGTCTCCTTCGCGCAGCTCATCGACCACATCAAATATTGTTTTACCCTTCTGATACACGCCTTTTATTATTACAACATCACCCGGAAATTTGCTTTCGTCATAACTTCTTCCTGTCGATGTTGTTGGGCGATTTGGCGGTAAAATTATTCCGCGGTAAAAATGATTCCGTTGGAATGCCTTGGCCTGACCAAGCTCTTTGAGAATTTCTTCCGCTACATAGCCATTGGTTGTTCCGGCAACAATGACAATGGTTCCTTTTTTCAGTGCTTTTACAATCGCAGTATTTTTAGCTATTGCTTTTCCAATCAAACGTTTACCCGCCGCCGGAGTGATAACAAATTGTTTCATAAATTTTTCTCCCTTTTTTAATAAGAACAAGTATTTATTCAAATTCTGTTCTAATAAGCTGTGTGCAGCTTTACGAAGACAGCGCTTTTATCATAAGAGGCAGCAGTAAGCCAAGCAACACCAATGTCATCGCAGGACGTAATAAGTTAACAGGTTTCATGTTCCCGTTCCTGATGGCTGTGGCCAGATGATTGGCCGCTGAGAAAGTAAAGAAAATCAACATCGCTGTGACGATTGTTGCATCAGCGTATCGTCCCCAATCCAGCACATAAACAAGCACGGCAGTGACGGCTGTGGCCGCGTTGGCTAGTCCCGATTGAATTTGATAAGCGCGATTTGGCGCATAGCCGATTTTCTCGGAGGCCGCTTCTCCCAGTATTAGAGATTCAAAGGCCACCGTGCCGGACATAATCATGACTATGAACAACCCCATAATATGAAATTGTGATATCGGGTCATGGCCTGCGTAGTAGGCGAAAAAAATAGCAAGTCCAATACCCGCAGGCCGAAGCCACTCCATAATCGATGCCAATTTCCGTTTAGTCATTTTGCCGGTCTTCCACCTTATAATTTCAAGTGCACGTCTTAAATTCCGGTGGTTCCATAATTGTAATATTGTTTCGTTTTAAATATTCGGGGAAACCGTATAGACGCTGGCCTCTGTATTCCATCACTACGGCATCGGCAGGGCAATTATTCAGACATCCGAAACAGGCCAGACATTTGTCTCTGTCAACAGTTTGTTTAAAAGGATTGATGGCTTTGGTCGGGCATTTTCTAACACATGTTCCACAACCGATACATTTTGAGGCGTCCACCGTATGTTTATTGATTGCTTTCTTGTTTAACCAGATAAGAGGCAAAGCCCGCAAACCTTCTCTCAAAGCAATTTCATAGCTAATGGAAATTGTCTCACCTCGGGAAATTCTTGTCAGAGTGTCTGCCGTAAAACGGCGTACCTGATCAAATGTTGCTGCGTTGGGCAGGTGTTGTCCGGATTTTTGATTGGCACTGTCCCATTTTGGTGTGGGATAAGAGGGAATATTTCGAAACGCATCCCTTCCTACGGGTACTCCGCCTTTGCTTGCCAGGATTTTGAGAATGTGACAGGAGGCGTTGTGCTGATTGCCTTCGGGACCACCAAAGGAAACGAACGTGGCAACCGGTGTTCCCTTGATGGATGGAATTTCTTCCAGCCAATCACTGACATTGGAAGGTGTATCATAATAAAAAACAGGACTGCCAACGATGATAAAATCATAATCAGGTAGGATTTTTTTATCCGTTTCCTGGATTTCGCACACATCTACCTCTAAATTTTTACCTTTCAAAATGCAGCCGATTAGCCTGGCGTATCTATAAGTATGGCCTGTCTGGCTGTACCATAAAATCAGGACTTTTTTCGGAGAGCGTGTTTTTAAATCGGGATAGGCAGCGATGCTTTCTTGTGTAAGAGAAACCGGGAGGCACAAAGCTGTGCCTATGATGGCACTTTTTTTGATGAAGTCTCGTCGTGTATCCATACAATCTCCTTCTATAATATTTTTTTCGTAGAAGAAAGAATACAACAAAATTTTATGTCCGGCGCACATTACGTTTATACCAGCGCCGACCCAACAAGCGTTGATGATGCCATGCAAAAGCAGGCAGGAATCCTCTTTTGCGCAGCCAGTAACGATGGGGGATTTCTTCAGTAGTTGTTTGTGCGTCCATCGATATTTCTGCGCAAACGATACCTTCGCCCTCTGAGGCACTGCGATTCGCCAACACTTGACCGCTCGCATCCACAATGGCCGCATTTCCTTCAAAGTAACCCCGGTATTTGATCGGTAAACCCGGCATCGGGCACTCAATCTCCCCGCAATGCGCGGCATGAATGACCGGAGCACCGATGAGACGGGCGCTATCCTGTATGGCCGCAAGGGAGCAACGATTATTTGCCGGTTCCCAAAGCCTCTGGAGCATGTCAGGGAAATTGGTTGGTATGCTCCACCAGCAGGAACCGCCCATGATCACATCCACTTGATTGCGCAGCCTCCGTGCGGTCATAGTGCGCATAAATTCCCAACAGACGGCCGCGCCAATACGTGTGTTGTTATAGATCCCGAGAATGCCGCTATCAGTCGAATCACCGCCTTCATAGAAATAATTTTCCCACATCGTAGGAAGATCTTTGTCGTGCTGGCCCAGAAGAGAGCCGTTAGCATAACACTGGTAGCGATTGCGTACACTGCCATCGGATAGCCTGCACAAAAATGAACCTCCCAAAACAACTTGATGTTTTGCCGAAAAGTCACGTATAAAACTTGCGGCTGTGCCGTCAATGTTCTGAATGGCCTCGACAATCTTCGGATTCCAGCTGACTCCCGTAGTAAAAAATTCCGGTAGAGCTATCCAACGCGCTTCCTCCTTGATAGCCATAAGTGCTAATCGCTCACAGCTGGCGATATTCGTGTTTGAATCTCCTATTTTTGTAGCAAGTTGGATTGCGGCGACTTTGACAGGCTTCTTCATGGTTCTCCTTATTTGTTATTTAGCTTTTCTTTGTTCATTAAGGAATATTTTATACAGTTCGCGCGAAATGAAGATGGAGAAAATGACCAATATAATAAATACTGCCGGCGAAAACATATAGCGTCTGTTCACGAGAAGTATTCTCCTGCTGAAAAGATTATCCATAATAACTCAATCCTTAATAAATTAATATATTAAATTTCTTCTATGCAATACCAATATATTAATTTTATTCTCAAAAATTCTTTGACAAACAAAATCATTGTTCATATACTCGCACACCATAAAAATTACTGTCAAGCGATGCTCAGCAATAATATTTGTGAAGAATGTAAAGACTACAAATTAAAGATGGAGAAGAAACTGGATTATCCGGAGAGAGAAAATACATGGTTTCCAAAGTACTCGTAAACCCTTTAGGGTGGGCAGTAATTATCTGTCCTGACTGCGGGGTAAAAACAAATACTAAGCCTGAAAAGGAACTGCAAAACAAAGTTCTGGATCGAGCTTGTATGTGTGGAGCAAAATATCAATTATTGTTTGATACTAGATCTGCGCATCGGAAGAGATGTTCTTTGCCCGGTATTCTTTTAGCAGAGAAGGACATTCCGGTTATCATTAAAAATATCTCCGAAATTGGAGCTTCTTTTTCTTTTGAAGATCATGTCAACGGACTTGCAATTGGGAGTTTTTACAAGCTGAAAATGAAAATTAATCAAGACTGGATAGAGGGTGTGACCAAAATAACCAGAGTGCATAAGAATGTAGTGGGCGTTACGTTTTCCGAAATCGGTACCGATCACAAAAAGATAATAGGCTCCTATTCCCCTCCCTGTTAATCGAATTTTTTTAAATCCTCCAGATCACAGAAACGAAATCGTTATGCATTAAATATAATTTTGCTGACATCATAAATCTTGCCGTCTTTGATGACGGCTTGCGGATTACGACAAGCTTTGATGTTTTCCAAAGGGTTTTCTTTCAGTACAACCAGATCAGCGTATTTTCCTTTATCCACCGATCCGATTTTGTCGGCCATTCCGATAATCTTTGCGTTGTTGATGGTGGCGCACTGCAAGGCTTCCAGACAAGAAAATCCAACGCGGCCCAGCATTTCCATTTCGCGCCATAGACTTCCATGATATGAAAAAGGAACTCCGGAGTCTGTGCCGCAGCCAATGGCAATGCCCGCGTCTTTCATCGCCATTAAATTTCGTGGTCCGACAAGCAGGATATCGAAATAAATTTCAGGATTGGGCATATACATTCCTTTTTGGTATAAATTGCCACAACCGTGTTTACGATAGTTTTTTAGATGAACTATATTGCTTTCATGAATGGATGTTTCAGTATAATCTCCCAATGAAGAATTTATGTATTCGCGTCGAATGGTCATTTCTCTATCAATGAAATCGTTACGGTATTTTTGAGGCAGTTCCTCATAGGCTTCCGGTGCGGCCAGCATTTGCGCGATGATCATGGTTGGCACAATGGAGATATTCTTTTTAGCCATTGCGGTTATTTCTTTCTCCGTCAGCACCGCGTCAGCAATGGAATGCTCCATCGAACTGATCCCGTATTGCAGAGCACGGTCAAACCCGAATTTGGTATGAATGTGTCCGGCCGTGGCCAGATTATTTTTCTGCGCGTAGTCAAATATCAATTTTAGATGTTCATCTGTATAAGCTGGAATCTCACCTTTTCCGCACAGCACGGACTTTTGGTCCATGGTTAGTTTGATAAACGATGCGCCGAAGGCGGAGTTTTTCCGCATCTTTTCTTCCAGATCCTTTGTATTCTTGAACCATAAATTGGTGTCACCGGCAAACGCAATCACCACCGGAGAAAAAATGCTGACGTCTGAAGGATCAATATCGGGGTGCCCGCCATAGATATTGGTGAATGAATTGCAGTAAACAACCCGCGGACCGATGAGATCACCTTTTTCTATTTGTGATATGAAGTCATGCAGTAATTTCGGCATCGCGCCCATGTCGCGGATAGTCGTCACGCCATGCTTTATCTGCTGGATGTAATTTCTTTTCTGTTGATTCATAATTGTTAAAATTCCCAAAGGATTGAGCTCCGATTGGCCAGGCAGGGTCGCATGGCAATGCGCGTCAATCAAGCCGGGTATAATAAACTGATTTTTCAAATCTATAATTATATCGCCTTCCCTTGCAGAGGGGCTTTCATTGGCAATAGTTTCAATGACACCATTCCGTATGGCAATAGTTTGGTCACGACGGATGACACCCAGGATAACATCAAGAACATTGCTATGGATGAGATAAAGTGTTTTACCCTCGATGGTGCCTGCCGGTTGATATTTGGGAATAGACGAGCAACCGGTAATATTCGGCATTCCCAGAAAAAAGGCGGATGCCGCCACTGTCTGCATCAGTTGCCTTCTGGTCATTTCAAAAGAAATATTTCCCATGAGTAATTCCCTCTCCTTTAATATTTTAAAATCGCCGAGATAATTATGTCGAAAGAGCCGGATATTGCAAGAATATATTTGTTGCTGGAAAACGAGGAGCGTGCTCAATTTGCTCTAAATTGATGGATTTTGCTATTCCTCACATCGGAAGTATTTACTGCAATCGTTTGCAGCCCTGGGATCTGCAGGTAAATAATTATTAATATAATTTTCTCAACAATTGTGATAATAAAAAAACAAATAAAAATACGAACGGAGATTTTATGCGCAAGATTATCGTTTTTATCTTTTGTGTTTTAATTTTTCTTTGTTCATGCTCGGAAAAGGGCAAATCGGCGGAAGACTGGATTAGCAGAGCGCGCCTGTTATGGGACGGGAAACAATATACGGAGCCGAATAAGGCAATTGAATACTTGAATAACGCTATTAAACTGCAGCCTAATAACGCTGAGACTTACAACCAGCGAGGGGTTGCTTACAAAAATCTTGGCCAGAATCAGCGTGCCATAGAGGACTATAATGAAGCTATCCGCCTCAAACCGGATAATGTTTTGGCCTACTACAACAGGGGAACTGTTTACAACAATATTGGTCAATATCAAAATGCCATAGAGGACTATAATAAAGTTCTCCGTCTGGAACCAAATTCAATAATCGCATACAACAGCAGAGGGATTAATTACGGCAGCCTTCACCAATATCAACGTGCCATAGAAGACTATAATAAAGCCATTCATTTGCAACCGAATTATGCCGATGCTTACAATAACAGGGGTCTTGCTTATTTAAAACAGGACAATGACAAATCGGGTTGCAGGGATTTACAAAAGGCTTGTAAATTAGGAGTTTGTAAAGCACTGGAATTGGCTAAAAACAAAGGAATATGCCGTTGATCAAGTTTTGTCAGAGCAGGGAACATAAATAGAATTAGCAATCGACATTTATTGTTTATTTCAATATTTCTTCCTGAAATCCTCAACATTTATTCAATTCTTAATCGATAGCGGCTTAAAAAATGGCTGAACTCTAACTTAACTTATGGTAGAAAAACGCGGGGCACGATCACCCGCAACGAAAATGAATAGAGGTAAAATTTATGTCACGTCGTCGAGCATCGGAGCTTGGCAGATTTTTCAAGCCAGAAAGCATCGCCGTTATCGGCGTCTCCCGTGAAGCATTTACTTTTGGAGGAAACAGTTTCCTCAGTCACTATCTGAAGGCGGGATATGAAGGACGCCTTTATCCGATCAATCCCAAAGCATTGCAGATTCAGGGGCTGAAGGCTTATCCTTCGCTTGCAGCGCTTCCGGAGATACCCGATCTGGTGATGATTGCGGTGAAGGCCGATATAGTGCCATCCGTGCTCGAGGACTGCGCAAAGGCGGGTGTTCGCTACATTCATATACTGACGTCAGGTTTCAGTGAGATCGGAACACAAGAAGGAAAGCGGCTGGAGAATAAAATTGTAGAGATAGCCGCAGAGCGCAATCTTCTGATTATGGGTCCCAACTGCATGGGACCTTATTGTCCATCTGTGCACCTGACGGCCTGGGGCGGCGTTCCCGGTCGCGACGGCTGTTTGGGAATTATCTCCCAGAGCGGCAGCGTGACGCAGCGCTTCACGGAATATGTTTGTTCGCTGGGCATAGGTGTGAGTAAAGCGGCAAGTATCGGCAATGCGACAGTGTTGGACAGCCCGGACTTTCTGGAGTTCATGGCTGACGATAATGATGTCAGCATCATCGCTGTCTATCTGGAAAGCATCAGTGACGGAAGACGATTTTTTAATCTGGCCAGGGCTATATCGCCCAGCAAACCCATCATCATGCTGAAAGGTGGCGAATCAGCCCAGGGGACAGCGACGGTTGAATCCCACACGGGAAGAATGGCCGGCAATCAAAGAATATGGAATGCAGTCTGCGAACAAACAGGCATTGTACGTGTCACTAACATGAATGAATGGGTCGATACAGGTCTGGCATTTTCGCTTCTGCCTAAAACACACGGTAAAGGAGTATTCATTATCGGCGGCGGAGGCGGCAACAGCGTTATTTTTTCTGACTCATGCATTCGGGCCGGACTGGATGTGCCCACACTATCAAATGAAAGCATGGAAAGAATCCGTCCATTTGTGCCCACAGCTGGAAGCATCGCCGGAAATCCACTTGACCTCTGGGAGGTTTTTCTTGTGCCTGAGCGTCTTTTTGAAGTGCTGGACGTGGCCTATAAAGATGAAAATATTCACATGGTGATTGTCGACCGCTTAATTCCGCGTCTTGCGTTTCACAGTCCGGATATTCCCGATTCGGTTGCTGAAATCGTACATTTCATCAAAACACACAAGAAAGCCAAACCAACAGTCTTTACAATTGATTATGACGGCGGTGATCAGGATCTCATCATAAAGGGATCACAGCTTCGGAGGCGGTTCTGTGAAGCCGGAGTTCCCGCTTTTCCTTCCTTTGAAAGAGCAATTGGCGCAATGGTGCGTTTTCAAAAACATTGTAGCCGCTTCGGTTGAGAATTGAACAGACTCGCATATCCGATAATTCACAAGAGTATTTCCCTTGAATGTCTAAATTCTTGAGGCAACGAACTTAATTATTAAAATTAAGATTAATTGTAATTTACATAATCAATAAAAACTTTTTCTTGACAAATTAACTCTGTTAGTTTAATTACTAGTAAATCAATAGTATTGATAGTGAATTGTAAGGAATTGAATTTATGAAACTTTCTACGCGATCACGCTACGGGCTGAGATTAATGCTGGCTTTGGCCAGAAATTACGGAAGGGGTAATACATTTCTAAAAGATATTGCCCGTGAGGAGGAAATTTCTGAAAAATATCTGAGCCTTATAATAATTCCGCTCAAAGGGGTTGGTCTGATTAATTCTGTGAGGGGATCATCCGGAGGTTATACGCTGGCCAAAGCTCCATCGCAGATAACCTTGAAAAATATTGTTGATGTATTCGAAGGAGATTGTCTGGTTGATTGTGTAAAAAACCCCAAGGCCTGCCCCAGAGTTAGCACCTGTGCCAGTCGTGATATCTGGACCATGCTGGGCGGCAAGATATCGGAAATATTAAACTCAATTACGCTGGAACAGTTAGTTGTCATGAATAATGAGAAAAAAGAGCAGGCGATAAGTCCGTCTATATAATCAGGAAAATTTAGAAGGGAGCGATCAAAGTAAATGAGTAAAAAAGTTTTGGTAGCGATGAGCGGCGGTGTTGATTCGTCAGTTGCGGCCATGCTGCTCAAAAATGAAGGCTACGATGTCGCCGGCGTAACAATGTGTTTAGGCATCTCAACGGAAGATGAAGCGAAGTGTTGCGGTGTCACCGCGATCGATGACGCCAAAAGAGTCTGCGATCGGCTGAAAATTCCTCACTATGTTTTTGATTATGCGGCCCAACTCGAAGATAAGGTCATCGCAAAATTTATCAGCGAATATCAGAAAGGAAGAACACCAAACCCCTGCGTCGAATGCAACCGTTACCTGAAATTCGGGAGTCTTCTGAAAAAGGCGAAAGGGCTCGGGTTTGATTTTCTGGCAACCGGTCATTACGCGTTCATTGAACAAAATGAAGATGGTTATTGTCTGAAAAGGCCGAAAGACCGAAAAAAAGATCAGACATATTTTCTTTACGCCATTCCTTATGATGGATTTGGTAACATACTTTTCCCCCTCGCTTCTCTGAGCAAAGAGGAAGTAAGGGAGGTAGCGAAAAAAGCACTCCTGCCTGTTGCGGAAAAACAGGAGAGTCAGGATATTTGTTTTGTAACACAGAAAAATTATCAGGAGTTTCTGTTAGGAAGGGTGCGGAAATTAGAACCGGGTCCGATTGTGGATATGCAGGGAAAGGTTCTGGGGAAGCATCGGGGAATTATATTTCATACTATCGGACAGCGGGGAGGTTTGGGTATAAGTCATACAACGCCGCTGTATGTTGTATCAATTGATTCCGATAAAAATCTTATTGTTGTTGGTGAAAAGAAAGACTTAATGGCAAAAGGGCTTCTGGCCAGCGATGTAAATATACTGGTGCGGGATTGGCCCAAGCAATTGTATGCGAAGATCAGATACCGGAAAAAAGAGGCGCTTTGCGAAGTAACTACCAAAAACGGCAGACTGAGAGTAATCTTTGCTGAAGAGCAGGAAGCTATCACCCCCGGCCAGTCGGTGGTTTTTTATGAAAATGACCGCGTACTGGGCGGTGGAACAATAGAAGAGGTTTTGCATGGAAAGTAGACATGCGAATACTTTTTTCACATCAACAAAGAAGGAAAGATCGGTTTTGCTGAATATTACTCTAACTGCGGCAGGTCTCGCCCGGGGACACATAATGTGTAGCTCCATCTTTAGTCAAGAAGAGAGAATAACCGGACAGAGAACAAGCATGAGACTAATATGAAAGGATAAAATACAATGAGTAAAATCGATACAAAATTAAAAATAGAAACCCTGGCCCTACATGGCGGCCAGGATGCGGATCCGACAACGGGATCACGTGCAGTGCCCATTTATCAGACAACATCATATCAGTTCAAAGACACTGAGCATGCGGCTAATCTTTTTGGCCTGAAGGAGTTTGGTAATATTTATACACGGCTGATGAATCCAACGACGGATGTTTTTGAGAAGAGGATGGCTCTTCTGGATGGCGGTGTCGGGGCACTGGCGGTAGCCAGCGGCCAATCGGCCATTACCCTGGCGCTTCTCAATATCGCCCAGGCCGGAGATGAAATAGTTTCGGCAGACAATCTCTACGGCGGGACCTACAATTTGTTACATTACACTTTTTCCCGTCTCGGGATTACGGTCAAGTTTGTCAAGTCTAACGACCTCGATGCTTTGCAGAAAGCAATCACACCTAAGACTAAGGCGATTTACGCGGAGTCTATCGGCAATCCTAAACTGGACGTGGCCGACATAGAAGGCATTGCCAATGTCGCGCATAAAAACGGCATTCCCTTTGTTTTGGACAATACCGTTTCGCCCTATCTGCTTCGTCCCATTGATTTCGGGGTGGATATTGTAGTATATTCGGCTACTAAATTTATCGGCGGTCACGGTACATCGCTGGGCGGAGTTATTGTTGATTCAGGAAAATTTGACTGGACAAACGGCAAGTTTCCGTTGATCGCTGATCCTGATCCGAGTTATCACGGAATCAATTTTGTGGAAGCCCTGAAACCGCACGGTAATATCGCATATATAACTAAAGCTCGTGTATCTCTTCTGCGTGATCTGGGACCGGCACTGTCGCCGTTTAACGCTTTCCTCTTTCTGCAGGGACTGGAAACAATCCATTTGAGACTGCCCCGTCATTCCGAAAATGCTTTAAGTGTGGCCGGTTATATGGAGAAACATCCGAAAGTCAATTGGGTCAATTATCCGGGACTTAAGTTCAGTCCGGAACAACAGCGGGTGAAAAAATATCTTCCGAAAGGTGCCGGAGCGATTATCGGATTCGGCATCAAGGGCGGCGCCCAAGCAGGAAAGAAGTTTATCGAATCTCTGGAACTCATCTCTCATTTGGCAAATGTAGGCGACGCGAAAACTTTGGCGATCCATCCGGCAACGACAACACACCAGCAGCTATCTGCGGAGGAACAGTTAGCTACAGGAGTGACACCGGATTTCATTAGACTGTCCATAGGAATTGAACATATTGATGACATTATTGCCGATATTGAACAGGCCTTGGCAAAGGTTTAATTTAAGGAGATTATTATGGCTAGAATATTTGAAGATATTACCAAAACAGTCGGAGGCACACCTCTGGTGCGTCTCAATAGAATACAGGAAGGATTGAACGTTGAGATTCTTGTAAAAATCGAATCCTTCAATCCTCTTTCCAGCGTGAAAGATAGAATCGGTGTTGCCATGATTGAGGCGGCGGAAACAGCGGGGCTTATCAGCAAAGATACGGTGATCATCGAACCGACTAGCGGCAATACAGGGATTGCCCTTGCCTTTGTCTGCGCGGCAAAAGGTTATAGGCTTGTCCTCACAATGCCCGATACAATGAGCATGGAGCGTAGACATCTTTTGAGTATTCTGGGGGCAGAGCTCGTTCTAACGGAAGGAGCCAAGGGCATGAAAGGAGCCATTGCAAAGGCGGAAGAACTGGCTGCAAGCTATAAAAACAGTTTCATGCCTCAGCAGTTTAAAAACCCGGCCAATCCAGAGATACACCGCCGGACGACGGCCCAGGAGTTATGGAATGATACGGACGGGAAAGTTAATTATTTTATTGCAGGAGTCGGAACCGGCGGGACGATTACCGGTATCGGAGAGGTATTGAAAAAGAAAAATCCTTCCGTGAAGATAATTGCTGTGGAACCAACAGATTCCCCGGTTCTATCCGGCGGAAAACCCGGGCCTCACAAAATTCAGGGCATTGGCGCCGGATTTGTACCGGATGTGTTGAACAGAGACGTGATTGATGAAATTATCCAGGTTGTCCATGAAAATGCCGGAGAGATGGCCAGGCGACTGGCGAAGGAAGAGGGAATCCTCGTGGGGATATCCAGCGGTGCTGCTCTCTGGGCTGCCCTGGAAGTGGCAAAACGCAAGGAGGCTGAAGGTAAAATGATAGTCGCTCTTTTGCCGGACAGCGGGGAAAGGTATTTGTCAACGTGGCTGTTTCAGAAATAGTAAGGGTTTTTACTACGAACATACCCCCTCCCTTTCATCCCTCCCGCCAGGGGAGGGAAAAGTTCACCTCCCTTGAGGGGAGAGGATGATTGATAATTATGAAGAAAACGAGAAACGAAAAAATATATGGTGAATCGGTTGGCGTTGTAGAAACGCAGTATTACACCTTTGCCGAGCCGGGCAGGGAATATAAATTTGAAAGCGGAGATAAACTGGGGCCGATCACCCTTGCTTATGAAACATACGGAAAATTGAACAAGGATAAATCGAATGGAATCCTGGTGCTGCACGCGCTTTCCGGCGATGCCCACGCGGCAGGCGTTCATCGTGGACAGGATGATCCGGGATGGTGGGATAATATGATCGGACCGGGCAAGGCCTTTGATACAAACCGGTACTTCATCATCTGCTCAAACGTCGTCGGCGGTTGCAAAGGTTCTACGGGCCCGTCTTCTCTGAATCCTGCTACGGGAAAACCTTATGCGCTGGATTTTCCGTTTATAACTGTGGCCGATATGGTCCACGCTCAGCGGCATCTCATCGATTTTTTAGGTATCGATAAACTGTTGTGCGTTGCCGGTGCTTCCATGGGAGGTATGCAGGTACTCCAATGGGTTGCCTCCTATTCCGAGCGGGTGCGATCGGCCATTCCTATTGCGACGGCACTGAAACACTCTCCCCAGCAGATTGCTTTCAACGAAGTTGTCCGGCAGTCCATCATGGCTGATCCGGCATGGCGTGAAGGGAATTACTATGAATATGGTCAGCCAGAGAAGGGACTGTCGGTTGCCCGCATGATTGGCCACATCACTTTCATGAGTGATCAATCCATGGAAGAAAAATTTTCCCGGCGGTTGAAGAACGATAAGTTCAGCTTCGGATTTGACGCTGATTTTGAAGTGGAAGGTTATCTGCGCTATAGGGGAGCTAATTTTGTGAAGCGCTTCGATGCCAATTCTTATCTCTATATTACAAAAGCGATAGATTACTTTGATCTGTCTGGAGGAAAACTCATCCCTCACGGAAAGACCATTAACACTCGCTTCCTAATCATTTCCTTTAAGTCCGACTGGCTTTATCCATCCCACCAGTCGCAGGAAATAGTACGCGCATTAAAAAGGAGGCATGTTGATGCTACATATTGCGAGTTGACGTCCAGTTACGGTCATGACGCTTTTCTTATTGAAGTGGATGAACAGACAACGCTGATCAAACATTTTCTCGACAAGACATTTAACGGATATCTGGTAACGGGCAATTATGGAATCTAATAGTATTAATCTTGATCATCAAATCATTTATTCGATTATTGAACCCGATGCGCGCGTTTTAGACCTAGGATGCGGCGAAGGGGAACTTCTCTATCCTCTTGTCCGGGATAAGCGCATCAAGGCTCAAGGGATTGAACTGAATGATAAAGCAATTCAGGAGTGTGTCAGGAAGGGATTAAGTGTTTTTCAGGATGATATTGAAAACAGTTTACTGGAATATCCGGATAATTCTTTCGATTATGTTATTTTGAACCAGAGCATGCAGGAAGTAAAAAAAGTCGATTTAGTCATTCAGGAAGCCCTGCGTATCGGCAACAAGGTCATTGTCGGGTTCCCCAATTTTGCCTACATCAAATCGCGGCTTATGCTGTTTTTCAAGGGGAAGTCACCTATTACAGGATCTTTGCCTTATCTGTGGTTTGATACACCGAACGTTCGCTTTTTAAGTATCACAGATTTCAAAAACTTTTGTGTAGAAAAAAATATCCGGATCGTGGAAGCCCATTATCTGAGAGAAAAAAAAATTGTGCATCTTTGGCCGAATCTATTGGCCTTGAATGCCATTTTCGTTTTAACGAATAGGAAGAGTCAAGTAAAATGAAATGGAATGAACTGAATAAAATTTAATTTAAAAAGAGGAGTTGCCTTTGCCAAAGATTGTTAATCATGATGAATACCGGGAAAAGATTCTGGAAAAAAGTTTATCCCTATTTACCCGTAGGGGTTATTTCAATATAAACATGAGGCAACTTGCCGCTGAGATAGATGTGTCCACTGGAACGCTCTATAATTATTTCCCCTCTAAGAAAGACATTCTCGCAGCGATGATGGCCTGGATCGGTGATAAAAATGTGGACGAATATATCCGCCTGACCAGTTCTGTCGAAAAAATCCACGATCGTTTTGACATCGTTGTGGATTACTTGAAAGAAAAAGGTGAGTTTTATGAGAACATCATGCTTCTTGCGATTGACCACTTTCGGAATACGGATATCGAGCAGTGGAAAGCCGTTTATTCTGTTTTTGCAGACGTTAATATAGGTGGTGTGTCCGAGAGACTTAACATATCGCGGCAATTTGCCCTTTCCATATTCATATATTTTATCGGACTTTCTTTCCATTCGCTGGCCTTCGATGGAACAAAAGAATACAATAAACAAATAGATTTCTTGAACACAATATTAAGACCCCTGATCGTGGATGCACAAGATGATGTGGAAATAGCCGCGCAAAAATTCAAAGAAGTTACCCGCGATGTTCTTATGAATAAGATCATTCCCTCCAAAACGACTTCTATAAAGAAAAATAAAAAAACAAGACAAAGAAGGTTATCACTGAACGAAAAGATAGGAATCTAAAAACACAACAACTTAGGACTCATTAGAGTAGGTAATTTAAGATGAAAAAAATATGTGGGAAAATTCTGGCGGTAAATATTTCTCAGAAAAAAGGTGAAAAAAAGAGCAATATCGACTGCGGTCTGTTTCTGGAAAACCTGGGTCTCGAAAATGACGCCCACGCCCAAGCCGATATCATAAGACAGGTTAGTCTCCTGGCCAAAGAAAGTATAGAAAAAATCAGAGCCAAGGGACTCGATGTTAACTATGGTGATTTTGCGGAAAATCTCACTACTGAAGGCATTGATCTGCCAGCGCTACCCATCGGCTCACGGTTAAAAGTCGGGAAGGAAGTTCTGCTGGAAGTCACTCAGATAGGCAAAGAATGCCACAGCCGGTGCAATATATTTTACACAGTCGGAGATTGCGTCATGCCCAGAGAAGGAATTTTCGCCAAAGTGCTGACTGGCGGCGAAATAAAAATAAATGACTCTATAGACATTGCCAAATAGATGATTATATTTTTGATATTGAACAAATTATTTAATTATATTGGATAAATTAATGAAAGGAGACAAATTATGAAGAAATTTGCTACGGCGTTAATCATATTATTAATTGCAGCAGGGTTTGCCTTTGCGAAGGATTACACGGTCATAAAAAAAGCCGGCGGCTACACGGTTGAAGTAAAGCTGGACAAGAATCCGCCCATTACCGGTCCAAATAAGATGGAGATAAACATCAAGGATGACAAAGGGGTCAATGTAACCGATGCCATGGTGACCGTGGATTACAGCATGCCGGCCATGCCCGGAATGCCGGCCATGAATTACAAGGCAAAAGCCGAATTGAACGGTAGCCGGTATATGGCAAGAGTTAATTTTTCCATGTCGGGAGCCTGGGCAGTTAATATCAAAATCACGCGTGCCGGAAAGACACAGGCGGTAAAACTCAATGTGGATGTCAGTTAAGACTACGCACATATTTGTTTTCACAATCGCGGTCTTTCTTCTGGGCACGTCTGCCTTTGCCCAGGATTTAAGGCTCTCTGATCTTACGCAAGAGGCCTTGAAGAACAGCCCTGAAATTCAAGCCTCGCTCTCGAAGATAGGGGCCGCCAGGTATCGTGTTCCTCAGGCGGCGAGTCTTCCTGACCCTATGTTTTCCGTCGGCTATCAGAACGAGGGCTTTGACAAGTACACCTACGGCGAAGAACAGGGTTCCCAGTGGATGTTTTCGGCATCGCAGCAGTTTCTTTTTCCCGGCAAGCGCGCGTTGAAAGGGGAGATGGTACAGCGGGATGCCGAGAGCATGGAAGCCATGCATGAGCTTCTGAAACTGAAAACCGTGGCACGAGTCAAAGAACTTTATTTCGATCTCTTCCTGGCCTATAAGAATATTGACCTCATCAAGGACAAACTGAAACTGTTTCTCAGAATAGAGGATCTGACGCTGGTCCGCTATGCGGCAGGTAAAGCCATACAGCAGGAAGTCCTCATGGCGCAAACGGAAAAATACATGCTTCTGGAAAAAGAAGAGATGTTCAAACAGAAGATACAGTCGCTGGAAGCCATGCTGAAAGCCGCGATCGGGAGAGAAAACGGACCGCCTCTGGGAAGACCCATAGATCCGGTATATCAACCTTTTTATCTCGATGCGGATGATGCCGTGAAAACAGCGCTGAGCAATTCTCCTGAAATAAAAGCACGGTATAAAATCATAGAGGCAGCCGACACCAAAATTCGCATGACACAGAAGGAGTATTATCCGGATTTCAGTATTAACGCCGGATATTCCAACCGTTCAGGTGATTTCAAAGATATGTGGAGCGCGACGGCAACGATAAACATTCCTATATTCTTCAAAACGAAGCAGGAACCGGCGGTTTACGAGGCGAAGGCGTCTTATGCGCAGGCGAAACAGGAACTGGAGGCCGTAAAGCTGATGATTGCGGCGGCGATAAAGGATAATTTTTCCATGCTCAGATCATCGGAAAAGCTGATGGATCTTTATACGAACGGTTTGATTCCCAAGAATACACAGGATGTGGATCTGGCTCTGACGGAATACTCCAATGGGAGGACGGATTTGATTGTCGTGATCTCCCGTCTCAAGACGCTGTTGGATTATCAAATTCTATACTGGAATCAATTTGTGGAAAGAGAAAAAGCCATCGCGAGACTTCAGGGAATTACTCAAGGCCTGAATTCAGCGCCGGGAGGGGGAAAGAAATGAAAGATCGGAATTTTCTCGCTGTATCGGCTATCTGCTTGTTATTTTTAATGAGCTTCATGACGGCAAATGCCGTTTACGCCCAGGGGCATGCCGGACATACCATGCCGCCCCCGGCGGCGGAAAAACAGAAGACCGTAAAACCTCAAGCGCCGCAACCGGCTCCACCGGAAGAGATGACAGAAGAAACTCCTCAGGTGGATATTTCTTCAGAACAACAGCAACTAATCGGGGTCAAGACCGTCAAGGCTTCCCTAAAACCTATCCCGAAAGTCATCCGCACCGTGGGACGGATTGAGGCTGATGAGCGCAAGCAGGCGACTATCAATACGAAGGTTGAGGGTTGGATTGAGAAGCTCCACGTAGATTACACAGGGCGCTACGTCAAAAAAGGAGATCCGCTGGTGGAAATTTACAGCCCGGAGCTTCTGGCGACACAACAGGAATTCCTGGGAATTTTAAAATGGGCAAAACAACCGGATGACAAGAAAAAAGATGACACGCTCAGCCTTATGCTGGCCAAGGATGCCGACGCCGCTCTGGATGCGGCAAGACAGAGGCTGCGGCTCTGGGATATATCGGAAGAACAGATCAAACAAATCCAGCAGTCAGGTAAACCTGTCCGTACGTTGACTTTATACAGTCCTGTCAGCGGGTTTGTTACGCAGAAGATGGCCGTTCAGGGCATGAAAGTTATGCCGGGAGAAAAGCTCTTTGACATTGCCGATCTCTCCACGCTCTGGATCATCGCTGATATTTACGAATACGAAATGCCTTTTGTGAAAGTCGGCCAGCCGGCCAAAATTACCCTAAGTTATTTTCCGGGTAAAGAATTATCATCAAAGATTGATTATATTTATCCCACAATTGCCGCGGATACCAGGACGGCGAAAATCCGCCTAATGATTCCCAATCCGGGAGGCCAGTTGAAACCCCAGATGTTCACGAATGTGGAAATCAGGATAAGCCTTGGTCAAAAGCTTGTCGTTCCGGAGTCAGCAGTAATCGATACCGGCACATCGCAGGTAGTTTATGTGGATAAAGGAGAAGGCGCCTTTGAACCACGTGAAGTAGAGCTTGGCCTGCGGGCGGATGGCTTGGTAGAAGTGCTGCGTGGAATTAAAGCCGGTGAAAAGGTGGCCTCTTCGGCCAATTTCCTGATTGATTCCGAAGCTCAACTTAAGGGCATAAAACCCCTGCGCAGGAAATGATATTGTCATTCATATAATTCCTCTCTTTTTTTGAAGAAAGGAATTGCCCTCCTTTTTTAAAGGAGGGTCGGGGAGGATTTAATAAAAAAATCCCCTTCAATCCCCCTTTAAGAAAGGGGGAAAATATGGGACAGGAAAGTAATATTCCTTTCCTTTATGAGATTTGATCGCGAAATCACAATATTTAAGCGAGTCTCACTATGATTGCCAAAATAATTGAATTTTCCGCCCGCAATAAATTCGCAGTCTTTCTCATGATGGCCCTGGCCATTATCTGGGGTTACTGGGCGGTAAAGAATACACCCCTCGACGCCCTTCCGGATTTGAGTGACACTCAGGTTATCATCTACACCGAATGGACGGGCCGCAGCCCTGATCTGGTGGAAGATCAAATTACCTACCCTATTTCCTCCACCCTCCTGGCCGCTCCGAAGGTTCAGGCGGTGCGCGGTTTTTCATTTTTAGGCAGTTCCTTCATCTACGTTATCTTTGAAGAAGGGACTGATATCTATTGGGCCAGAAGCCGTATCCTGGAATATCTCCAGGCCGTGAAGAACAAAATTCCTTCCGATGTCAATCCGGTCCTGGGTCCTGATGCGACGAGCCTGGGCTGGGGTTTTTCTTACGCCGTCGTCGATGAAACAGGCGGCCATGATCTTTCCGAACTACGCTCCATTCAGGATTATATAATTAAACTGGGACTGGAAAGCGTTCCCGGCGTTTCGCAAGTTGCGAGCATCGGCGGCTTTGTAAAGCAGTACCAGATAACCGTCGATCCTAACCGCCTTCTTGCCTACAATATTCCCATTACGAAGGTCATGGAGGCAGTCAGAAAGAGCAACCAGGATGTGGAAGGACGCGTCCTTGAACTATCCGGCGTGGAATACATGATCCGGGGACGGGGATACATCAAGGGGCTTCAAGATCTGGAAAGTATCGCCGTGGGTGCGAACCCCGGCGGAACGCCAATCTATTTAAAGGATGTAGCCCGTATCCAACTGGGACCGGAAATCCGCAGAGGTCTTGCAGATCTGAATGGCAGGGGAGAAGTTGCCGGCGGGATTGTAATTGTCCGGACGGGTGAAAATGTTTTGAATGTGATCGAGCGGGTTAAGGCAAAGATCAACAGTGACCTTGCGCCCAGTCTTCCTCAAGGCGTAAAAATTGTCACGACCTATGACCGGTCAGACCTGATCAAGCGATCCATGTCTACCCTCAAAGAAGAGATTATCAAACTTATCATCGCGGTGAGCGTGGTTTGTCTGGTCTTTCTTTTTCACCTGCCCAGCGCCCTGGTGGTTATCGTCACACTACCCATCGCCATTCTTATGGCCTTTATCAGTATGTATTATCTGGGTGTTACCTCCAACGTGATGAGTCTGTCCGGCATCGCCATCGCTATCGGCGCTATGGTGGACGCCGCCATCATCATGGTGGAAAATGCCCACAAGAAGCTCGAAGAGTGGGAACATCAGGGGAAGCCGGGGAACCGCGTAGATGTAATTGTCGACGCGGCCAAAGAAGTCGGCCCTTCTCTTTTCTTCTCTCTGCTGGTCATCACGGTGGGATTCCTCCCGGTCTTCACCCTGCAGGCCCAAGCGGGCAGGCTGTTCAAGCCTCTGGCCTATACGAAAACATTCGCCATGCTCTTCTCATCTTTTCTGGCGATTACTCTGACACCGGTTTTGATGACGCTTTTCATCCGTGGAAAAATCCGGCCGGAAGAAAAAAATCCCATCAGCATCGTCCTGCACAAAATATATGAACCCGTCGCCCGGCTTGCTTTGAGATTCAAAAAGACGGTTATCGTTGCCGCCATCATTATTATGATTTTGACTATTTATCCATTTATGAAACTCGGTTCGGAATTTATGCCCCCTCTTTACGAAGGGTCGCTCTTTTATATGCCGGTGACCATGCCCGGAGCATCCATTTCCGAAGCGTCCTCCTTGCTCCAGATTCAGGATAAGATCCTAAAAAAAATTCCGGAAGTTGCCCAGGTTTTCGGAAAAGCGGGACGAGCGGAGACGGCCACAGACCCGGCGCCACTGGAAATGTTCGAGACGGTGATCAACCTGAAGCCGGAATCCGAGTGGCGCGCAGGGATGACGGTAGAAAAACTAAAAGACGAGATGAATGACGCACTGACCATCCCCGGCGTGGCCAATTCCTTTACCATGCCGATCAAAGCCCGCATCGACATGCTGGCTACAGGCATTCGGACACCCGTTGGAATAAAGATACTGGGGCCGAATCTGGAAGAAATTGAAAAAATAGGCCTGGCCCTGGAGCATCATTTAAAAGATATCCCCGGTACGCGAAGTGTCTATGCGGAGCGGGTGACAACTGGTTACTTTCTGGATATCGCCATAAAACGCGCTGAGGCTGCAAGATATGGTCTTACCGTGGACGATGTGGGCGAGGTGATTCAGACGGCCATCGGGGGCATGAACCTGACAGTGACCGTTGAGGGACGGGCGCGGTATCCCGTCAATATTCGCTATCCCCGAAATTTGCGCAACGATGTGGAACAACTCAAGCGGATTCTAGTACCGGTCATGATGACCAATCGTGCTGTGCCGGCTGTGCCTGGTCCGGGAGGCATGGCGGCAACGCCGCAGGTTACGCAGATACCCCTGGGCGAGGTGGCGGATATAAAAATCGTTAAGGGTCCCACAGCCATCAAAAGTGAAGAAGGACTTCTTACCGCTTATGTCTTCATTGACTTTTCCGGACGGGACATGGGCAGCTATGTGGAGGAGGCAAAACAAAAAGCATCGACGCTGGAGATCCCCGAAGGCTACCGGCTTATCTGGAGCGGGGAATATGAAAATCTGACAAAGACCCATGAGCGGTTGAAGATGGTCATTCCTCTGACCCTTTTCATCATCTTCATTCTCCTTTACCTGAACACGAGATCAGCGGTCAAAACAATGATTGTGCTTCTTGCCGTTCCCTTTTCCCTTGTCGGTTCTTTCTGGTTTCTCTACATTCTCAATTACAACATGAGCATTGCCGTCTGGGTGGGAATCATCGCGCTGGCGGGGCTCGACGCGGAAACTGGTGTAGTAATGCTTCTCTATCTTGACCTTGCCTATGAGAAGTGGAAAAAAGAAGGAAAAATGGTCAAGGCTTCCGATCTGAAAGAGGCCATCATGTACGGTGCCGTAAAGAGAATCCGTCCCAAGATCATGACGGTGAGCGTCATTCTGGCGGGCCTGATCCCCATCATGTTCAGCCACGGCACCGGCGCCGATGTCATGAAGCGGATTGCCGCGCCCATGGTCGGCGGCGTGATAACCTCGACTATTCTTGAATTGGTTATTTATCCCGCGATTTATATGATCTGGAGGGGGAGAAGCTTAGCGAAAGATTAAGTCGTTGTCCGAATCAATATTTCCTTTGGCAGGAAGATTTCAGTTAAAATTTTTCGATTTCCTCAATCAACTGATTTAACTTTTTTGGTGATACAGGGTAGGGAGTTTTAAGTTCCTGTGCAAACAGTGATATTTTGTATTCTTCAATCATCCAGAATAATTCTTCAATCAGCGTCTTTTTTTCTTCCGGATAATCCACTGAAATATCGTCCTTCAAGCGGCTGATTTCCTTAATCCCGATGTGTTGAGGTATAGGCTCTTTATCTGATGTAATCATTTGTTGCAGCTGCCGGGAATAAATCAAAACTTGCTGCATTTTCTTTTGTGCCGCGGCGAGATTGAGGCTTCCCCGCTCGGCTCGCAAAGCAAGTGCCCTAAAGTATCGCGGTAAATCCTTCATGCGTTCAAATATATAGAACTCGGGGAAATCAATCGGTACAAAGCTTTGTAGTTCTGTCTGGATTTCTTTGAGGAATTTCAACACTGGTTGATTGCTGGTATTTTTCTTCATGAGTTTTTGCACACAGGCATGAATCTCATCAAAGGCTTTCAATACCGGTTCAATGGAAACAAGTACCTGCTGGCCATATTGCAGAAATTTAGAATCCAGAGCATCAGCGTGTCGAACATAATCTTCCTGCCTGCGCCATGGTTTGAAGAATAAATCTTTTTTGACTCTGTTGATGATCGATTGCTCCAATTGCTTAGGATTGCCGATATTTGCGGCAATGGCTTTCATCCCGGTGCTCAGGGTAACGTTCTTTTTGAGTTGCTTCAGTATGTCGGCAAAGTGAATTTCATAAAGAGCCGCGATGCCCCGGATATGACTGGCGGCGCTTTCTTTCCGATCGGAAAAAAGCCGCAGATTTATGGAATCGTCAATGACCTGCAGGGCCGGATAGGCATAACCGACAAGACCCTGAATGCCGGTGAGAGGAATCTGCTTCGGTAATTCACCAAAATCCCAGCGGGTGATTCCTTCTTTTTCCCAATCCCCTTTGATTTTATCCAGCGCCGACGTATTGATCGTTTCGGCAAGCTCCTTCTGCAGGAGATTAATGTCCCGGCTGTTTTTTATTTCCTTTCCTTTTTCATCAATCACACTGAAGCGGACGTTTAAGTGATCCGGTAGTTTGTCCAGCGCCCAGGCATCACGGGGAACGGTTACTTTGTATTGATCGTGCAGGAACCGGCTCAAAGCCTGCGGCAAAGATTTATTTAAATTTGATTTGTCCTCCAGCAATGCCTGCGCGATTTGGAGAGGCGGGGGAAGTTTCTGGCGCAGTGATTTGGGAAGCGACTTCAATAAGTGAAAGGCCTTCTCCTGCAGTAATGACGGCAGGTAGCGGTCGATATTTTCTTCGGCAGTCCGGGAAACGAGTCCCAGAGGAACATTGATGGTCACGCCGTCATCGCTCTGGCCTGGCTCGAAATTGTAACGGCAGGCCAGAGCCGCGTCGCCGATTTTTATCTGATCGGGATATTGAAATATTTCATCAGGATCCGGTTCATGGGCAATCAAATCCTCTTTTTCTTCCATCGTTTTGACGTGATCGAATAAAGACAAATTATGTTCCAGAAAAGGAATCCGGCGGGGAACCTCTCCGGTAACGAGGGCTTCCCGGATAAATATCGATCGGGCTTCTTCCGGATTAATTCTTTCATAAGCGACCGGTCGGCTCTCCACGATGGTCAAACCGAAAAGCGTTACCTTTTCCAGAGCGACAACCTGCCCGCGATTTTTTTCCCAGTGGGCGGCGGCGTAAGTGCGGCGGCAGTTGTCACCGCCCAGCTCCTCCAGCCACTCGCTTTTTATATTGGCCACATTGCGGGCGAAAACCCGCGAGGTCAGGCTGATTTCCGCCGCCACAATCCAGCTGCCCGCGCGATTGAACAAACCGGAGCCGGGGAAAATCATTACCGGCCTGCTCTTTGCCGCGTTGTAAAAGTTTTTTTCCTTCTTTTGAGCAATGTTGGAAAGATAACCGCTGAGAATACAGCGATGAATTTTATCGGATATTTCCTGATTTATTTCTATCTTGACGTGTTTCTTGCCCTTTGCCGTTTTGTTTGTTCCTTCGATAATATCCAGTATCTGATGATAGATGTCACGCCATTCGATCATTCTCTTGTATGAAAGAAAATGATCGTGGCAAAATTTTCTCAGTTTGCTCTGTGACGGCAGACTCTCCAGCGAGCCATGATAGCGATTCCAGATGTTGAGATAGGTCAGGAAGTCCGACTCGGGATGCGCGAAGAGAGCGTGAGCTTTTGACGCCTGATCGGCCTGATCGTAGGGCCGTTCTCGCGGGTCCTGAATCGAGAGAGCCGCGGCAATGACGGCAATCTCGCTTACACATTTTTCTTTCTGCGCTTCAATCAGCATGCGGGAAACCCGTGGATCAAGCGGAAATTCGGCCATTGTCCGCCCGACTTCAGTCAGCTTATAGAGATTTGTTTCTTCGGAACTGTCATCTCTGGTCAGCGCGCCTAGATCATCCAGAATATCAATGCCGTCGCGGATGCTTTTGGGCTGGGGCCGGTCAACAAATGACGCCGGCCAGATTGGAACGCATGATCTCCGGCGGCGTGTAAAGAGGTTTTTGCGAAAACTCTTCCTGCGAATAGAGGCGGATGCAAATGCCGTTCTGCACGCGGCCGCAGCGTCCCTTTCTCTGCTCGGCGCTGCTCAATGATATGGGTTTGATCGGCAGGCCGGTGGTCTGGCTGCGGGGATTATATTCCAATATACGCGCCAGTCCCGCGTCAATGACATACTTGATTCCGGGAATTGTCAGGGACGTTTCCGCGATGTTTGTCGCGACAATGATTTTTTGCTCAGGGGCCGCGTTAAAGATAAGTCTTTGCTGAGAGCCGGAAAGCCTCGCGTATAAAGGCAGGACCAGGCCGGTACATTTTTTGTCTAAAAGCCCGCAGGTTTCCCGGATATCCTGCTCGGTCGGCATGAATATCAAAATATCTTCATAACGGCGTTCCCGCTGTAAACTCTCCACGCAGGCAACGGCTTCGTCGATGTAGGTTGTTTCGCCTTTTTCTTCCTTGACCGGATCAACCGGCCGGTAGCGGACTTCCACCGGATACATCCGGCCGGAAACTTTGATGACCGGCGCGTTATCAAAAGCCTCGGAGAATTTGGCCGTATCGATCGTGGCCGAAGTGATGATCACCTTTAAATCTTTTCTTTTGGTGAGCAGTGTCCGCAGATAGCCTAAAATAAAATCGATGTTCAGACTGCGTTCGTGGGCTTCATCCACAATGATGGTATCGTAGGCCAGCAGGTCACGGTCTTTAACCGTTTCGGCAAGCAGGATGCCGTCGGTCATGACTTTGATCAACGGCTCTGCGGATGTCTTTTCTTCAAAGCGTATTTTATAGGCAATGGATTTCCCGCACTCCTTACCGCATTCTGCCGCAATGCGCTGGGCAATGCTGGTAGCGGCTATGCGCCTTGGCTGGGTAAGGCCGATAATGCCGCGCCGTCCGCAGCCAGCGGCAAGACACATTTTGGGAATTTGCGTTGTCTTTCCCGATCCGGTCTCACCGGTAATGATGGTCACCTGATGTTTTTTAATGCCGTCAATGATCTCCTGTCTCTTGGCTGATATAGGCAATTCGTGTGGAAATCTGAGAGGGGGGATATTTTGTGCCCGCGCAAGATAACGCTTATTGGAAAGAAATACGATTCTTTTGAGCCTGTTTATTTTTTTGAAAAAAACTGTTTCATCTTTAAATTTATTTTGCTCAATATATTTAAGCTCGCGGATAATGTTGTAGTAATCCGCAATCATCGCACGATCAAGGCTCTGTTTAATTTGCCGAATATATTGCGCAGTATCTGGCAATTCTTTTTTCTCCAATAATGTTAGTCGATTGTTTTATTTCATATGGCGAGTACTGCTGTCAATGCTGGAATTGTAGTGCTACTCAGCTAATCCGAAATATTCACCCGTGCTTGAGTGCGGAATATTCCTGCTAAACTTAAGACCACGCATAATAGTCCACCACCAAAACAGATGACAGCCAAAAGCGGCCAGCCGAGTATATCAAGGCGTTTTAGCACGTCAGCCGCTCGCGTCAGGCACGCGAAATGGTCCTGAAATTGATAATATTTATTATCGCCTTTAATTGCCAACCCGGCAAACATGACCATCTGCATCCAATTAATGATAATCAGAAAAAATACCGTATAGGCAAGTAAACTATTAAATAATCTTCGTTTCCATATCCCGTCGTTTTCAATTTCAGCTAAGCCGAACGCGAACACAAAAGCAAAGAGGGGTGCCACAATATGAAGATACCAACCTGGTGTGTTGCCGCTCCCAGTCAAAGCAATGCCCACAAAAACATGATATATTAATCCAATAAAAAAAGTTGCGGACAACCACACCGGTAACCAAATAACATGTGTTAATATGTGGCGACGCGCTTGACTTATGTAATTAAAGAACAACCATCCGGTCAGCACCAGTAAAGGGATACGAAACACCTCATTTATCCGTGTCAGCGACCACGTACCGCCCCAAGACCATGTGACCAAAGTTGCCACAATGCCTCGTACAAAAGCAAATGACGTCAGCTCTCCCTTAAGATTTGCTAGTAATCCTCCCCGACGTGTCAAGGTAATAAAATCACTGCCGCCAACAAATGATCCATAAAGCAGGAGATTGTGGACATACCAGCTTCCTCCCAGCAGTAATGGTGGCCCAAACATCAGCACAAAATGTTTTAATCTCGACGCAAACATTTTATGATCGCTACGTTCACGCCATATGCGGAATAACATAAATAAGCCGATGCCAAAAGTGATGGGCAGAAAAAAAGCTTTGGTTAATAGGCCAAGTCCCAGCAAAATTCCCAGTAGTAATGATCTTTTGCTATCATACTCGTCTTCAAGCCAGCGCAATAACACCGCCCATATCATACCGAACAATAGCAAACAGAGCGAATCATTGCCAAGACGGGCAAACTCTGCAAAAAACATTGGTACCATTAATGGATACAACAGAAATCCTAATAACATTGAGCGGCGTAATGTTGGTGCCGAATGGGTAACGCTGGCGTATAAGCCGATCATGAGGCCAGCAAAGGCAAATAGAAAAGACACCAGGCGCAACGCGAACAGTTGTGTCACGAACGACCAGGAAGCCGTTGCCTTCATCAAGGGAGCCATTAGTAAATAATAAAGTGGCGGATGCTGTGACTGCCAATTCGCTTTTTTACTCGGTTTGAACGATCTGGGCACGAACGGATTGCGATATAAATTTTTATAGGCAGCAACATGATCGGGTGAAACAAAAAAAACTGCGTAAGTCATGCCATTATTTCTATCAAAAGGTGGCGTGAGAGAACTGTAAGGCAATGGCCCATGTAGACCGTAATCTACGACGGTGAGACTCAAGAAACTTTGGCCGTAACGGGGAATTGTTCCTGTGTCAGCTATCTGCTGGATAGAAGAATAATGGGCAGTTTCATCGAAGCCTTCGAAAGGTGGCAAGACGGCCAGAAAGCCGATAGCAATCAATAATATAGCCAAAACCAGCAAAATAAAATGAGATTTATGCATTAGATAGCCCCGATGTTTAAAGCCGGATTTCATGGCGCGGCCGCATGCCAATAATTATTGGTTGAAATCTTGCATATTTCATAGAGCTCATCAACTGAAGAGTACAGGAAGTTATACTCATCTCCATTTAATCATAATGCAACTTGAGACTTGGAGTTGTTCCGGCTAAAGCTTATCCATCTTTTTTCATGGTGGATGCTAATTCATTGAGAACTGTGTCTGCCTTTTCGTAAACAATTGATCGTTTAACCTTTGAACATTATTTATCCAGTACGCCCATCTTCACAGGTAGCCACCATGTAAATCCGAAGATCAGTGTCTTCAGGATAGTTGTGCCGGTACTGATTCCCGCTTTTTTGCCGATGGGAATTGACGTCAGTAATTCCACAGGATGTCCTATACAAAATATACAGGCGACGACAATCCAGACTATTCGCAATGTTTCATTTTCGATCGGGCAGACAAAGCCGAAAATAGTAAAAATCCATCCGAGAATTGCGCCGGGCATCATAAAAAGAGACCAGAATAATTTGTTATTAAACATACATCTTCTCCTTTAATAGAATAGGTAATGCCAATTATAAAGAAAGTTTTCGCCATATTGGCGAAAATTATCGGCAATGTAAGGTCATCTTTATTATGCGCTCTCCTTACGGAATGCGCTTCCGATCAAAGCGCTATTTCTTTTTCGGCTTAATCCTTACGATTCTTTCTTTGCCTTCAATCATTGATATCGCGTTTTGCGGGCATAAATGCGCGCAAACTCCGCAGCCAATACAAAGTTCCGCTTTGCGGCCGGCTTTTTTATCGTCAGTTAAATAAGCCGCGTATGTATGACAGTGCTTAACACAGTTGCCGCATCCGATGCAGAGATCGGTATTAACCACAGATAGGAAATTGGTCGCGTTCGCAATCGGTATGATCATGTTATCGACGCCGTTAGCGCAGCAGCAGCGGCAGCAATTGCAAATACTTGTTTCGTCCTTACTTGTGTCGAAATTCGGGTGATAGGCCTTATGTACCAGTCCTGCATCCTCGGCTTTCTTTAAGATAACCAGGGCTTCATCTTTTGAAATCATTCTTGAAAAACCCTGCTCTGAAGTAAATCTTGCCGATTTGCCGAAAGTAAAACAGTTTTCTCTTTCATTCGTCTGTTTGCAGGGAGTTCCGGACATGTCTTTATGATGTCGGCAAAAACAATGTCCCACAGCGATTTCATCAAATTTTTGAATTAATTCCTCAACTTTTTTGGTTGGGACAATTTTATCGGCAGCGGCGCTGATTTCCTGATCGATGACAATTTTTATTTTCTCGTTTTTGGGTTTGTTATCAAAAATGGGCACTGTTCTGTCGACCGGTGGTAAAGTCGATAGGTGAGGAATAAGCGCATCATAATTAGTCTGGACCATTTGCTCTAATTCCGCGAACAATTTATCGAATAACAGGGATATTTCCCTGTTTCGTTCGTTCTTCTCAATCTTGCCCATAAAAGTGTATTCAAAGGTTCCCACGTTTACCAGAGGCAGTAATCTAAACACCATCAGCCCCTTGCTGTTGGGCTGATTGAAGATAACGCCTCTGTGCGACAGATTCTTCACTTTTTTATTGATTTCTTCTTCCGATAATCCGCTCGACTGCTTCAACTGTTCCATGGTTTGAGATTTTTTGTCGCTGAAAGCGGTGATGAAATCCAATTCATCTTCCATGATGAAATATTTTAAAATTTTAATAAGAGTATCGTTAACAGGAATCGGAGTTCCTCCTGCTGTACTGATTATTTCACCGGCTTTTTTGTATTTTTCATCAATATTCATATTTGCTCCTTCAATTTTCATTTAGAAAAAGTTAGTTTTGACGCAACAGAGTATAGGAAGAAGTATCCTGTATGTCAATCACGAATCTTGTGCTCCCAGGTAAGCTATGAGTTAATATTCTCCGCTAATCGTTCTTCTGCAACGTGTGCAGATTTACTGTAGAACGAGTGTTGCATTAGCTGATTATTTAATCCTGCATATCGACAATTATTCTTCCTCTGTGTTTGCCTGCTTTTATTTTCTCAATTTCGGGGATAACGTTTTGAAGCTTTACCTCCGTGGCGATGGATTCGATCCACGGGTATTTCCAAAGGCCTGCCATCAGTTCCCACGCCCTTTCCCTTGTTCGCATGGGACAGTTCTGGGAGTCGATTCCGTACAGCGTGATGCCGCGTAAGATAAAGGGATATACCGTAAGCGATAGGTCAGCCGATGCCGCATTGCCGCAGCAGGTAACCGCTCCGTTGCTCTTTACCGATCTCAAGGCAAAAGTAAGAAGATTGCCTCCCAGAGTATCAACGGCGGCATCCCACCTTTCCTTAAGAAGAGGTTTTCCCGCCGATTCGGCCGGATCGGGTATCTCAATGACTTCAGCCGCGCCCATGCTTTTAATAAAAGAGCTTTCGTCGTAAATTCCGTTGACCGCTGTAACCTGGTAACCGGCGTGTGAAAGTATCGATACGGCGCTGCTTCCGACTCCGCCGCTTCCGCCTGTTACGAGAATCTCGGCGCCTTCTCTTAATCCGTGATCGGTGAGTTTAAGAATGGACAGTGCGGCGGTAAGCCCCGCGGTGCCGAATATCATGCTTTCGCGCAGAGCCAGCTTTGCAGGTTTTTT
The DNA here is from genome assembly GCA_002840505.1 of Deltaproteobacteria bacterium HGW-Deltaproteobacteria-2. Lineage (NCBI taxonomy): Bacteria > Deltaproteobacteria > Deltaproteobacteria bacterium HGW-Deltaproteobacteria-2. The sequence continues at coordinate 765,486 of PHBC01000001.1, read as the reverse complement.
GACAATCCATGAAGCCGGAACCTGGATATACTGTCCCAATCCGCCTGAGGTGTTCATGCCGAGATCGTAACTTGTGACAATAACTTCCTCGCCCGGCTTAAAGTCTTCCGAACTGCTTTTTTCCACAATTCCGGCGGCGTCTATGCCCGGCGTGTGCGGATATTTTTTTGTAACGCCTCTGTTTCCCGAAGCAGAAAGCATGTCCTTGAAATTAAGCGATGAGTAGAGTACGCGGACGAGAACATCTCCCGCGGGAAGATTTTCTGTCGATAATTCCTCTATGGCGCTTGAAAATTTTTTATCTGCCGATTCCCGTATAACAAGCGCGCGGTATTTTTTTGTTTCCATGATGGACCTCCTGTAAATTTTGATTCAAGACCGACCGGCCTAAGTTAACTAATATAAAAACACGGCATTATTCATGAAATCAAACCTTACCCTTTCGAATCTATGCTCTGAAGATACGAAATGAGAGAAATGATTGTCGAATTCAGCCTTTTTTTCGATTTGTCGGATGTGTACAATACGCACGCGCCGAGGAGGCCGGAAAATACGATGTTGCTTACATCTTCGGTATTCACGTTCCTGTCGATGCCTCCCGATTTTTTCTCTTCATCCAGAAGGCGTTTGATCATCTTTCCCAACCGGATGAATCCGGTATTGACTTCTTTGGCGAGGTCCGGCGCCTGATCGCTCAGTTCAACCGCCAGATTTACAAAAATGCAGCCGCCGGGGAAATTTTTTGAATCCGCAAGATAACGGTCTCGGTAGTTTTCCAGCAATTTTTGTATTTTTAAAAGAGGCCTTGATTCATCATCTATTTTATAAAGATTTCTTTCGCGCCAGATTTTTCTGGCCGCGCTCAGCATTTCACGAAAAAGCTGTTCCTTGCTTTTAAAATGGTTGTAAAATCCACCTTTGGAAGTGCCGACAGCTTCGATGATATCAGTCGTTGAAGTGCTAGTATACCCTTTAACTGAAAAGAGTTTAAGCGACTCTTCAATGATCCGTTCTTTTAATGTTGCTGTTTCTTTTATCATACAGACCGACCGGTCTCCCTTCTACGATATATTTTCTGATGAGTCAATGATTTTTTTAGCTGAAATTGTATGCTGCGTTTTATAGAAATATACTCTTGGAATTAATGGATGTTACTAGCTAAAAAGCTCTTCTCGTTTCAATAGAAGAAATTTTCGTCACAGTCTCAAAGGATTTATATCAAAACATCGCTTTATTGAAACTGTTCAGATGAATAATTTCAGAAAGATCTTTGCGCGCAGGACCTTCTCTTGGCGGTATGGCAGGCCGTCCAATGGGAATAACAGCGACTACTTTATAGCCTTCCCCAACATCGAGAATATTTTTACAGGTTTCATGGTCCAGCAAACCTACCACTACAGTTCCTAAACCCAGTTCATGAGCTTTCAAACATAAAGTCTGAACAGCCATGCCCAAATCAAACATGTACCAGTTTTGAATTGCTGTGGCTTCCTTACCACCGTAGCATCCGGAAACGCCAGTCCTGGCACAGGCGACGATTAAAGCTGAAGCGGTAAGTGAACATGTGGTGGCTGGATTGTGTTCTGAATAAGTACCCGTTACCTTTTTGATTATCTCCTTATCACGGACAACTATAAATTCCCACACTTGAGTATTTGCCCAGGAAGGCGACCATCGGACGGCTTCGAATATTTGCCGAAGTTCATCGTCGGTTACAATTTCTTCGGTAAATTTTCTTACACTTCGTCGCTTTAAAATAGCTTCCTGCAATTCCATAGCTTACTCTCCTTTTTTTTCTGATTTTAAATTGGCTATTTTTTCTTCGAAAATTTTTCTGGCCTCATCGGCAAGAGCGGAAATGGAATAATTATTATCCTTGTATTTTGGTTCCAGAGAGCCAATTAATTCCAGTTGAATGTGATTAAAGTCTCGGGTGTTAAATAAAAAATGGCCCGGTGAAAATAATTTATCCGTTCCGGTGATTAAAATAAGTTTCAGCGGGGCATTGCAGTAACGGGCGATAGTAAAAACTCCTTTATTGAAAGGCGCAAGGTTTCCATCGCGGCTTCTGGTTCCTTCCGGGAACACAAATAAAATTCCACCTTCCTTCAAATGTTGCTTGATGGACTCCAGATTGTTGATCATTGCCGATCCGGTTATTCCATCGGAACCGGAGGAAATATAACCGTAATTTCTTAAAAACCAGCCGAAAACGGGGACTTTGAAAAAAGTATTCTTTACAATTGTCCGCTGTCTTTGAAAAAGCGATACGAGCAGGATAGGATCAAGATAGGATAGATGATTGCAAATAATAACCGATGAACGAATTTCCCGCACATTTTCGGGAATGTTAAATTTAGTTCGGGGAACAAGTATTTGTGCCAATGCAAAAAAAATCTTTAAATGAACGTGATTTATGTTTTGCAAGGCTGTTGTTTTGTTTTTCGCGGCAAGATAAAAGGGTATATAAAAAAATAATAAAATAAACAGATAACCGAAAAGAAAATAACTCCACAGGATTAATGTTACGAGCAGATCAATTATGCATTGAAAAAACCGGGCAAGAAACATTTTAATCTCAGGAAAATTTTCTTATCAGTAAGATGGTATTGACTCCGCCGAAGGCGAAATTTTGTATGGCCGCTATATTCGCTGGTTGCTGCAATACTTTCTGTACGTGTTTAAGCATCGCGCAGCGTTCATCGATTTCTTCGAGGTTCAATGTCGGCGCGATAAATCCTTCCTGCATCATATAGAGAGACATGATTGTTTCAATAGCGCCGCAGGCGGCCATGGTATGGCCGGTGTAACTTTTCAAGCCTATGACATAAGGATTGTTACCAAAGACGTCGCTGATAGCTTGTGCTTCAATAATGTCGCCCATCTTTGTGGCGGTGGCATGGGCGCTGATCAGGTCAACTGCCTGAGGATTGATTCTCGCGTTTTCCACGCCGAGTTTCAGAGTGTTTGTTATGCCTGTTAAATTCGGTAGAATCATATCGCCGCCGTTATTGTTGCAGGCAAAACCGATGACTTCACCCAGGATATTTGCTCCACGTTTTTTGGCAAATTCGTATTCTTCCAGCATGACCGCGCCGGCGCCTTCACCCACCACCAGACCGTCGCGATCTTTATCAAAAGGACGAGGCGTTTTCTGAGGTGTTTCATTAAACGCCGTGGAACACGCCAGCAGATTATCGAAAACGGCTACCGTGGTTGTATCGTATTCATCGGCGCCGCCGCAAAGCATGGCATCCTGCATACCGAATTTGACGGATTCATAACCATAGCCTATTGACTGGGAGCTTGTGGTGCACGCGGTTCCCGAAGCTATAACGCGACCAGTAATACCGAACATCTTGGTAATATTGACGGCGGTCGTGTGCACCATTGATTTCAAATAATCAACTGCGCCGATTTCCTTGACTGCTGATTTATCGGTGGCTCCGAAGAAGATGCGGTAAATATTTCTCTGCACAGTTGGAGAGCCGTGAATGGAACCGAAGGCCACTCCTAGCCTTCCGGATGTAATGAACTCTTCAGTCAGTCCGGTCTGCTCCAGAACTTCCTTAGCCACCTGGCAGGCGTAATAGGCCACCGGTCCCATGGTTTTGCGGTGAATCCTTTTAAAATCATACTCAACGGGATAATCTACTGTCCCATAAACCTTGGAATGAATATAATGGCTGAGAAACTCTTCTGCGCGCAATGGTTTTATTCCGGAAACTCCGTTTAACAGGCTTTCCACTATCCGGTCTTTTCCATGACCGATAGGCGTAATAGCTGACATACCTGTAATAACAACTCTGCGTTCCATAATTATTCTATGCCGGTGAAAAAAGGTTTCGTTTTTGCGCGATCTTTTCAATATAGTCGCAAATCTGATTTATTGTGCGGATATTGATGGCCTGTTTTTTTTCTTCCTGGCTAATTTCCGTATCCAGAAAAGTTTCTATTGCCAGCAAAAGTTCAATGGCATCAATGCTGTCGAATTCGTAAGTTTCGCGCAAATCAGCATCCATGTCCGGATTTGCGATTTCAAATTCCCGTTGAAAAACATTTTTTACTTCGAGTTCTATTTCCTGACGTGTCATTTTATCTGATGTAACTTCCTGAATGGATTTTGTCGCTTTTAACAAATATCACGTTGCTTTTCAATGATTTATATTTTCTGCGTATCCCATTTGATTGCCTGGGCAAATCTCTCTTGGCCGATAATTTGTCTGGCCGCGTTGAAAGAACCTAATATACTGCCCAAAACCCCCGGGGCAATAGAATTTTGTCCGGCAAGGCACAAGCCGTGAAGAGGGATGTTATTTAGTGAAACGACTTTTAGCAACTGACGGGACGAACGCATTATGCCGTAGCAGGCGCCTTCAGGAGCATTTACAAAATCACGAATAGTCAGGGGAGTATAAACATCAAGTATTTTGGCGTCTTTCAGGTTGCCAAAAATTTCATCCGCTTTATTAAGCAAATTCCTGGCGATGCTCATTTTCTTTTCTTCATAGTCCTGTCCTCGTTTGCCTGTAGAGGTATTTTCCCATTGGCTCCAGTCACTGTATAAAGATTTTGTAATTATGGAAAGTAGATTGACACCGGAAGAGTTTGTGCCTTGTACTTGATAAAATACTCCATCTTCGATAATACCTTTTTCGTTTCTACTGAGACGGTAGATATTGTGATTGATTTTCGGATGAGCCACGGCGTCGACGCTTACCTGAACGGCAATAACGCCTTCTGTTTCTTTAAGTCCCTGAATGCGCCGTTGGTGGGAATCGCGCAAGACATCCTTATCCAGTAACTGGAGCAGTGTTTTTGGATGTATTGCAGCAACGACACCATCAGCTAAAAGTGCGGTATCCGATTCCAAAATAACCCCGGTTACCTTGCCTTCGGCGAAAGATATTTTTTTTACACCGTCATTCAAGATGAGCTTTCCTCCCAGTTCTTCAAAACGACGAACAAAAGTATCTGTCATCTTGCTACCGCATTCTTTTAATCGCCAGGATGAAAAAAGATAACTGGCTAAAACCATGTGATGAAAGATTACCGGACAATCACCAAGTGTTACGCCGATCAGATTGCAGGGAACAGCTAAAACTGCCCGCAAACCGGCCGTCACTTCCAGAGAGTCGAGTAATTCTCCCATGGGAAGATAGTAGTCCATATTCTGAAAGGGATTGCCCTGACTGAACAAAAAAGAATCGTCCATCATCTGTCGGGAAATTTCGCGCAAATTTTTCATTATTACGTTCAGAGCTTCCGTGTCTTTAGGAAAAGCAATTCTCAGACTTTTTTCCAACGAGTCAACGTTTATAGGCAAATCGAAAGTTAAATCATCAAAAATATAACGGTCGATAATGCCTTCTTGCCCCATAGGGGTAAAAAGTTCATCAACCGATATGCCGAGAACATGGAACATTTTTCCTAAAAGTTCGTTCTTGCCCAGAGCACCGACATAATGCACGCCGACAGGGCAATCAATTCCAGCGCGACGGTAAGAACGCATCAAACCGCCGGGCAGAGGATTTTTTTCCACAACGGTTACTTTAAAATTTAAAAGTGACAAAAGAATGCCCGCGCTCAGACCGCCGATACCGGAGCCGATAACAACAATATTTTTGCCTTCGACAGGATGTCTCATTTTTTAGTTTTCCTGGGCTGTTTTTTTTGCAGGAATTCCTTTTTTACAGGTTGGGCTTCAATGAGAGTCATCAAGAGCGAATAATTAAATGTTTCATTTGCCTGTAGTTCAATGGTTTGATAAATATTTCCCGTCGTTTTGCTAAACTTGATCTGACGTTTCAGAGTGCCGACTGAAGAGTAGCGTTTAATTATCGTGTCTTCCGATTTATCGTTAATTAAATCGATCCAGTCACCGTTTTCTTCTTTGTAGCGGCAGGCAGTTGTTCCATCGGGAAGAGAGCCTTTCACCTGAAGCTTTCCTTCCGGCGCAAAAAAGATCAGCTTAATGTCTTCAATCATATTTTTCGCGAAATCTGCCGAATCCAGGGGAGGCAACGCCCGATTGATTTTGAGTGTGCCCGGACCGGATTCGGCCTCAAACAGCACCATTCCTTCCGCGGTCATAATTGCGCAGGATATGACGCGGGTATAAGGATCGGCCAAAGTTACTCCGATAATTACACTCTGTGTTTCGCCAAACATACGGTTCTCAATGGAGTGTACCAGTCTATATTTTTCTTTTAAAAAAGGAAAAGGACAAGTTAAAGCTTTTTCCTTTGCCGGAGAAACAGGTGAATTGATCAACGGCAAGGTCTGGCAGGATAAAAGAAAAAAAGATAATATTAAAACAAATACGCCCTTCATTCCACATCCTGAAATACTGAGGAATTAATTGCCTTATTGATTTCTACATTGTCGAAATCTATCTGCGTGAAGTTGTTTGCGCCTTCAATAATTTTTACAGATTTAACAGTTGCTGATTTTTTAGAAAGGGTAATTTCAATTTTCTCAATCATGCCAGTCATGTTTTTTTCTGTGGGCGTCAGCGTGATTTTGGTATTTGTTCCTTCATTAATGGTTGCTTTAAATGACGGATTCTGGTCGAACTTGCCGTTCATCCAGCCGGTAACTTCATTGAGTACAATCTTCATCGCCTGTGCGCCGCCGGTCTTGTCTTCCACCATTTTCCCGCCGGAAGCGATATAGCGTTTGGTATTGTTTTTATAGGTAATGACGACGCTCTTTAAAGGCTTAAAATATTCCCAACGGAATGAATCGGGGGCAGAATAATAAAAACGGCCTTCCGAGACAAGGGGTTTAGATAAAATTTTCAAGGATTTCTTTTGAACAAAGTGGGCCTGAATCGTTTTGATATTGGCCGATTCTTTACGCAATTGCTCGAAGTCAGTTGCATGAGCGCAATTCAGCGGGCCCATGACTAAAAAAATGCCTGCAATGATACAAACCAGATTACATAAGGTGTAGCGAACTTGCATCAGCATATTCCACCGTTGATTCCGATAACCTGTCCTGTAATGTAAGAGGCGTCATCAGAACATAAAAAACGAATGACGTTGGCAATCTCTTCCGGTTTTCCCAGGCGTGCCATGGGAATCATTTGTTTGATTTGTTCGACGGGAGCTTCCTTGATCATGTCGGTTTCAATTAAACCCGGAGCCACAAGATTAACGCGAATGCCGAAGCGCGCCACTTCTGTGGCCAGTGAACGGGAAGCGGCAATTATTCCCGCCTTGGCTGCGGCATAATTTGCCTGTCCACGATTAGGCATCAATGCTGAAAGAGAAGAAACAGAGACGATAGAACCGCGCTTTTTTCTGACCATTTCCCGCAAAACAGGCTTCGTCATATTATAGAAGCCTTTCAAGCTTGTGTTAATAACGCTGTCCCATTCATCTTCGCCCAGTAGCATAAAAAGCCCATCAGCGGTGATGCCGGCGTTGTTGATGAGCACTTGAATATTTTTATGACGCTCGGTAATGGCTTTAACTGCTTCTTTAGTCTGTGTATTATCGGCGACATCAAATTGAGAAATTTCTCCATCTCCGCCGGCTGATCGTACAAGGTTTAATGTTTCCTGTGCCGCAGCTTCATTGGATTTAAAATTAATGATTACAAAATACCCGGTCTTAGCCAGTTCTATCGCTGTAGCACGGCCAATTCCACGACTTGCTCCCGTGATTATCGCAGTTTTTTTATCATCCATATTTTAACAGAACTCCTTAAAAAATATTTATTTTATTGTCTTCATTCATGCGCAGGGCCTGAAGAGTGGCAGTAGCTAATATCTTATCCCCGGTTTTAACTACCCCTTCCACTACACCGTAATTATCAAACGAATACTTGCTTTCAATCATAATAATTAGGTTTGTATTTACCGGGATTTTCGCTATATTAAATTCGGCGCTCTTGATGCCAACTAACCAGCCCTTGACGCCATCTTTCCCCTGTTGTTTTCTCTTGTAACCCTCGACAATAGCGGCGGTCTGCGCAATGGCCTCAATCAAAACCAGCGAGTTTACTGCGTCTCCATCATAAAGAGGCCAGTTAGGATTTACCATAGCTGTACTAATGGCAGTGGTTTCTTTAATTTCCAGAATTCCACTGATAATCTTTATCTTTTCCCGATGGGGAATCAAGCTTTCAATATCAATGTTAAGCATAGGCATCTTTTAGAAAAGTATTAGATAATAAATGAAAAAACAGCAGAGAAGTCAACAAGAATTGTTCTTGTTTTTTGGTAAATAAGTAAAGAAGGTTTTACTTCTTCCAGATATTGCTATGATAATTCGTTTAAATCAATAATTAAACTCTACTCTTGGACGTATAATATCCCTTGACAAGTAAAAATAGCACCCATATACTTCTAAGTTCATAAAAACTATAATGAATAAAAAACTGAATTCACATTTGTCGTTATAAATAAACGGCCATGACGATATAGGGGAGAAAATCATATAATGAAGCAGCGACCTTTGCGCATAGAAGCAAAACCATTACGGTTGAATTTAAAAACGACCGTTCGTCATGCCTCGGCAGTCAGGAACAAGGGCGAAAGCATCTTGGTTCAAGCCAAGAGAAATGAAAAAATCGGATATGGCGAGGGTTGTCCGCGAGTTTACGTGGCTGGCGATGATCTTGAAGCTAGTCTTGTCTGGATAAAGAAAAAAATTTCTTCCGGTAAAATGAATTTTGGAACTTTGGCGGAACTGAAACAATGGGTGGAAGATAATAAAAAAGAAATCGACAACTACCCGTCGGCATGGTGTGCCATAGAAGTGGCAATGCTTGATCTGCTTTCCAGGGAGAAGGGTTGTACTGTTGAAAAGATATTGGGACTGAAAGATGGTAAACTGTGTGGCCGCTATACGGCCGTATTGGGAAACGACCCGAAAAGAAAATATACTGCACTCTTGGCTCAATATCTGATCCGTGGGATTTCTGATTTTAAAATTAAGTTAAGCGGTAATTTGAAACGTGATATTGAAAAGATAGACATTCTTGAAAAATTGTCTGTGCAGCATCATGCCAAATCCATACGTATTCGTCTTGATGCCAATAATTTATGGAAAGATCGCTGTGACGAAGCAATCAATTACACAATGATGCTGGGAACTGGGCGGGTATTTGCCATGGAAGAACCGGTGGGGGCAAAAAATGCCGAAGACATAAGCAAGTTCAGCACTGCTACGGGGCTTCCTGTTATTTTGGATGAAAGTCTTTGTACTCTCGATGATTTATCCCTTTACAGAAAGGTGGCAGGATCATTTGTAGCGAATATCAAGGTGTCAAAGGTGGGTGGTCTAATAAGAGCCTTGAAAATTATAGAAGAGTTAAGAAAAATGGGCTGGCCGATCATAATTGGATGCCATGTGGGTGAAACCTCTTTACTCACCAGGGCTGCTCTTGTGGTTTCCGGTGCTGCTGGAAATAGTCTTCTTGCCCATGAGGGTGCATTTGGCGATTATCTGGTAGAACGGGAACCGGTAAGCCCGATGTTAAAATTCGGCCATCATGGTTTGCTGGATTTGAATTCTCCATACTCTCTCGAAACGGATCAGGGACTTCAGATCATTCCGGTCGAAAACTGGAAAATAGGATTTGGGATGCAGTGTAGCATGTCTCTCATGACCGAAGTAGAAAAAGAAAAATTAACCTTTATTTGTAAGAACCGATGAAAGAAGAAGATTCATTATAAGAATCGGATTTGTTGATTCCCTTTTTGTACAAGAAAGCCAGTGATAAATTGGGAAGCATGGTCAACAACGGAGGTTTTTAATATGTTTAGTATAGATCAAAATGTAAAACCAATATTCAGGTTGTGTGAAGATCTGATTGAACGCGACGAAATATCTATTCCCTTGCGTTTTCAAAATAAGGGACTTCTCCAAAATCTCGAATCCGCCAAGATTATCAAACAGAAAAAACTGATTAATCTTTGGAATAGTCATCACTTCACCGAGGGCATGGTATACGTACAGCTTAGTCATCCTCAGTATAAGGAAGATATTCTTGTTTGGGCACATCCGGAACCTTGCAGCGGTAGTTCGATGACCTGTCGCTGGATGGAGGAAAGCCACGACATTGTGGAAAATGCGGAAATTCTAAATATCATTTTCACGGATGGCCGTTCGGTTTTTTTCATCCCCACCCAAATCAAGGACGTTCAACAGGATCATTTTACAATTCACCTGCCTGAAAAGGGTTATGCATTGGGTCAGCGCCGGGCCAGACGCTATCTTTGCCAAGGCATTGAGGTCGAAGTTGTGCAGAACGGTTTTTGGGCTCAAGGACGGCTTGTTGATTTCAGTGCCTTGGCCTTTAGCGTTGAAGTCAGCCCTGAGGAAGTTGGTTCTTTTCGTTGGTTTAATGTCGACAATCCATCAACAGTCCATCTTTATCGGAATGGGCTGATGATTTTTTCAGCATCCTGTCAATGCATTAGGCAGACATCTGATCAGGCAGCGCGGGATATTGTCTTTGCGCCGGCAATCAACCAAATAAGTCGTGTTCTTAAGCAGAAGTCGCGCACTCCCCGCGTTGGAGTCACCCCCATGCCGAATATTACTTTTGATCACCCAACAACGAGGAAGAAAATTCAACTGGATATTTATGATCTTTCAACATCGGGCTTCGCCGTTAATGTTTCGGCCGAAGAAGATGTTCTGATGGCCGGGCTGATCGTTCCTGATTTAACCATTAATTATGGTGGAGCCTTAAAAATACAGTGCAAGGCTCAGGTTCTCTATCGTAGTGAGGCGGAAAAGGGAAATATACGCTATGGTTTTGTCATTCTGGATATGGATGTTGTCAATTATAACCGTCTGAGTCATATTATAATGAATATTATTGATCCTAACACTCATATTGCCGATGAAGTAGATGTGGATCAGTTGTGGAAATTTCTTTTTGAGAGCGGATTCATTTATCCTAAAAAATATAATCTGGTTCACGCCCACCGGCAGTCCATGAAAGAAACTTATAAAAGGCTTTATCGTGATAATCCGGAAATCATCACCCAGGTAACCTATCAGCGAAACGGCCGGATTTACGGACATGTTTCCATGATTCGGTCTTATGAGCGGACCTGGATGGTTCATCATCTTGCTGCCACAACGTTGGACAATAAACGGGTCGGCCTGCAAATTCTGAAACAAATCGTTCGTTATTTTGATGGCCTTTATCGTCTTCCCTCATTCGGAATGGACTATATGATATTTTATTTTCGTCCCGAAAACATTTTCCCCGATCATTTCTTCGGTGGCTTTGCCAGGCATCTCAATAATCCTGGCGCGTGTTCCCTCGATCTGTTTTCCTATCTTAGCTATCCGACATCCGGTGCCCCTCAACCGCTTCCTGCGGAGTGGTCACTGGGGCCATTTATGACATCTGATATCGGTGAATTAGATCGTTTTTACAAAAATGTTTCCGGAGGCCTCTTGCTAAAGGTTTTGCGTCTGGACAAAGAACAGGAAAATACTGAATCTCTGTCGGAGTTATATGCCCGGCATGGGTTTAAAAGAAGCTATCAAAGCTTCTCTCTGAAGTATAACGGAAAGCTAAAAGCTGTGCTTATTGTAAACGAATCGGATCCGGGCATTAGCTTGTCAGATTTTCTCAATGGGATTAAAATTATAGTCAATGATGAGGCCGGATTGCCATGGGAGAAGCTATCCGCCGCCATTTCCCAATTAGCCGGCCGTTTTACGATTGACAAAATACCTGTTCTGGTTTATCCCTCTAGTTACTTGGAAGCTAAGGGCGTTCCTTTTGAAAAGAAATATAACCTATGGATACTGGATGTGTATTATGGAAAAGAGTACGGTGAATACATGACGGGGGGTACATGATGGCAAATATAAAATTACTCTTAAATTCTACATCTGTTTTTTCATAGAGAAGTATCTGAAAAAATGATGGAAGAACTCCCCCTCTACAGCAGCCGAATCATTAAGAGTTACGTGGAATATCTGCACAGATATCTTCCCGATATAGATATAGCTCCTCTTTTAAAATATGCTGATATTGAATTCTATCAACTGGAAGATGAAGGTCATTGGCTGACTCAAAGCCAGGTTGATCGTTTTCACCTGATGCTTTCTCAAGAGACTGATGACCCGGACATTTCCAGAAAAGTAGGACGCTTTATAGCCACCTCCCGCGCTTCCGGAGCCTTAGGACAATATTTGCTGGGCTTCATTAATCCGGCAACGGCTTATGCCTTTTTGGAAAAAATTACTGCTCGTCTCAGCCGGGGAGTCGTTTTAAAGACTAGAGCCATTGGGGCTGAAAAAATTGAAGTAAAAATCATACCACAGCCGGGAGTGGTTGAAAAGCCTTATCAATGTCTTAACCGGTTTGGTTCGCTGGAATCGCTGGCGAAACTTTTCACAAATAAATTTGCCAGTATAGAACATCCTATCTGTCTTCACAAAGGCGGCGACTGCTGTCTTTATATTGTCACCTGGGAAAAAACGCGCGCCTTTGTCTGGAAAAAGATCCGCAATTATTTTTTTATTATTAGCTTTCTGATTTGCCTGATCTCCATGAGTTTTCTCAATCCTGTTTACTGGGATAGAATGGTTTTATTTTTTGTTGTCATAGCTATGGGCATCACTATTTATAGTGAACATCTGGAAAAGAAGGAGTTACTTGCCAACATCCAGAATCAAGGTGATTCGGCTGACCGCCTGCTGGATCAGATCAATAAACGATATAATGAGACCCTATTGATACAGGAAATCGGCCAGGCTTCCTCCATGATCCTGGATATTGATCAACTGCTCAAATTCGTAATGGAGTCTCTGGAGAAAAGGCTGGATTTCGACCGGGGCATGATCATGCTTGCCAATAAGCAAAAAGACTGTCTCGTTTATACGGTAGGTTATGGACACAATCCGAAAGATGAAGATTACCTGAAGAGCATTAAATTTCATCTTGATAATCCTCTCTCCAAGGGTACGGCGGTAGATGTTTTCAGGAAACAAACACCAATCTTAGTCAATGATGTTTCCGAAATCGAGAGTGATCTTTCAGTTAAAAGTCTTGATTTCGTCCGTGCCATGGGCTCCCGGTCTTTTATCTGCGTTCCTATTATTTATAAAGGGGAGTCTATGGGAATCCTGATTGTGGATAATGTGCAATCAAAGAAGCCTCTGAGTCAGACGGATATGAGTCTTTTGATGGGCATTGCCCCGCAGATCGGTATCAGCATTAATAATGCCATAGCTTATCAGAAAATAAAAGAGAGCGAGGAGCGTTTCCGGTCTCTCAGCGAGAATGCGCCGGATATAATTTATACCTTAGGTATCAACGGGGAATTTTCATATATCAACCCGGCAATTGAACCGATTTTAGGATACCGGCCTGAGGAAATTATCGGCAAATATTTTGTGGATGTTGCCAGAAAAGAAGATGTGTTTAGATATATTAAATCTTTCAAGCAGGTTAGGGATCAGAAGCAAACCCTTAAAGAAGAGATAGGTATCCTTCTTCATAAAGATGGTACAGAGCGATACTTCAGTATCAGCGGTGCTCCGAATTTTGATTCAGAAGGAAATTTTATCGGATTGGTTGGAATATTTAAAAATCTGACCGATATCAGAAGATCGGAAATGGAACTGAAAAGGAGCCTAGAGAAGCTTCAATTAGCCATGAGCAGTACCATTGACGCCATTTCTATGATTGTTGAATCGAGGGATCCTTACACGGCTGGTCATCAGAGGCGAGTCGCTAAGCTTGCCGTGGCTATAGCCCAGGAATTAGGATTAACGGAAGAAAGAATTGAATTGATTCGGATGGGTGGCCTGATTCATGACATAGGGAAAATATATATTCCCGCTTCCATCCTGACAAAACCATCAAAATTAGGCGACCTTGAATTTGCGATGATGAGATCTCATCCCTCCGTAGGTTACAAAATATTGAATAAGGTTGATTTTATCCCGGTTATTGTTGATATTGTTCATCAACACCACGAAAGAATAGATGGCTTAGGGTATCCATTAGGGATTTCCGGTGATGAAATATTTTTAGAATCAAAGATTGTTGCTGTTGCAGATACGGTGGAAGCCATGGCAAGCAACCGGCCCTACAGACCGGCACGGGGGATAACATTTGCATTGGAAGAAATCAGAAAGCAGCGTGGCTCCACTCTCGACGCTTTGGTTGTAGACGCCTGTCTAAGCCTCTTTGAACGAAAAGGTTTCAATTTCAAGCTGGATGAAGACGAATCATCTGCCAATGCTTATTGGGTGTAAACCCTGTCTTAACGAAAACACACCGTATCCTGAAAAAGCTGATGGAAGGCACAGAGGATGTTTCAGAATAGGATAGAATTGACATATAGACAGGGTTTCTTATAGTCCAACCATGAACAAGCAATATTTTATAGAATAAAATAGAGATGGTAACCATGAAGAAACTGTTATTAATAAATCCGATGGGCCGCAAGAGTGGAATGGCTCTGAGCAAAATTTCCAATATCCCTCCTTTAAGCCTAGCTTATGTAGCTGCCGTTACCCCTTCAAACTGGTCGGTTAAAATATGGGATGAGAACTTTACTCCCTTTGAATTTGAAGAAGCGGATTTGGTGGGAATCACGGCCTTTACCAGCAATATCAACAGGGCTTATGAAATAGCCGCGATTTACCGGGAAAAGAAAATCAAAGTCATTTTTGGAGGAATTCATGTCTCTATGGTACCTGATGAAGCCTTAAAGTATGGAGATGCCGTAGTGGTGGGTGAGGTGGAAGGTATCTGGGATAAAGTGATCAGTGACTTTGAAAATAATACCCTGCAACCAAAATACATAGGTCCCAGGCTTGATTTGGCACAATCAAAGATTACTCCCCGGCGCGATTTAATTCATCCTGATTATTTCTGGAGTCCAATCCAAACTTCCCGCGGCTGTCCTTTTAGCTGCCATTTTTGTTCGGTTTCCAACTACCTGGGCAAAAACTATCGGCAACGCAACCCAGAAGATGTATTAAAAGAACTCGACGAAATTCAGGGGAGGTTCGTTCTTTTTCTCGATGACAACCTGATCGGCTATAGCCCTGAAAGCCGAAAAAGGGCCAAGGAATTATTTGAAGGCATGATCAAAAGGGGGTTCAATAAAAAATGGGCAATGCAGACATCGATCAATGCAGCCTCAGATGAACCGCTGCTTAAGCTGGCGGCACAGGCCGGCTGTATGTTCGCGTTTATAGGTTTTGAAACGACCAATCCGGACATGCTTAAAGACATGAAAAAAGGAATTAATCTTAAGACAGGGTCTGAGAATTATAAGAAGGTAGTGGATACTTTTCATAAATACGGCATAGGGGTTTTTGGGGCCTTTATCGTGGGTAACGATTTCGAATCTCCTGATTATTATAAGAAAATGGCCAGAGATGTGATAACTTCCGGAGTCGATATTGTTCAGATCACCATACTGACCCCGCTTCCGGGCACGGAATTAATGGAAAAATTAGATAATGAGGGGCGTCTGATTCATACAGATTTTCCGAAAGACTGGGAAAAATATCGATTTTCTCATGTCGTTCATAAAACCAGAGGTGTTGAGGAAGAAACTGTTTATAGGGGGGATAATTTTATTAAAAAAAATATTTATTCCTTTCCGGCCTATCCCTATCGTCTTCTGAAATCATTTGTTTGTTTAAATCGATTTAATTTCTATGTAGTGATGAAGTTAAACCAGGCGGGGAAAACGAGTTGGCAAAATTCGCATTATTATTTAAAGTACCATCATACATTATAAGATTAAATAATATTATTTATTAGATATGACCGACGCAAAAAAAGATTCTTTTATCAAATTATACAAAAAAATTCTGGTGCCATCCAAAACTTTTCTTCAGAAAGATTTTACTTCTTCCGGATACAGTTACAACGATGTGTTTGAATTGGCCGCAGGCCTTAAGAAAACTTTGGCACGTCACGGCACAGAAAAAACTCTTTGCCTTTGCACCACAAACAAAGCGGTTACCGCCGCTTGCGTACTGGCCTCACTGGCCGGCTCCTGTCAGCTAATTCTGCCTTATTCCTTGTCCGCTCATGCTCTGGCGGAAATGTATGATGCTGTAGGTTTTGACTTTGCCATTGCTGATCAGCCGGAAGAAATGCCGATGGGTGTAAAAGTAATAACACCGGTTACCGCTGCAATAGAAAACATTAAATCGGAGTTAGTCCGCGATCCGGACAAACCATTTTTACGTCTTTTCACCGGCGGTTCAACAGGCAAACCGAAAGTCTGGTCTAAAACTCCACGAAATCTATTAGCGGAAGCTTTTTATTTGCAGGAAAAATTTGCTCTGTCGGATAAGGACCTTTTTGTAGCCACTATTCCGCCTTATCATATTTATGGGTTGCTTTTCTCTGTTCTGGTTCCCCTTGTCGCTCATGCGCGGGTACTGCCGGATATTTATACATTCCCGCAGGAAATTATTTCCACGATCAATAAACATAAAGCGTCTGTCCTGGTCAGCGTGCCCATTCATTACCGCGCCCTGAAAGTTGATAATTTGTCCGCTCCTTCTCTCAAAATCGCGTTTTCTTCGTCCGGTGTTCTGAATCGTTCCGATGGTTTGTATTTCCTAAAAAAAACAGGAGTGGGAATTACGGAAATCTACGGTTCCACGGAAACAGGCGGCATTGCTGCGCGCTGTATTAGTGAGTATACAGATAGCTGGAAGGCTTTTGATGTTGTATCATGGAAGTTGGTTGGCCGCAGGTTGTCTGTTAAATCCGATTTTGCTTCGTCAGAAATGGAACGTGATGCTAATGGTTTCTGTATGACCGGTGATGATGCACGTGAAGACAAGGATAGCCGTTTTGTTCTTCTGGGCAGAGCCGACGGCATTGTAAAAGTCGCCGGAAAAAGAGTTGACCTGTTGGATGTACAGAATAAAATAAAAACATTGCCTACAGTCAGCGACGTTGTTGTGATAGCGATGCCAACGGATAAAGGACGGGAAAGTTTAATTGCAGCGGTCATTGCCTGTGATCTGACTGAAACCCACGTAAAAAAGCTTTTAATTGATATGCTGGAACCTTACGCAGTTCCCCGTCGCATTAAAATTGTTTCTTCAATAGCCAGAACAGCCACCGGTAAAATTGATCGTCGCCGGATTGAGCAATTATTTGTAGATGGCAAAAAGCCAGCTTAGATCATCATGCGGCCATTAATGTTAATGATATCATCCCCTATTCCATATCCCCATTTCTAAATCAAAGATGATGAGGAAGCCGACAACCCCGGCCGACGCCGGGGCAGGCTGTGCCAACAAAAATAGCGCTTTGATCGGAAGCGCATCCCTTTGAGGGGAGCGCATAATTAATAGACCTTTACCTTGCCGAAAGTTTTCGCCAATATGGCGAAAACTTCCTTTAAAATTGGGGAATTATCTTTTATATTTGCCCATAACCTGCGCTTCCGCCAGCACATGTCCCTTTATTGCTGCGAGCAAATCTTCTTTTGTTAATCCCGCTTTAAGATTCAACATGGTGTCCAAAGCATACAACTTAAAATAATAACGATGCGTGCCGCCCGGAGGACAAGGGCCGTCATAGCCATAATTCCCGTAAGAATTTTTGCCATTTTTCCCTGTCCCCGCAATTTCCTCTTGCCTAGACACATTTTCCGGCAGAGAGTTAATATTTGCCGGTATATCGAAAATTACCCAATGTACCCAGGTACCT
The DNA here is from genome assembly GCA_002840505.1 of Deltaproteobacteria bacterium HGW-Deltaproteobacteria-2. Taxonomy (NCBI): domain Bacteria; class Deltaproteobacteria; species Deltaproteobacteria bacterium HGW-Deltaproteobacteria-2. Next base: position 747,798 of record PHBC01000001.1, on the reverse strand, counting down.
ACGGGCGCGTCGGGATCATCGCAGATGAGCGCGAAGCTTTTAGTTTCTTTTGGCGCACCGCTCCAGGAAAGTGACGGCGAAACATTTTGATTTTCATAGGCATACTTAGCTGGAAGCATATCTTCATGTTTAAACGACGAACTTATTATTTCCATAATCTCCCCTCCTTTTTATTAGCATCAATTTTATTTCTTTCTCGTGTTTGAACAACTGAGATAAATTTAATGTGACATTCTAACCGAAGGTTATCGAGCAGTCAATAGCTCTTGTGAACCAGATTGACACGTATGATTCCTGTGGTATCATTACTACATTAATTGATGGACAAGGTTGCATATGAATATAAATGAACAGATAAATCGCGAAATAGGCGTTCACGGACAAAAATGGAATGAAATGCATGAAGGATATTTTTCAAGCTCCGTTATCGCTCATCCTCTTGTAGCGACTATAACCAAGTATCTTTTAGGGTCGCATACGGATTTGCTGGTGGACTTGGGAGGAGGAACTGGTTTTATACTCCTGGAACTGATTACGAAGGGCATAACGACAAATATAATTCCGGTAAATCTCGACTGCTCCGAAACTCAACTGGAAGCAATGGGAAAAAGCGGTATCTTTTGCGTAAATCGTTCGATTTCCGACTTTAGCCGAAATGATCTGACCTCCATCGATAAAAATGTTTTTTTCATTATGCGATCGGTGTTGCATTATTTCGGCAAGGATGGACTGATTTCTATATTGCGTCACATTCGCAATCAGGCTCGGGAAAATGAAATTTTCATCCATCAAACCGCCTGCTTTGAAAATGCGGAAGAAGCCCGTTGTATCAATTTTCTGTATAGAGAAATGCGTACTCAAAAATGGTATCCTACAATCAGTGAACTGCACGATAATATGGCAATTACTGATTGGCAAATGATTGATACATGTCCAGCGCCGCCACTGAAATTAACTTCTGAAGCACTGGGACAGCGATACGGGCTCGATTTGCAATCGTTGGAGAAAATTTGCGGCAGGGTCAAGGGACAGTTTGGAGAAATAGAAAATGTTTTTCAACTTACGCCGGATGGTTTTGTTGCCTATCTTCATTACCGTATTTGTGTTTCTAAAGCCATTTGACAACGGGTTTTCGACTCAAATAATTATTAATCGCCAAATCAATACAGGTATTGTTAATTAATATTATGCATTTTAAAACACTGTACCAACAAAAGAAGGAGGTTAACAATGACTAAGGAGGAAAATGCTGCGTTGAAAGCTGTTACAATTTTTCTCAACAGTTACTCGAAAAAAGATATCGAGGGATGCCTGGCCGTGCTGACAAAATCAAAACCAATAATGGTGCTGGGCACTAATGACAACGAAATTTTTAAAACAACTAAGGATGTTCGAGCTGCCTTCAAAAAGGATTTCGAAAGCATGAGTGATATCCGCTGGGGCAAGCGTCGCAATCTCTATGTTAAAGCTTCTCCAACGCTTGCCTGCGTGATTGTTGAAATGCCTGTTTCTTATAAGAATGATGAGGAAAAAGTGAAAACGCTTTTTCGTTACGCTCTGACGCTTGTTAAAGAAAATGAAAAATGGAAAATTTGTGCTGGAATGGCAAGCGTCCCTTTCTCGTCGGGCACATATTCATTCTGAGGAAAAATTGCAATGATACCTGGCAAAACATATAATATTACTGTGCTGGTTTTTGTCATTCTTGAAAAGGATAATTTTTGTTTTCAATAAAAAATAAGGAGGGATATATGAAACGTCTTGCGCTTGTTATTATAGCATGCCTGGTTTTTTCCACAGCGGGACAGGTATTTGCCGAGAATAATCTAAACAATGCAGCCTCAAGAATCGAAACAGGCATCTTGAGTATCCTGAATAATCTAGGTAATACTATTTCTCTTGTCGCGAAGGAAACAGGAAAGATTGGAATCAATAATGAAACTGAAATAAGAAAGCTTCTTCAGAAAAATGTCAATGAAGGCAAACCTTTTGTAATCGATTCCGCATTCATTGATAATAAAGGTGTTATGAAAATTATCGAACCAGGCAAATACCGTCGTTATGAAGGCTCAGATATCTCTAAGCAGGAAGCTATCATTAAAATGATGAAGACAAAAAAACCACGCATGGGGAATTTGTTCCTTTCCGTCGAAGGCATAAAATCGATTGATATTGAACACCCTATATTTTCAAAAGGAAAGAAGTTTCTTGGTTCTGTCAGCATACTGGTAAAACCGGACGAAGTAATTCATTCTGTTGCGGCGTCAATTGAAGAGGAATTCGGGGTAAAATGCTGGGTAATGCAGAAAGACGGTATGATTCTTTATGAAACAGATGTGATCCAGATCGGGTTGAACATCTTTTCCGATCCTCTTTATAAAGATTATCCTGACTTGATTTCTCTGGGCAAGAAGATGATTAAAAAGAACAAGGGGAAAGGATTTTATATTTTTCAGGCTCAAGGAACAAAAAATGTCGTAAAGAAGCAGGCTGTTTGGAAAACAATTCACTTCTTTAATAACGATTGGATTGTTGTGGCATATAAGGAAGTAAAACAATAACCGCCAACACAATAAGGAGAGATTACCATGATGAAGAAAAGTTTTAAAAGTTATGGAATAATTGGAGCAACTATATTGCTTATAGCTGTATTTTTTTCCATCAACACAAACACTTGTTTTTCGGCAGATAAAGACAAATCTATCAAATGCTACAAAGAAATAGCAAAAACAGTCGTACATGCAACCGCTTTGGGATTAGGTGAAATTTTAAAAGATGTGAAGACTGCAGACGAACGTATTGTTCTGATCCGCGCCTTTGTCAGTCCCATACGTTTTTATCCGGATAACTCGGGATATTTTTATGGTTATGATTTCAAGTGCGTGAATATTGCTCACGCGACACAAAAAGATTTACAGGGCAAGAATCTTTATGATCATAAAGATGTAAAAGGGAAATATGTTATTCGCGAATTGAGTGCAGCCGCAAAGAAAGGTGGCGGATTCGTCGAATTCTATTGGGTGAAGCCCGGTACAAAAGGTGAAAAGAAAAAACTGGGTTATGTTGAACCTATTCCAGGGACAGACTATTTTATAGGGACCGGTGTGTATCTGCCATAAATTGCTAAATATGTGAGCAAATAATATGTTCTGTCCCAAATGCAAAAGCGAATACAGAGAAGGTTTTTATAAGTGCACCGATTGTGGAACAGATTTGGTTGCTGAAGAGCCGCCGGAACTTATGGAAGAAGTGAGTTATGTCAATCTCGTTGAAGTTTATTCTACTTATCAACAGGGCGATATAGCTTTCATAAAATCTGTTCTTGACGGTGAGGGCATCACGTATATTTTTGAAGGAGAAAGTCCAATTCTTATCGGCTGGGCGGGCGCTTACGCTCGCCTGCTGGTTAAAGCCGAAGATGTTCAGAGGGCCAGAGAAATTTTACAGGAACTGGATTTTCTGGAAAAAAATTAAAAATTGGTGTTAATAGTCGTTTCCCTGATATTTTTATAATAATCATTTCATCAACTGGCGGACACTTGTGCAGATACGTTGCACGTTAGGAAGAACCTGATCTTCCAAATTACGGCTGTAAGGGATGCTTGTCTGAGTGCAGACACGGGCGTATTTGCAGGCAATGCCAGCCTCCAAAATGATCGCTGACAATTCACCCGAAAGACCAAAAGTTTCATAATCTTCATCAACCACTAAAAGACGTCCGGTTTTTTTAACTTCTTTGCAGATTGCCGTTTTGTCCAACGGAGAGACGGTTCGCAAATCCAGCACGCCCGCTGAAATTCTTTCAGTCTCCAGAGTTTTTGCGGCTTCCAGAGCGCGGTGCACGCTTAGACCTAAACTGACAATTGTTACATCACTTCCTTCCCGGCGAAGAACGGCTTTGCCGATGGGAATTGGTTCCCACTTAGACGGCACTTCTCCCTTTGTTCCCTCGGCAGGGATATCAAATTGAACGGTTTCTCGCGCTCCTGATCCCAGGAACTCTAGCCATGTCTCTGAAAGAAGTTTATGCTCGAGGATAATAACAGGACCATCATGTTTTAACGCTGCCAGCATCAGGCCACCAGCATCAGCGGGCGTAGACGGAACCATTACTGTCAGTCCCGGAATATGCGCCAGCATACCCCACAAAGATTGTTCATGCTGGCCGCCGTCGCCGTATCCTCCGCCGCAAGGAGCGCGCACCACAACAGGCGCGGTCCATTTTCCTCCTGAAAAGGCTTCAATTTTAGAGGCATGGTTGAGCAGAGCGTCCCAGCACACTCCGAGAAAATCCACCATATACATTTCCACAACCGGGCGTAATCCAGCCATGGCAGCTGCCACCCCCGCCCCTAAAAAAGCGCTTTCGCTGATCGGCGTTCCCCTCACGCGTTTAGGTCCAAAGCGCACCAGAAGGTCACGCCTGAGCAACGGAATATCTTCGCCAAAGACAACAATGTTAGGATCTTCAGCCATAGCCTGGGCAAGAGCGTCATCAGCAGCCTGTATGAAAGACATTGTTTTCATTACTGCACCTCCCCAAGTACGGTTGTCAAAATATTATTTATATCTTTTTCCATTTGGTCTTCCATTTCTTTCAGTTTTGTCGGCTCTGATTGTAAGGACACGCGGGTGCGAGTAATTGGATCATTGTTTGGATCACGTCGCGGGTCGCGCAGTGTTGAGATAACGGAAGACATAACATTCTTTAAACCGGCAATTCGCTCGCGTATAGCAGCACCGTCAAATCGCAGTATTGACTTTGTAAGGCCGATGGCAACTTTCGGCATTTCTTTTAAGGGATCTCGTACGATTCTTATCGGTTGAAATCCCAGAAAATGGCCTTCGAAGTGAACACATTTGGTATGGAGAAAAATTGGCCCCTGGCCTGAACGGATTCGTTCAATCGCTATTCCTGCAGCTTCCCACATCTTCGAGACATCGCATCCGTCAATATCAACCGCGGGGACTCCCAAGCCACGCGCCCGCTCATTCAAATCTCCGCCAGTCGAACTTTCCGATTTGGTGGTTATGCCCCATCCGTCGTCCTTGCAGATAAACAATACCGGCAGTTTCCAAACCGCAGCAAGGTTCATCGACTCCATCAACATTCCCTGATTCATGGCGCCATCACCAAAAAAGGCAACAGCAATTGCTCCCGGACGCAAGCATTGAGCTGCCAGGGCAAAACCAGCTGCGGCCGGTCCTTCGGAGCCCACGATTCCCGAGGAAGCGGCCAGATGTTCTTTGGAAAACAAGTGCATGTGTCCGCCCATGCCGCCGCAAAGGCCGTCTTTGTAACCAAGAAATTCGCGAAGGAGTGGCACAGGTTCTATGCCGCGCATGAGCATTGCCGCAGTGCCGCGATGGTCCAATGCCATGGCATCGCCATCTTTGAGGTGGGAAACGACACCGGCGATAATTGCTTCTTCGCCTGTTCCAAGGTGCATCTCGCCGGAGATCAAACCCTCGTGCCAGAGTTTGGCTGTGGCTTCTTCGAACAAGCGGGACTTAAGCATGAGTGAATAAAGAGACCATAAATCGGGTGACATAATTATCTCTCTTTCGTCGTAAATTAACGGCTAAGGTTTAATATATGCCCAATTGGCTTTTTCGAAACGTTTACATGATTTTACTTTATTTCAGCAAAAATAAAAAGAGAATATTAGATTTTGAAATCAGGTGATTTTGAGACTTTGCCGGATTCCCGGAATCAGGAATCCGGCAATAATTTTACGTTACTTTATTTCCGCATGATAGCTTTGCAGAGATTTAGCACGGCCATGCCCTTGGCGGAACGCGGCAATGCCCTTCACCGCGGCAACCGCCGCCGCGATAGTGGTTATATAAGGTATCTTGTATTTAATCGCCGCCTTGCGGATGTAGGAATCGTCGTATTTGCTCAGGCGTCCCGCCGGAGTGTTAATCACCAGTTGAATTTCGCCGTTTTTGATGGCGTCAACAATATTGGGTCTTCCTTCATGCATTTTTAGAATTTTCTCAGAAGCTATTCCATTGTCTTTCAGGAAATTGTAAGTGCCTTCCGAAGCTCTGATCTTGAAACCGATTTTCTTAAACGCGCGGGCGACTTCCAGAACGCCGCCCTTGTCTTTTTCCTCCACAGTAATCAAAACAGTGCCTTCCGAAGGAAGATTCTGTTGTGTCGCTTCCTGGGCTTTGTAATAAGCAAGGCCGAAGGAATCGGCAAGTCCCAGAACTTCACCGGTGGAGCGCATTTCCGGTCCCAGAATTGGATCAACTTCAGGATACATATTGAAGGGGAAGACCGCTTCCTTCACACCGAAATGGTGGAAGACTTTATTTTTCAGTTTCAAGTCTTTGAGTTTTTTGCCCAGCATGATTTGCGTTGCCAGACGAGCCATGGAAATATTGCAAACCTTCGAGACCAAAGGCACCGTGCGCGATGCGCGGGGATTGGCTTCCAGAATATAAACGATGTCATTCGCAATAGCGTACTGAATATTCATCAATCCTACTACGCCGAACTCTACAGCAATTTTTTTCGTGTACTCATTAATTGTGTCTATATGGCGCAAGGGAATGCTGACCGGCGGAATAACGCAGGCGGAGTCACCGGAATGGACACCGGCAAGCTCGATGTGTTCCATCACTGCCGGAACAAAGGCGTCCGTACCGTCCGAGATAGCGTCGGCTTCGGCTTCGATGGCGTTTTCCAGAAACTTGTCAATCAGAATCGGCCTATCCGGTGTGACGCCGACGGCCGCATTGACATAACGTTTGAGCATTTCTTCATCATGCACAACTTCCATGCCGCGTCCGCCTAATACATAAGAGGGACGAACCATCAAGGGGTAGCCGATGCCGCCCGCAACTTTGAGCGCCTGTTCCAGATTGCTGGCCATGCCGGATTTAGGCATGGGAATGCCCAGCTTATCCATCATTTTGCGGAAACGGTCGCGGTCTTCCGCCAGGTCGATAGTTTCGGGCGATGTGCCGATAATATTTACTCCGGCTTTTGCCAGATCCGCCGCGATATTGAGCGGAGTCTGTCCGCCGAATTGGACGATAACGCCTTCGGGTTTTTCTTTTTCGTAAATACTCAAAACATCTTCCACTGTGAGCGGCTCAAAATAAAGTTTGTCGGAAGTGTCGTAATCAGTGGAAACAGTTTCCGGATTACAATTGACCATGATGGATTCGATTCCTTCGTCGCGCAGGGCGAATGCTGCGTGCACGCAGCAATAATCGAATTCGATTCCCTGTCCGATTCGGTTAGGTCCGCCGCCCAAAACCATAATCTTGCGGTTGGAGGTTACGGAAACTGTATCCGGCGCGTTGTAGGTGGAAAAATAATAAGCCGCATTTTCTACTCCGCTGACTGGCACTGCTTCCCAGCATTCAGTCATTCCTAAGGAAAGGCGCTGTTTGCGAATTTCATCTTCCTTCTTTTCCAGAATTTGCGCCAGGTAACGGTCGGCAAAGCCGTCTTTTTTCGCCTGAATCAGCAAATCATCGGGCAGTTTCTTGTTCCTGTATTTAAGAATCTTTTCTTCCAGTTCTACCAGTTGCTTCATCTGTTCGATAAAATATTTTTTAATATATGTTTTGGCGGAAAGATTTTCCACTGAAGCTCCTTTGCGCAGAGCTTCATACATAATGAATTGTCTTTCGCTGGATGGTTCGGAAAGCATTTCCAACAATTCTTCCAACGATTTTGTATTGAAGTCCTTGACGAAACCCAAACCGTAGCGTTTTTTCTCTAGAGAGCGGATGGATTTTTGAAAGGCTTCTTTATAATTTTTACCGATACTCATGACTTCGCCGACGGCGCGCATCTGCGTGCCCAGTTTGTCTTCTGCGCCGGGGAATTTTTCAAAATCCCAGCGGGAGAATTTCACGACGACATAGTCGCCTGACGGCGTGTATTTTTCCAGAGAGCCGTCGCGCCAGTAAGGAATTTCATCCATCGTCACACCGGAAGCGAGAATAGAAGAAATAAGCGCAATGGGAAAACCTGTAGCTTTCGATGCCAACGCCGAAGAACGTGAAGTGCGCGGATTGATTTCAATGACCACTACGCGGTCTGTTTTGGGATCATGCGCGAACTGGACATTGGTTCCGCCGATTACCTGAATGGCTTCCACAATGTCGTAAGAATATTTCTGCAGTCGTTTTTGCAGTTCGGGAGAAATGGTCAGCATGGGTGCTGTGCAGTAGGAATCGCCGGTATGCACTCCCATAGCGTCAACGTTTTCAATAAAGCAGACGGTAATCATCTGGCTTTTCGCGTCACGGACGACTTCCAGTTCCAGTTCCTCCCATCCGATTACCGATTCTTCCACCAGGATCTGTCCGATGAGACTTGCCGAAATGCCGCGGCTGGCGATGAGGCGCAATTCTTCCAGGTTATAAACCATGCCGCCGCCTGTTCCGCCCATGGTGTAGGCCGGACGAATAACGACAGGATAGCCGAGCTTGGCGGCGATCTTTTCCGCTTCTTCCACGGTAACGGCTGGTTCGCTCTTCGGCATTTCGATGCCCAGTTTGTTCATGGTTTCTTTAAACGCGATTCTGTCTTCGCCGCGTTCGATGGCGTCAACCTGAACGCCGATTACCTTGACCCCGTGTTTCTTTAAAACGCCTTTGCGGTGCAGTTCGGAAGTTAAATTAAGACCGGTCTGGCCTCCGAGGTTTGGCAGGATCGCATCCGGTTTTTCATTTTCGATTATTTCCGTCAATGCCTGTAAATTAAGAGGTTCAATATAAGTGACATCAGCCATGCCCGGATCGGTCATGATTGTCGCCGGGTTAGAATTTACCAGCACTATTTTATAACCGAGTTTGCGCAAAGCCTTACAGGCCTGGGTTCCCGAGTAATCGAATTCGCAAGCCTGACCGATAACAATAGGCCCGGAGCCGATAATCAAAACCTTTTTTATATCTGTTCTTTTTCCCATTTATTTTCCTTTCCTTATAAGGGATTATTTTTTATATTCAGCATCAACAGTGATTCCGATACCGCCCCGCACGGCGAACTCCGCGCTTACCTTGCACCAGCGGGGTTTGAGTGCAGCGATCAGATCATCAAGAATTATATTGGTAACATGTTCGTGGAAAACGCCTTCATCGCGGAAAGACCAAAGATACAATTTCAACGATTTGGATTCTATAATTTTCTTGTCCGGTATGTATTGGATTTTTATTTTAGCAAAATCAGGCTGTCCTGTCTTAGGGCAGACGCAGGTAAATTCTTCTGTTTGCAGAGTGACCACGTAATCGCGGCTGTCGTTGTGATTAGGAAATGTCTCCAGCTTGCGCGTAGGTTTTGCAGGTTTGCCCAACAGAGTCAATCCCGCCAGATCATTTTTTTTGGTGTTTTTCGGCATTACGTTGCTCCGAATAAAAATAGTATATTCGTTTACCGAAAGTAAGGTATAATATCAAGTACATTCGTTACGTAAGTGAAAAAATATCTATCTTGTTATTTTTACATTGGATTTATGAAAAAGCAATAAGGAGAAAATACGGCAATGACTGACAAAAAAACACCCGTTCCCGAAAATACCTGGAAATGCAGTAATTGCGGCAATACAGTTGTAGAAATTCAGCCGCCGGAAATATGCCCTTCCTGTAAGCAAAAATGCGAATTTCTGAACGTGACCTGCTACCAACCGGATTGCGGATTTGTAGGAATGGATAAAAGACTAAAATAAAATTATTTTAAAGTCTTTATTCCAAGTTTCATTCAAAGGATAACGCGGCGGCAAGGAGGAGGCTCCGCAGGCGTATAACTAATACGTCGAGGAAGCCGACCCCGGCCTGCGCCGGGGCAGGCTATGCCAACAAAGTTAGCCGAAGAAGGAACTTGGAATTAGGGAACAATAATTTTCGATGCTTCTTGCCGTTCCATTTCCCTAGCCTCGGCAATCATCGCCTGAACAGTTTTATCAATGGCTGCCGGTAGTTTATCCACCGCTTCGCTAAGAGTCTTTGCGCCTTCAATAAGGCATTGAACAGGAATTGGACCGTTGGGTGACATAAGCTGGGTCATGCCGGTAAAAATAGGTTCTCGGCTTTCGTCCGGCGAGCCGTCAATCTTTACGGGCGTAAGTCGTCTGATTGTGGCGAAAGTCAGATCGGTAAATGCTTCTTCCTTGTAGAGGTTGTTGGGATCAATTTTAATCTCCGCTATTTTGGGTCCGCCGTTACTCATTTTTTATCTCCTTGTGTGTGGGCTTTGGTTTTCATATGCCCCGAAAAAACAACGGAAACTGTTAAGCTAAACGGCCTCCTCTTTTTCGGATCACTACTTACGCCAATGTGACTACGTTAAATTAATAAAAACATCAATTAAAAAAATCGGGTAGAAAATTTTTACTCCCTCCTCGGGTAAAAACAATAATACTAATCAGCGGTATTCGCTTTTGAATATTTGATGATTGGTACCGTCATACTGCCACCATACAACAACAGCGTTGCCGTTATTGTTTGTTGCGGCTTGAGGATTCCATGCAGGTTTTCCGTCAGGACTGATGTTGTCGGATAAGTTTACTGGATGCTTCCATACGCCGCTTCTGTATTCGCTTTTAAATACCTGTTCCGTGGCGCCGTTAGTTTGACCCCATACAATAATGGTATTGCCGTTATTGTCCATCGCTACCTGTGGAACGACATTCAATGAATTAACTGCGTCGGGGCTGATATGGTCGGCAATGCTTGCCGGATGCTTCCATGCGCCGCTTCTGTATTCGCTTTTAAATACCTCAAACGCGCCGGTTGAACCGTCATATTGATACCAGACGATTATGGCATTGCCGTTGTTGTCGATTGCCACTTGAGGGTTCCAAGCCCTCTGCCCGTCGGGGCTTATATTGTCGGATAAACTTGTCGGATGCTTCCATATGGCGCTTCTGTATTCGCTTTTGAATATATGATAAACATGATACATGGAGGCATCAGACTGTTGCCATACAATAATAGCATTGCCGTTGTTATCCATCGCCACTTGAGGATTGTAGGCCGTCTGACCGTCAAGGCTGATACTGTCGGAAAGGCTTGTCGGATGAGTCCAGACGCCTTTCCTATACTCGCTTTTGAATATCTGAAAATTAGTGCCGTCGGATTGATACCAGACGATTAAAGCATTGCCATTATTGTCCATTGTGACCTGGGGCAAGTGGCAATGCTGTCCATCAGGACTTATGTTATCAGAGAGACTTGACGGGTGAGTCCAAACGCCGTTTCTATACTCACTTTTGAATATCTGATCATAGGATCCGTCGGACTGTTGCCAGACAATGACGGCATTGCCTTTGTTGTCCATCGCTACTTGCGGGAAATAAGCATCCTGCCCATCGGGGCTGATGTTATCGGAGAGACTTGACGGATGATACCAAGGGGTTACTGTAACAGTATAGGTAACGGTTGTTCCATCCGCCGCAGTCACCTTATATATCACGGGCGACGTAAAGTTATGTGCCGTTGTCCCGCTTACCTGAATGGTTGAACCAACTTTGACACTGACGCCGGTCGTTGTAAAGGTCGCCACCAAATCCATTAGATATGTGCCGCTAGGAATGGTTACAGCTATAGTCTTGTTCGTTTCATCGATCGCTCCGACAGATCCATTCAGAGAAAATGCCGTAATGGCTTTTTCCGATGATAGTGCCACGGTTACCGTTACTATATAATCCTGTGTCGAAGTATCTGCCGCTATTACTGTATAAACTACCTGATTGGTAAAGTTATTTGCCGTCGTTCCGCTTTTCTGATCGACTGAACCCACTTTGACGCTGGTACCGGTTGTGGTAAATGTCGCCACTAAAGACGATAGATCTGTTGAAACAGGCACGGTAACTGCTATTGTTTTCTCTGTTTCATTGATCGTTCCGGCAATATCGTTTAGAGAATATTCGGTAATCGCTTTTGTCGATGATGGCGAATCACTTCCACCACCACTGCATCCGCTAAGAAACATCAACGCGCATATCAGAATACTAATTAATGATAAAATAATTCCTCTGGCTTTCATGGTCAGCCCCCCCAATTTATTCTTGGAGCATAAACTTTTTTATTAAAGGCAGGATATTTTCATCTCCTGCCCGGATGAAAACTTTAATACTAATCAGCGGTATTCGCTTTTGAATATTTGATAATTGGTGCCATCATCTTGAGACCACACAATAATAGCGTTACCATTATTATCCATCGCCACTTCTGTATTGTTAGCTCCACCACCAGGATTTATATGGTCAGATAAATTTGCCGGATGAGTCCAAGAACCATTTCTGTACTCGCTTTTAAATGTGCCGCCATTTTGATCCCAGACGATAATAGCATTGCCGTTGTTATCCATAGAAACATGTGGCGATAGGTAGACATCATATCCATCGGGGCTTATATTGTCGGTTAAACTTGACGGGTGAGTCCAGCTACCATTTCTATATTCGCTTTTGAATGTCTGACTATTGGTACCATCAGATTGATTCCATACAATAATAGCGTTGCCGTTGTCATCCATTGCTAGGTTGGGGTATTCAGCATCAGTCCCGTCGAGGCTTATATTGTTAGTTAAACTAGAGGGGTGTGTCCAAATGCCATTTCTATATTCACTTTTAAAAATTTGATAATTGGGGCCGTCATATTGCATCCACACGATTATCGCATTGCCGTCATTATCCATTGCTACATGAGAAACTCTAGCATCACTGCCGTCGGGGCTTATATTATCGGTTAAACTAGACGGGTGAATCCAAGAACCGTTTCTGTATTCGCTTTTGAATATTTGAGAATCAAAACCGTCAGATTCTTCCCAAACAATAATAGCATTGCCGTCATTATCCATTGCCACTTCAGTATTATAAGCTCCACCACCAGCAGGGTTTATATGGTCAGATAAGTTTGCCGGATGAATCCAAGAGCCATTTCTGTACTCGCTCTTAAATGTGCCACCATTCTGGTCCCAGACGATAATGGCATTGCCGTTGTTATCCATTGCTATATGGGGGAATTCAGCATCCTGTCCATCGGGACTGATGTTATCAGCTAGATTTGCCGGATGAGTCCAAGAGCCATTTCTGTATTCACTTTTGAAAACCTGATAATTGGCGCCATCATACTGCATCCAAACGATTATCGCATTTCCATTATTATCCATGGCCACTTCTGGGGCAAGAACCTGCGAGCCATCAGGGCTGATGTTGTCGGAAAGGTTCGAAGGATTAGCCCATGTGCCATTCCTATATTCACTTTTGAATATCTGAGTATTGAGGCCATAACCGGTACCGTCAGATTGCTGCCAGACAATAATCGCATTACCATTATTGTCCATCGCTACGCTAGGATATCCAGCATTCTGTGCGTCAGGGCTGATGTTATCGGATAAGCTTGCCGGATGCGTCCATTTTTTTGATGATGAAGTACCAGATGCGCCTTCGTCTCCTCCTCCGCTGCAGCCTCCAAGGGAAATCAAGACAAATATCAGACTAATAAGTAATGATGCAACTATTCCTCTGACTTTCATGTTCAGCCTCCCAAATATTTTTACTGCTACTTAATGGATTTGTTACAAGGTGGTAATTATTCTTTATAGCTTAAAGAATGGAATGCATTATACAGATTAGAATAATAATTTCAATATTGATTTTGATTCGAAATAAAACAGAGATCAGTTCTTTTCCATCGTCTTGAGGAATTTAACTTTCGGCCACTCTTCCATGGTGTGCGAAAGGCGCCATTCGCTTAGCGCCAGATAGACAAGATTTCCTTCAGTATCGAGCGCGAGGTTGGTTTGATTTTTCTTCTGAAAATCTTCCATTATTTTGGCGTCGTCGCAGGTAACCCAGCGGGCGGCGGCGTAATCAGTTTTTTCATAATCAGCATAAACGCTGTATTCATCCTGAAGGCGTGACATCGTCACGTCAAATTGCAGAGCGCCTACCGCGCCCAGAATATTGTCCGATCCCCACAGAGGTTTGAAAACCTGAATGGCGCCTTCTTCGGAGAGTTGAATCAATCCTTTCTGCAGATGCTTCATGCGCAGAGGGTCTTTCAGCCGAACACGGCAGAAATGCTCCGGCGCGAAATGCGGAATGCCGGTGAACTTGAGCGGTTCTTTCTGTGTGAAGGTGTCGCCGATTTTAATCGTACCGTGATTGTGGATGCCGATAATATCGCCGGGATATGCCTCTTCGACATTGGTGCGGTCCTGCGCCATAAAAATTGTGGCGTTGGCGAGAGATACTTCCTTGCCGATACGGTGATGAATGACTTTCATGCCGCGCTGGAATTGTCCCGAACAAATTCGCATGAAGGCTATACGGTCGCGATGCGCCGGATCCATATTGGCCTGAATTTTAAAAACGAAACCGGAGAAGTCATCTTCGTCAGGAGATACTTCTCTTGTTGTTGTCGGACGGGCGACCGGCGGCGGAGCGATTTCCACGAAGGCGTCCAGCAATTCCTTGACACCGAAGTTATTGATGGCACTGCCGAAGAAAACAGGTGTCTGGCCTGCTTTTAAATATTCTTTTAAATCAAATGGATTGGCCGCTCCTTCCAAAAGAGCGACTTCTTCGCGCAGTTCATAGGCCTGGCTCTCCAGTAATTCATCAAGCAGCGGATCGGATAAATCATTGATGACAACTCCGCCTTCCGAACGTTTGGATTTCCCCGGCGTGAACAGATGCAGTTTTTTATCGTACATATTGTAAACGCCTTTGAAACGCTTGCCCATTCCTATAGGCCAGGACAGCGGCGAGCATTCTATCTGCAGTTTGTCTTCGATATCCGCCAGAATGTCCAGTGGCGGCAGACAATCGCGATCAAGTTTGTTGATAAAAGTTATAATCGGAGTGTTACGCAAGCGGCAGACTTCCATAAGTTTCTGGGTTTGCGTTTCCACGCCTTTGGCGCCGTCAATCACCATGAGCGCGCTATCCACTGCTGTCAGCACGCGGTAAGTGTCTTCCGAAAAATCCTGATGGCCTGGCGTGTCCAGAAGATTTATTTCGCAGTCCGCGTATTCGAATTTCATGACCGACGAAGTCACGGAAATGCCGCGGTCTTTCTCAATAGCCATCCAGTCGCTCAAAGCGTGCTTGGAAGCTTTGCGTGCTTTGACCGCTCCGGCCATTTGAATGGCTCCGCCAAAAAGCAAAAGCTTTTCCGTGAGCGTGGTTTTGCCCGCGTCAGGATGGCTGATGATGCCGAATGTGCGGCGGCGGTCGATTTCTTTTTGCAGTTGCTTACTCAAATTTAAAAATTCCTAAATATTCTCATTTAATCAGGCGGCGTATATTAATCATTATTAAATATCTGTCAACAATTATCCTCAATCCTTGGTGTAAACCAAAACGTTGTTGGAGATGCTTTCGTTGATGGTGCCTTCGGTTTTCAGTTCCTTTAAATAAATGAGGGTTTCGTTCAAGGCTAAAAATTTATCGAAATCCGAAAGCGTGGCACTGATAATTTCATGGCAAATGTCGTAGGTGGTTTTGGGTTGTATGTTCACATGACCAAGAACAACATTTTTTCTTTTTCGGTGATGTTCTCGTAGGTCTGTCAATCTTTCGTTTATATCAACAAAAGAATTACCGTGTCCCGGATAAACAGTGGAGATGGGCAATTTTTCAATATCGCTAAGCGAATCCAGATAAGTCGCCAATGGACGAAAACTATCATCAAATATATCAGGGCTAAGAATCGGCGCTATAAAAGGTAAAACATGATCACCGGCCAGCAGGAAACCTTTTTCTCTGAAGAAAAAGCAAACATGTCCGGCGGCATGTCCTGGAGTAAAGAGAACTTCAAATTTCCAGTCGCCGAATTCGAGTGATTCCTTGTCCTGTAAATAACTATCGGTGTTAAATTCCGTGATTATGTTTCGTATATATTTATATTCTTCGATGACGAGATCAATCTGCTGGGGAGACATACCCCGTCGCGAATAAAAATTTCTTAATTGTTTTATTGCCGAATCCGGTTGCCGAAAATGCTGATATTCGTCAAAAGCGATCTTGGAAAGATAAATTTTCGCTCCTGTATTTTTTTGCAGAAGACCAGCTATACCGCAATGATCGGTATGTACATGAGTCAAGAAAACGTGTCTGATGTTATTGATGTCCAGGCCCGCATCGCTCAAATCTTTTTCGAGTGTTTCATAAGAACCGGACATATTTAATCCTGTGTCAAAAAGTGCCAGTTCCTTATCGTGTGCGAACAGATAAGCGTTCACATGTCTTAAGCGATACGGCATACGTAAAGATATGCGGTAAAAATTTTTCTCAATTTCACTAATCATATATTATCGACTTTGTAAAAAACCCATATACTGCGTTGCGCTGCGTCACGACGTCGTTGCGGCGTACGCATAAAGTACGCCTCACTCCTCATGACTTGCGCGCCTTGCCTCTGGCCTTTTTACAAAGCCTCTATTTATATATAACGACACAGCACGCAAAAAGCAGTCACGATAGGTTGCTGAATTAGATTTAATCTTCTTTGCGACTTTTCATTTGGCGCCTGGTAGCGTCCAACTCCATTTTTCTCAGGCGGATGTTTTTGGGAGTTACTTCCACAAGCTCATCTTCAGCTATAAATTCGATGGCCTGATCCAGCGAAAAAACACGCGGTGGTCTTAAAATTATTGTGGCGTCGGATGTGGATGCCCGCATGTTTGTCAGCTTCTTTTCTTTGACAATATTTACGTTGAGGTCACTGCTGCGGTTGCGTTCTCCAACAATCATTCCCGCGTAAACTTCCGTTCCGATTTCCACAATCATTTCGCCCCTGTCTTCCATGGCATAGCTGGCATAAGGTGTAACGCGGCCGGAACGGTCGGCAACCAGGACACCTGTCGTTCTTTGCGGGATAGGGCCGAACCACGGCGCGTAATCTTCGAGCAGTGAATTCATTACACCACCGCCTTTGGTGTCAGTCAAAAACTGACTGCGAAAACCGATTAATCCCCGGGAGGGAATTAAAAATTCCATGCTGACTCTGCCGGATCCTTTGTTGACTAAACTCTCCATGCGTCCTTTTCTGATGGATAACTTTTCGGTAATTTTCCCCACGAATTCCTCCGGGATATCCAGAAAGAGTCTTTCCACCGGTTCACAGGTTTTGCCGTTTTGCTGCCGGGTAATTACCTGGGGACGCGAAACCATCAGCTCGTAGCCTTCGCGGCGCATGGTTTCGATCAATACCGCCATTTGCAGTTCACCGCGTCCGCAAACTTCAAATGCGTCGGTTCTATCCAGCTTTTTGATTTTAATGGCGACATTTCTCAGCTCCTCTTTTTCCAGCCGTTCCAGCAGGTGGCGCGAGGTCAGATATTTCCCTTCTTTCCCGCCAAAAGGACTGTCATTGACGTAAAACATCATGGATACCGTTGGTTCGTCCACCTGCAAACGGGGAAGCGCCTGTGGTTCGATAAAAGATGAAATGGTGTCGCCGATGGTGACATTTTCAACTCCCGATAAAGCGATAATGTCGCCGGACTCAACGAACTGGGCAGGTTTTTTTGCCAGACCATAAAAAGTATAAAGGGCCGTTAGTTTGACGCCTGGAATTATTTTATCTTCGGTGCAAAGGCTGTAATTGGTATTCATTTCCAATTTGCCGCTTTGCAGACGGCCTATAGCAATTTGTCCCACATAAGGATCATAATCCAGATTGGTAACCAGAAACTGCGTAATGGCTTCATCGTTTCCCCGGGGAGAAGGTATATGTTCAATGATTGTTTGAAGCAGAGGTTGCAGGTCGGCGCTGTCATCACCTAATTTTTTATGACTGACTCCGATTTTGGCATTGGTATAGAGAATGGGAAATTCAATTTGATTTTCTTCCGCGCCTAAATCAATGAAGAGATCGTAAGTTTCATTGATAACTTCGTCAATGCGGGCGTCACTTCGATCAATTTTATTGATGACTAAAATTATCGGCAGACCCAGTGCCAGAGCTTTTTTTAAAACAAATCTGGTTTGCGGCAGAGGTCCTTCGCTGGCATCAACAAGCAATATCGCTCCATCAACCATATTGAGACTGCGTTCCACTTCGCCACCGAAATCGGCATGGCCGGGTGTATCGACAATGTTAATTTTTACGCCGTTATACTCCACCGCTGTATTTTTCGCCGTGATGGTTATGCCGCGTTCTTTTTCCAGATCCATCGAATCCATAACGCGGTCTTCGACAGCCTGATTTACCCGAAACACTCCAGTCTGCTTCAGCATGGCGTTAAGTAGAGTGGTTTTGCCGTGATCAACGTGGGAAATAATGGCAATATTGCGTAAATGATTTTTCTTCAATCTTTTAAATCCTTCCGGGCCATGATTTTTAACTGAATTAATTGATTTGTAACAGTTTTGAACACAACCAATTTTATTTAGGAATGGTTAAAATAGCCTTTACTTAATTAATTTATAACAAAAAACTTATGTTTAGACCAGTTATTTCTTTCAGAACATATTATACCGTCTGATCTTTAAGAATTTAAGAAACCAACATAAAGAGAGAATTTATGTTTATATTCAGGTAAATCAATAAAATTATTTACATTAAGCCATATTAATGTTTGCTCTAATTATCTTGACTTGTTTATGAATTTTCTTTATAGCCGAACGATATCAACTATGAAAGATCGATATAATATAAATTAGGAGCTTAGGAATATCATCATGCTGAATTTTCTGCCTTCAAAACTTGTGGGAGTGATAGCGGGTTTTCTTTTATTCGTAAATATTTTGTTTTGGGTAACTATCTTGTTCGTGTTTTCCATTCCAAAAATCCTTTTGCCCTGGCCCCCGCTTCTTCGGATAATAAACAGGATTCTTCATTGGATTGGAGAAAATTGGATTGCCGGCAACAGCGGCTGGATGTGGCTTACTCAAAAAACACAGTGGGACGTGCAGGGCGTAGATGGTTTGAATTATAACGGCTGGTATCTGGTTGTCAGTAATCATCAATCCTGGGTTGATATACTGGTAATGCAGCACCTGCTGAACCGACGCATTCCACTGCTTAAATTTTTTATTAAGAGAGAACTTATCAAGGTGCCTCTTATGGGTTTTGCCTGGTGGGCTCTGGATTATCCTTTCCTATATCGCCACAGCTCAGAGTATTTGAAACAACACCCCGAACAACAAGGCAAGGATTTTGAAGCAACGCGCAAAGCTTGTGAAAAATTTGCTACTATACCTACCAGCGTGATGAATTTTCTGGAAGGAACGCGCTTTACCAAAGAAAAACACGATAAACAGAAAAGCGAGTATAAATTCCTCCTTCGCCCCAAATCAGGCGGACTCGCACTGGCGTTAAACGTGCTGGGCGAGAAGTTTAATTCTATGTTGGATATTACCATAGTTTATCCGGATGGAATTCCGGGTTTCGGCGATTTTCTCTGCGGCAAAGTCAAGCGGATAACTGTGCGTATGAGAACAATAGAGATTCCTCAACATCTTTTACAGGGTGATTATGAAGGAGACCCGGCGTTTCGTGACACCATGCATAAATGGGTGCAAAAGTTGTGGCAGGAAAAAGATAAACAGATGCAAAAGCTGCTGAAAAAGGAAAAATCAAAGTAATACAAGAGACTTTGCCTGCCTAATAAATTTGCATTCCTCATAACCCGAAACTTCATTTGCCGTTTCTAAAGGAATATCTTTAGAAACGGCATAAATCATACTTAAAGCTCATAAATTGTTGTCTCGTCGTCCTGCCTTCATAAAGGGTAAATATAAAAAAATCTTGACATATAATTCATAATATTTAACTGTATGGTTAAACCGTACGGTTAAATGCCGGCTTCGTAAAAAACTCATAATGTCCCGATCAAATCGGGATTGCGCGTCATCCTTTCTCGGCCTTCGCCGGGGCAGGCTTATTGCGATGTATGTAAAAATACACCTCACGTCTCAGGGTTAGCGCGCCTTGCCTCTGAGGATTTTTACGAAGACGGAATGACAACGAGCATTGGTGAAACGTTTGATTAAAAAGGTAATTGACATAAAAAAAACGGGTAAAACTGCAGATAAGATTTTAAAAGCGGCACGGGCTGTGTTTGCAGAAAATGGTTATAACGGGGCGCATGTCGATGAAATTGCCAGGCGAGCCGGTGTGAATAAAGCGACGCTCTATTACCAGATTGGTGACAAAGATACTCTTTACGCCAATGTAATCCATCAGGTTCTGGGTAACACTGCCCAGAATATTGCTGCGTCCGTGGCCAAAGTTGATCATCCGGAAGAAAAACTTAAAACCTATATAATGTACATTGCTGATGCCATAGATAAAAACCCGGAATGGCCGCCGATTATGATGCGGGAAATAGCTGCGGACGGCGCTCATCTGCCTCGTGTTGTCACTGAAGATATAGTTGCGGTACTGACTATTCTTTTTGGTATTGTGGACGAAGGTCTAAAAAGAAAAATATTTATGGAAGTATCACCATTCCTCATCCATATGATGATCGTGGGGACAATTCTTTTTTATAAAAAGGCTCAGCCAATTAAAGAAAGACAGTCATGGTTGCCTGCCGAGATTAAAGCCCGTGATAAAAAATTAGAAGGTAGTTTAGGAGAGGAAGTGGCTAAGCTGGTGCTAAAGGCTATAAAGCGATGAACAACTGGTAATAGTTAATTCTACCTGCGTTTGTATGAGTGCTCAATGCTATAGATGAAAACATAAACGGGAGGTTTGAACGTTGAAAAAAAGAATAATAATTATTGTTTTTATAATTCTCTTTGTGACCGTTGGGCTGCTTGTTTATTTCGGCCAGAAAAATAATCGTGAAAAGGGACTTTATTATTCCGGTACAATAGAGACAACACAGGCGAATTTATCCTTCCAGGTTCCGGGTCGTGTTGTTAAAGTCAATGTTCAGGAAGGTCAGTCTGTTACAAAGGACCAGATTATTGCTGAACTTGATCGCGAGGAATTTGAATCACGTTATGAGCAGGCCAAAGCGAATCTGGACCGAGCTCAAAAAACAAAGAAACAACTGGAGACAATGCTGGAGATCAGCAGAAAAACTCTTCCATCCGAGGTTGCCAGAGCCAAGGCGAATGTGCAAAGCACCCGGGACACGCTCAGGGATGCGGAAAAAAATTACAAGCGTTTCGAAGATTTGTTCAGCAAGGGCGTGATTACAGAAAAAGAACGCGATGGTATGAAACTTACGTATGAAGTTGCCCAGTCGCGATTAGCTGAAAGTGAATCGGTCCTGAACCTTGCGCAGGGTAATTTGACCAAAATAGATGCCGTCAAACAAGATATCGAGGTCGCCACGGCGCAAATTAATTCGGTGAACGCATCATTAAGTCAAGCATCCATTCAGTTGGCTTACACACAATTAAAATCGCCCATGGATGGCGTAATAACCAGCCGCAATATTGAACCGGGCGAAACCGTAAATTCCGGCAGGGAAGTCATTACCATTTCCGATCTTTCCCGTGTTGATTTAAAAATATTTATAGATGAAACAGAAATAGGTAAAGTCAGACCTGGTCAGAAGGTAGATGTAAAAATAGATACTTTCCCCGGTAAAACTTACACCGGAACAGTTTCTTTTATTTCTCCGGAAGGAGAATTTACTCCCAAAATAATCCAGACGAAAAAAGAGCGCGTAAAGCTGGTTTATCTAGTCAAGGTGTCCATTGAGAATCCTAACTTTGAACTCAAAGCAGGAATGCCGGCTGATGCCTGGTTGCGGCAATAGAGGAGTTCCCGATGGCCGCTTCCCTGGAAAATTCCTCCCACATCGTGGAAGTCAAAAACATTACCAAACGCTTTGATGATATTGAAGCAGTTAAGGACGTTTCTTTTAATGTTGAAAGAGGCAATATTTTCGGTTTGGTTGGCTCCGATGGTGCGGGCAAATCAACTCTCCTGAGGCTGATTGCCACCATGATCGAACCAACGCAAGGCGAAATTATGGTAAACGGTCTCGATGTGGTAACCCAGAAACAAAGAATCAAAAACATTATCGGTTACATGCCTCAGCGTTTTGGTCTCTATCAGGACCTTACCGTCGATGAGAACATGCAATTTTTCATGGATGTTTTTGATGTGCCACGCAATCAGAGAAAAACCCGCCGAGAAAAATATTTGGGATTTTCCAACCTTCTTCCTTTTACAAACAGGCTGGCCGGCAATCTCTCCGGAGGAATGAAACAGAAACTGGGACTTGCCTGCGTACTGGTGCATGAACCGCAACTGTTGATACTGGACGAGCCGACCAATGGTGTCGATCCGGTATCACGTCATGAATTCTGGGAAATATTGGGCGGTATGAAAGAAGAAGGCATGACCATTCTTGTCTCCACGGCCTACCTCGATGAAGGAGAAAAATGCGACCGGCTGATGCTGATGCACAGTTCTGTTATTCTGGCGTCGGAGACACCGGCAAAAATGCGCGGACAATATGCCGATCTGGAACAATCAATAATTGCACGCATCATCGAAGTGGATAAGGATATTGCCAATGACTCATTCCGGCTCTGATTCCATAACTGTCAATAATCTGGAGAAAAAATTCGGCCAGTTTGTTGCCGTCAACAGAATCACTTTTTCAGTAAAAAAAGGAGAGATATTTGGATTTCTGGGTGCGAATGGCTCCGGCAAATCCACAACAATCCGTATGCTTTGCGGCATAATTACACCCACATCCGGCGGCGGAATAGTAGCCGGGCACGACATAATAAAAGAAGCGGAAGAAATCAAACAGTCAATCGGTTACATGTCGCAGAAATTCTCACTTTATGAAGATTTGACTCCCTTTGAGAATCTGCGATTTTACCTGGGGATATACAATGTTCCCCGGAAGCAGTGGACGGAGCGCATCGACTGGGTTTTGAATATGGCGCAACTGCAGGACGTGCGCAACCGCAAAACCAAAGATTTGCCTCAGGGCTGGCGTCAACGACTGGCTTTGGGATGTTCGCTCCTGCATAAACCGGACATTTTGTTTCTGGATGAACCTACGTCGGGAGTTGATCCTGTCACCAGAGGTCATTTCTGGAATTTCATCAAGCAGCTTGCCGCAGCTGGAATGACCGTTTTTGTTACCACACACTACATGGATGAAGCGCGTTTCTGTGAAAGAATCGTGATGATTAACGAAGGCCGTATTGTGGCTTCTGGAACTCCGGCGGAGATTATCAACAACGCCTGTCCGGATAAGCCGGATGCCGATCTGAATGACGCTTTCATAAAATTGATGACGAGGGACAGCAATTGAGATTCATCAGACTCAAAGCTATTGTCCGCAAGGAATTCTATCACCTGATTCGCGATTACCGCAGTCTGTATCTGGCATTTGCTATTCCGCTGATACTGATTATTTTGTTTGGTTATGCACTGAGCCTTGATGTAGACAATGTGGGAACGGTATTCGTCGATCATGACAGGACCGAACTCAGCCGTGATTTTATTCGCAAGCTGGATGCGTCAACCTATTTTAATGTCACGGAAAACCTTCCCCGGACAAGAGATGCCGTTGATTATCTCGATCATGATAAGGCAAAAGTGGTAATAGTTATTCCAGCCGATTTTATGAAGAGCATCACGGCTGACCGGGAAATTCAACTACAGGTTATTATTGATGCCAGCGATCCCACTTCGGGAAACATAATCCGCGGTTATATTACCTCCTTCATCAAACAGTACAATCAGCAAATCCTGGTAGATTTTCTCAACAGGGAGGGGCGCGACAAATTAAATCAACCCGTCGACGGACGCATACGTATCTGGTTTAATGAAGATCTGGAGAGCCGCAATTTTATTATTCCGGGGATCATCGCCGTCATTATTATGATTGTTGGCGCTATTCTTACTTCGCTGGTTATCGCCCGTGAATACGAAAATGGCACGATGGAAACCATCAAGTCCATGCCGGTTAGGGCTGCCGAATTGCTTTTGGGTAAAGCTATTCCCTATTTTTTTATCGGGCTGGCGGATGTTTTAATAGCAATTTTGCTGGGACAATTGCTTTTCGGCATAGTGATGAAAGGAAATTTCTGGTTGATGATAATTTCCGCTTCGCTTTACCTGGGAGTTGCCTTATCGCTGGGCTTGCTGATTTCCATCCTTACCAAATCGCAATTGATGGCCAATCAGATTGCTATTCTGACGACTTATCTACCGTCGCTGCTTCTTTCCAATTTTGTTTTTCCGATAATAAACATGCCAACAGTTATTCAATATATAACGCTGATAGTTCCGGCAAGATATTTCATTGATATTTTATCGGGTATCTATCTGCGCAATCTCGGCCTTGCTTATCTATGGCCGAGCATGCTGGTTCTGCTGGTTATGTTTGTCATGCTAAGTATTTTTAATTTCCGTTTGTTGAAGAAGGAAGGTCTATGAGCTGGCTTCGAATCAAAGAACTGGTACGCAAGGAATTCATTCAGCTTCTCAGCGACAGGCGGAATCGCGCTTTGATGTTTATTTTTCCCTTTATTCAAATGCTGATTTTCGGTTATGTTGTCAATTACGATATCAGCAATATTCAGATGGCTGTCCTGGATTATTCGAAAACACATGAAAGTCGCAGGCTTCTTGATAACTTTACCGGAAGCAATATTTTCCATATCACATATAACACAACTGATGAACGTCAGATGACGGAACTACTGCTTAGGGGAAAGGTAGATATGGGTATAAAAATAGATGAAGATTTTGCCTCCATTATCAGAAAGGGACAAACAGCCCCTGTTCAGATCCTTGTTGACGGTTCGATGAGCAACATGGCTTCCATGAGAGTGGCATACACAGCGTCAATTTTGGATAGATTTAACCGCGAAACTTTGCGTGAACTTTATCCGATGAACATGAGTTACGGTAAGGTGGATGCGCGCATCAGAACATGGTACAATCCCAACCTCAATAGCCGATACTTCTTTGTTCCAGGGATTGTCGCTTTTCTGGTTATGCTTACCTCTTTTATCCTGACATCCATCGCCATAATCAGGGAAAAAGAGGACGGTACAATGGAGCAACTTATTGTCACGCCTTTAAAATCGTATGAATTTATCATCGGTAAAACAATTCCTTACATTCTTTTATCTCTTTTTCAACTTTTTGCCGTTACCGCGGTTGCCGTTTACTGGTTTGAAATACCTTTTAAAGGAAGCCTCCTGTTGCTTTTTATCGCCACCTGCCTCTTTATGCTAAGCACTATGGGTATCGGACTTTTTATATCAACCATAGCGGCAACCAAACAGCAGGCCATGATGACGGCCTTCTTTTTCGTTTTGCCGTTTTTCATGCTCAGCGGTTTTATATTCCCCATCGCCAACATGCCCGAAATTGTGCAATGGCTTACGTATTTTAATCCGCTGAGATTTTTTCTGGTAATCATTAGGGATATTTTCCTTAAAGGAGTTGGATTTGATGTGCTCTGGCCGCAATACCTTGCGCTGACCATACTGGGGACAATCGTTTTTACCGGCGCCATCAGTCGCTCTAAAAAACGGCTGGATTAGTGGCATTTTTTCATATAATATTACCCCGGCAATGAAACAAATAAACAATGTCATTCCGAATCCCGATTTATCGGGATGAGGAATCTTAAAATCAAGATTTCTCGCGGAGTATGATCCAGCGCATGCGGGACTTCGAAATGACACAGAGAGTTAGAATTGGAATAACATTTCAGGAAGCTTATTTATGCTTAAAGTCATAGCGGATCAACCGGCCATAAAAAAATACGCCGGACAATTCAATAAAAAGTTTAAGCCCTTTATTGATGAAGAGATAAAAGTAAAATTAGGCCATCAGGGGGCAGGTTTTTCTGCGAAAGTTCTCTGGTCAAAAGAATTGGACATCTGGAAATTTTCTAAAACTATAAAGGAAGTGCGTTACTGGAACGCGTTTGGCATAGGGAAGCCGGGAACGTCCAACGTTTTGTCTATTGCCTCTGAAATCAATTTCCCCTGGGCTCAAATAGATCGAAAAACCGGTGGTGCATTTGCTCATGATTCGTGGGGTAATGTTTTTGTGGTTCATCGGGGTAAAATCGGTGGTGGAAGAAAAGGAGTCGGGAAATCTCTTTTTGAACAAAATTATCGAGGCGTCTGGTCATTTATGGAAGATGGGGATTCCATAAGCCAGGTGGCGGTGATAGGCAATCTTGCCTCCAGCCGTTTTGCTCTGCAGGCGGCACAGTTTGTGAAAAAAATAGAAATAATGAAATTATCAGCCGCTGAGTCAACGCAGACGGAAATGGATTTTTCAGAAATAACTTTCCGGGAAGACTTAATCGGAAGCGAAGTACCCCTGCCTGAAGATGAAATAATCTCTGCGTGTGATCATGACCTGATTGTCAGCGAACTAGCCACGCTGCTTCTGCAGCAGAGAATAAAAATAGGCAACGATACGGAAAGCGAACTTTTTGCGGTTGATACGGCTGAAAACAGAATTTCTCATATTTTTGAAATTGTAACCGATACAAAAGAAAAAAGCGTGCTGGCGGCCACCGGCAAATTAATTTTGCAGACATCAGCGGCCGCTGTAAATCCTTTGCCTATTCTAATTCTGCCGGAAGATAAAAAAAATCATTACGAACCGGAATTAAGAAGAATAAATATATTCGTTATCGGTTTTCACTGGCAGGAAGAGAAAGCTGTTTTTTCAGGTCTGGAGAAAATTCGATTTGAGTGAAATTTCCGCCAATAGGCACGGAAGGTTTCATATAAATATAATTTAATTCTATTCCCGTGCGGAAAATATTTGTGAATCATGCGTTAAATCTTCTAAGGGGATATTCTTATCCAGGACTTCCCTTTTCTCTTCGAAATCGGCAAATTCACGGGCGATATTTCTGAACTGTTCATGAATTTCAAGAAACGCATCCACCATGTCAGGGTCAAAGTGAGTCCCTCTACCTTTTTTGATAATGTCCACGGCTGCGTCATGCGGAGAGGCTGCCTTGTAGACCCTTTTGCTGATCAAGGCGTCATAGACATCGGCTAGTGCCATCAGTCTGCCGCTGATGGGGATTGCATCCCCTTTGAGGCCCTGCGGGAATCCGGAGCCGTCCCATTTCTCCTGATGGGAGAGGGCCATTTCCGCGGCAATGGTCAGAAATGAATTTTTGCCAAGTCTGCGAACGGAGGTCTCGATCACGTCATGGCCGATTGTCGTGTGGGTCTTCATGACTTCGAACTCTTCCCTGGTCAACTCGCCCGGCTTAAGCAGGATATTATCGGGAATGCCGACTTTGCCGATATCGTGCAGCGGAGCGGATTTATAAAGCATATCAATGTTTTCATCACTGAGGAAATGTTTGTATTTTTCGTGATGCTTGATGTGTTCGGCCAACAGTCTGACATACATCCTGGTGCGCTTTATATGGCCACCGGTTTCCTGATCCCGATACTCGGCCAGATTGGCCATGCTCTCGATGGTTATGTCCTGAGTGAGGATAAGTTCACGCATACCGGAGAGCATTTGCTTTTCTTTCAAACGGTATTTTAGGACGGTCAGAAATATGTAATTGCAAACAACAGCTGCAATCGGAAATGCCGTCCCGACAAACAATCCCATGCGAAAAAAAGCCTCTTGCGTTGTCAGCCATAACCCGACAATGAAGAGCAACATAACAATGAAACCGGAGGCGGCACTTCTAAAGGTAATAAGCAAGCTCAATGACACACCAAAACCGAGAATAAGGAGCAGGACCAGGCCGTTGGACCAACTTGGACTGGTGATGAAATCACCAGTCAGCAGATTATCAACAACAGTGGCATGCACCTCTACGCCCGGAAATATTGGATCAAAAGGCGTGGTTAGAAAGTCACTCAATCCTGCCGATGAGGTACCGACAAAAGCTATTCGTCCCTGCAAACGTTCTGAGGAAACGTTGCCATTCATGATATCTGTTGCCGATATATAGTCATAGCTTTTCTTAGCGCCCCGGAACTTGATTAACAACTGACCGTGCAGGTCAACAGGAACTGAGGCTCCCTTGTAACGGATTGATTGCAGGGAGGGCCCGTTTTTTTGCAAAATAATATTGTTGGTTTTCTTAAGTTTCAATACAGTGGCAAGGCCCAAGCTGGGGTAAACTTCTCCCTTGTATTGAATGAGCATTGGCATGCGCCTAAGCATACCATCTTTGTCGGGACTAAAATTAAGAAAGCCTGATGCGCCGGCCTTTTCGGAGAGCATGTTTAGATTGCACAGAACACCAGTGCTTTCCGGAAGCCTTGTTTTTTCTTCCAATTCTGCCATATTCTGAATAAATGAAACCTTAACAGGATGCAAAAGGCATTGTGCCGAATTTTTTTCAAGCCTGTTGAATTGGAATTTATTGCCCAGGACAAAGGGCCCCTTGGCCAGTGTTTCAGCAAGGATCCGATCATTATCGCTCAGCTCATGGGGAAGTAAGTCGATATCTATATTAATTTTATAAGCATTTCTGAGGTCTTTGATTAGTTGTCCCGCAGATGTCCGGTCATGTTCGGCAAAAAACATGTCGATACCTATGACATCCGGATTCATAGCGGCGATTTTGTTGAATAACTCGGCGACCCGGTAGCGAGGCCAAGGCCACTGCCCATATTGATTCAGGCTTTTTTCATCAAGGTCAACAATTACCAGCCTGCTGCTGGCATGATTGTTCGGGAAATTTCTCAGAAGCAGGTCATAGTTTATAAAATCAAGTCGTTGTAGCAGTGTTGGCTTAAGTGCAAAGAGAACCACAAAAAATAGAGTGGACAGAACCCCCCAGAAAAAAATACGGCGGTTTCCCGACTTGCCGGTTACGATTAAATTGTCGGAGTCGCGAATTGGAAGTTTGCTCGATTCTTTTTTCATGAATAATCTTGCCGTGCCGAAGGTTGAGTTACTTTATCACGACCTCTACCCTACGGTTTCTTGGTTCTGCAACTTCATCAGCGGTTTTAATGAGAGGATTTCCTTCCCCATGTGAGGTTACGGTGATATTGGCGGGGATTGCGCCGTTGGCCACCAGTATTTCAGATGTTACCTGTGCCCGTTCAAGGGCCAGCTTGTAGTTATATTCCTTTGCACCAACCGTGTCGGTATGCCCCGAAATGACGATATCGGTGGAACCCCTCTTCTGGATGGTCTGAAAAATTTGCGGGAGAACGGCTTTGGATTCGTCGGTTAGTTCATTTGAATCCTGCAGGAAATAGAGGATGAATGTTGCCGGCGGCAAAGGTTGTGCGGCCAACGCATCGGAAAAAGTGGCGCGGATTTCTTCGGCGCTGAGCGTTGTTACTTTACCAGGCGCTGTCTTTTTGTCCGTCAGCTGCACCGATTGATTATTCTCGTTCAAGACTTGTTGTCCACCATCGTTCGCCACTAACAGTTGCCCGACATTACCGTCAGGATCCGGGATTAGTACGACCATGCTCCTTGCTCCGCAGCCCGCTAAAACCAAAACAAGACCTAAGCTGACAAGCGTGTTGATTATTGTTTTCATGTCCGCCTCCTTCGTCAGGATTGTCTGACAAATTATCAATTAGTGAAAAAGCCTTATTACAGGCAGCAAGGGCATGGATTGTCTTCTTTTACCTTGACAAGAAATTGAGTTCCACGAATGCTGATTGTCGCATCAGGTGTCTGAAACTTCACCGATTCCGGAGACTGTCGTCCTATAATTCCTGATAGGTAAGAAGCAGTGCCTCTTACCATACGGGTGATCATGGACAATATGCCTTTTTCGGGGGCGAAAACATACTCATCAATTACTATTTCGCTTTTCGGTCCCAGGGACAAAATCGTGTTATCCTCGAAAATAATACCCACCGAGCTGTTTGCCCCGGTCCGGATGATGTCCTTTTGGTAAAGTCTGTCACCAATATTAATGGGGATTTCTTTGCCGCCGCGGATAACAACAACGTCACCCTTGCCTGTTTTTGTTTTTCCTATTGGCGACTCTTCACCCATTGCGAAACATGGCAGCAGAATCGCGATCATGAGACAGAGGATAATTAGTCTTTTCATAGATAGCCTCCCTTCTTAAAGTTGTGGAGTGTCCGCATCCCGCATGGACAATTAATATACAATTTCACTTTTTCCGATAACTTGAAAGTCAGGCGTAGATTATGTGTAATTATAGCATATTCTATTTATAGAAATACAATAATTAGTCATTCTTTTTTTACAGTGAAGCATCTTTCCCACGATGGCGCAGACGGTGCCGTTTTTTTATTTGTATATTTAATTCTTAAATGGGGCAATTGTTTTAATCGTGAACATGATGTTTTACCGTGCTGCACAGAAGTTCTGCTTCGTCGCAGGAATTAGACTCGAACTGTAAAATCGGATGATCAATTCTGAACTTTTCGTAAAGCATATGCCTTATTTTTTCAGCCAGGTCATCGACTGTGCTGAGCATTTGATCCGGCACGGTAATGTGCACGGCCAAGGCGATATTTTCAGCCGACGGATTCCAGACGTGCAGGTCGTGAATTTCTTTGATTCCATCAATTGATTCCAGAGATTTTTGAATATCTGACAGGTTTATTCCCTCCGGAGTTGCGTTCATTAGAATGAGAATGCTGTCTTTTATCAGACCCCAACCGCTGAATAATATCATAGCTACGATCAGCCAGGAAAAAACCGGATCAAGCCAAAACCATGGTTTGTAAAGCCAGACAAATCCCAATATTGCAACTACGAGAGAAGTAGCGGCATCGCTGAGCATGTGCAGAAAGGCGCTTTTCATGTTCAAATTTACTTTTGATCCCGCGCGCAGCATTAAAGCGGAAATGAAATTTCCAGCGAACCCCAGAAGAGCAATCCAGATAACAAGTTGTCCCGCTATCGGCTGGGGATTCCGGAATCTTTGCCAGGCCTCTATGGCAATATAAATGCCTGCGCCATACAACAGAGCTACGCTAATTAACGTAGCGAATATTTCCACACGCTTGAAACCGAAAGTATGTTTATGAGTTGGTCCGCGTTTGCCCAGCAGCAGGGCCGCGTAGTTTATAACCAGAGAAACAAAGTCGCTTAAATTATGCAAAGCGTCACTGATCAGCGCCATGCTTCCGGAAATAATGCCGCCGTAAATCTGCACCGCTGGAATAATCAGATTCATAATCATGGAAACGGCTAAGCGTTTACCCCATGATGCTTTTTCGTGGTTGTGATGTTGATGCTGATGAGTTGACAAGATTCCTCCACCATTTTAGTTGGGTGCGGAAATAAATTTATTTCTTTCTCGAAAGCGAAACCGGCTGATTCGTCAAAAGTTCTGTTACATGCCGTAGAACTCAAGGTTGGCGAACAACCCGGAAGCCAGCAATGCTGTATCCGACAGACGGGCCACCGAAGTTACGATAGGCAATCGATGCAAAAGGGCTGGCCCCAAATAGAAAAGTGCCGCCGTGTGCGACTCGGGTAGTGCCGGAAACTGCTCCCCTGTAGTCCGTCAATACTCCCGATGGATAAGTATTTGTCCACCAATCCCAGCACCATTCAAACACATTTCCACTCATATCGTATAAGCCAAGTTCGTTGGGCAGCTTGGTTCCTGTGGGGTGGGTTGTTCCGCTGCTGTTTTCACTTGTCCAGGCATAATTTCCAATGGCATTGCTTCCTGTGCTTCCGGCAAAGGTCTTGGCATAGCCCGTTGTATTTGGGTTTCCAGGGTTAACTGTATCTGCTCCCATAGCCGCCCACATCCATTCCATTTCCGTTGGCAGGCGGTAGCCATCAGCTAACCAGTTTGCAGTAACCGCGTCCCAATCGGCATTGGTAGCGGTCGGTACGACTCCTCCGTTGGCGGCGATCCACACGGTAGGATCCGTACTGCCTTTGATGGAGTACACGGGAGTTCGACCTTCCAACGCACTGAGTTTGTTGCAGAATACCAGGGCATGATACCATTTAACCATTTGTACAGGGTCGTTGGTATCATTTGTATAGCGTGTGTCACTGGGATCGGGCAGTGCAGTTACCGTGGTAAACAGGCTCCTGGTAATCTCCTTGTCACTCATCTGGAAAGCTGAGACGGTACTATCATTGCCAGACACACCATCTCGACTGAAGATTCCGGAGGGAACCGGGATCATTCCTGAGATAGGAGTCCATATTGTTACAGTTACTATATAATCCTGGGTTGAAGAATCTCCGGCTGTTACAGTATAAGTCGCGGGATCGGTAAAGTCGTGTGCCACTCCCGAAGCGGGATTGACACTGACGCCTGTATGCGTAATTGTTGGAGTTAGAGTTTTTACGTCCGTTCCAGCTGGCACTGTTACAGCAATTGTATGTGATAATTCTGTAATAATACCTGTTGCCGAAGGGTTAGTGAAATTAAAGGCTGTAATGGCTTTAGCTGTAATCGACTGAGTGACTGTCACCGTGTATGCCTGCGTGGAGGAATTTGCGGCTGTAACGGTATAAGTTGCAGGATTGGTAAAGTCGTGCGCCACTCCCGAAGCGGGACTGACGCTGACGCCTGTATGAATAATTGTTGGAGTTAGAGATTTTACATCCGTTCCATACGGTACGGTGATTGTTATTGTATGATCTGCTTCCGTAATGACTCCAGTTGCCGTTACCGGGCTTATAAAATTAAAGGCTGTAATGGCTTTAGCAGGGTTTATTGCGGGCGTCACTGTAACTTGGTAGGTTTGGGTTGAACCATCCGCGGCTGTCACGGTGTAAGTTACAGGGTTCGTAAAGTTTTGTGTCTCTCCCGAAGCCGGACTGATGCTTGTGCCCGTATGAGTAATCGTCGGAATCAGAGATGTTACGTCCGTTCCATACGGCACGGTTATGGCTATAGTGTGCGTTGTCTCTGTGATGATTCCGGTTGCATCCTGACTTATAAACTTAAATTCAGTGATGGCTTTGGCGTTGTTTGGAGGACTATCTATCTTCGAACACCCAAACATGATTATTCCTATCGTTACAATGAGAAATCCTGAAATAACTCGTTTCATTTGGTTACTCCGCTGATTAATTTTTAATAGTATTTAAGACATATGGTCTGATACAAGTCATAATATATTATATGTGAAATTCCATACGGCAATTTGTGGAAATATTTTTTTCGATCTGTGAAAAAATAATTTGTAGTAATAATATAAAACTTCGTCAACATAAATTCAATTAATTATTTCTATTGACAAAATTTACCTAAAAAATTATTATGTAAAAAAAGATGGTTGGCGCTATGAACATGATCAAAATTCAAGAAATAATAATTAGCAACATTATAATTAGCTTCTTTACAGGAGGCCGGGTCGCGGAATAGTATCAACTCTAAATAAACAAAAATTTAATCCGCTGCCAGGCAAGCCCGGCAGCGGATTTTTTATGAGATCCCAATTTCAGAAGCGTAGAGCACTGAAATTGGCTAATCATAATGAGACAAGCTTAAAACGAACTTAGTGAAGTTTTAAGCGTTAGTCGAATTATCCAAATAGTCATAGGCTATTGGGAACAATTCCGCAAAGCGGTGGTTTTGAAGGAGAGAGGAAAATGAAAAACAAAGTACTGATTTATGACACAACTTTACGAGATGGTACACAGGGAGAGCAGACAAATTTTTCGGCAGAGGAAAAATTACGCATTGCCCAGCGCCTTGATGATGTTCATTTTCACTACATTGAAGGCGGTTGGCCCGGTTCCAATCCCAAAGATATGCGTTTTTTCGAAATGGCCAAAGCCGTTAATTTTAAAAATTCGCGTCTGACCGCGTTCGGCAGTACGCGCCGTGCGCATACCAAAACGGAGTCGTGTCCGAATTTAAAAGCTTTGGTGAAAGCAGGCACTCCTGCCGCTGCTATTGTCGGGAAATCGTGGGATTTGCACGTTACTGAAATTCTTAAAACCGACCTGAATGAAAACCTGGCGATGATTGCCGATTCTATTGAGTATCTGAAATCAATGGGTAAGGAAGTTTTTTTTGATGCCGAACATTTTTTCGACGGTTATAAAAATAATCCCCGCTACACAACCAAAGTTGTGAAAACGGCACTGGCCGCCGGAGCGGATTTTATTGTTCTTTGCGATACCAACGGTGGTTCTCTCCCTCATGAAATTTGTACCATCGTGAAAAAAATTTCTTCTTCCCTCCCCTTAACTTCTGCCGCAATCCACACGCACAATGACGGCGGACTTGCTGTGGCGAATTCCATTGCCGCAGTGCAGGAAGGGGTAGCCATGGTTCAGGGAACGATCAACGGTTATGGTGAAAGATGTGGCAACGCCGATTTGATAACGCTAATTGCCAATTTACAATTGAAATTGGGTAAAAATTGTCTGCCGCCTGAATCAATCAAACAGCTCACCAGCCTTTCTCATTATGTAAGTGATGTTGCCAACGTTCCGCCGCTTAATTCGCGGCCGTTTGTCGGACGAAGCGCGTTCGCGCATAAGGGGGGAGTCCATGTCAGTGCTGTAGTCAAAAACTCCATCGCCTATGAGCATATTGAACCGGAACTTGTCGGCAATCACCGGCGCGTTTTAGTTTCCGATCTGGCGGGCAAAAGCAATGTTGAATATAAAGCCAAGGAATTGGGCATTGACATTTCTAAAGATGACGCCCTTAGCAAAAAGATAGTGCATGAAGTAAAACTTATGGAAGACCGCGGATTTCAGTTTGATGCCGCCGACGGGTCGCTTTCTTTGCTGATCAAAAAAACTATTGGTGAATTTATCGAACCCTTTAATCTGGAATGTTTCAGTGTTATTACTTCACGCACGGAGAACAATCCGTGCCTTTCTCAGGCAACAATTAAAATATCTGTTGCAGGCGAAGAAGAATTAACCGCTGCCGAAGGAAACGGTCCGGTGAATGCTCTGGATCATGCCCTGCGTAAAGCGCTTACTAAATTTTATCCGCAAATCAAGGATATGCATCTGGTAGATTTCAAAGTCCGCACACTGGAAGGTTCGGAAGGAACAGCCGCGGGAGTCAGGGTGCTTCTGGATTCGACCGACGGCGAAGAGTTTTGGAGCACCATCGGTGTTTCTGAAAATATTATTGAGGCCAGCTGGCAGGCTCTTGTAGACAGTATTGAGTATAAACTGAGTAAGGAGAAAAATCTCAACATTAAATAATACCACAGTATCCTCCGTTGGCGGAGGTGTCCCGATGAGGAATCGGGACAGAGGTGGACATATAACTTGTAAAAAAACGACACATTAACACATCCACCCCCTTAATCCCCCGCCAGCGGGGGACACGCACCTAATGACAGGAAAAGTAATTGCTACACAGACTCATTGGCTGTGATGGTTAAATCCTTTTCATTTCAAAGCTTCGTTGCGAAAGTGTCTGTTTCTTGATATATGTCCTTCGTAAAAGTTGAGAAATTCACGGAAAGTTAGAATATGCTGTTTTCTATTAACAGTCAGAATCCGCAAATGCGGCTTATTAAAAAAGCCGTGGATATTCTGCGTGACGGAGGGATAATAATCTATCCTACCGATACGGTCTATGGGCTGGGCTGTGATTTATCGAATAAAAAAGGTATTGAAAAAATATACGAATTAAAAAAAAGAAACAGGAAACAACCCCTGAGTTTTGTCTGCTCCGATCTGAAACACATAAGCGAATACGCCAAAGTTACCGATTACGCCTATAAAACCATGAAAAGACTTTTACCGGGGGCTTATACTTTTATTCTGGAAGCATCGCGTCTGGTGCCAAAAATTATTTTGCCGAAACGGTCAACAACGGGTATAAGGGTTCCGGACAATCAGATTTGTCTTTCGCTGGTCAAAGAACTCGGTCAGCCGATAATCAGCACCAGTGTAAAAACAGAACAGGGCGAAACACTTGGCGATCCCTCTGTGATCAAAGAATACTTCGGCCGTGTGGTTGACTTAATTATTGATGGTGGTATTATTATGCCGCAACCATCAAGCGTCATCAGTTTGGTTGATGACAACATAGAAATTATAAGAATAGGAAAAGGCGATATAAGCGCCTTTCTATAAATATAACAGGTTGAGCGGTATTTTATAAATAGACACTTAAAAAGTCTATTGGAGCGTGTACACATGCAGAAATATCAGCCGGCCAAAAAGGACATTTATGAAGCACATTATGCTAGTTAACGCTGTTCACAAAGAACAGATGCGGATGGCTACGGTTAACGAAAAAGGCATTTTAGTTGATTTCAACATTGAAATGCCGACGAGAGAACCGATTACCGGCAACATTTATAAAGGTATAGTTCTTAAAGTTGAACGCGGCCTTCAGGCGGCTTTCGTTGATTACGGAGGCTCTAAAGATGGGTTCCTTCCTCTAAAAGATGTCAGCCCCGAGAATTTAACCGAACAGGAAAACGGCCAGGACCATAGTCGGCCTGTTCTGAAGGCTGGGCAGGAAATAATAGTACAGGCTGTTAGAGAAGCGATTGGCAACAAAGGAGCTCTTCTTACCTCTTATGTTTCTCTTCCCGGCAGATATCTGGTTTTACTTCCCAACAAACCCGGCAGTGGAATTTCCCGCAAAGTTGAAGATGAAGAAGACCGGCAGAAAATAAAAAATATAATGAAACAAATTAAAATCCCTGAGAGCATGGGATTTATTGTCAGAACGGCGGGATTCAACCGGACAAAGCAGGAGATTGCCCGTGACTATCAACATCTCGTGCGTCTCTGGAAAGAAATCAATAAAAAAGCAAGCAGTCTTAGTAAAACTTCCATGATTTACCAGGAAACAGATTTCGGCGTACGCAGTTTGCGCGATTACCTTACGTCGGAAATTGATGAAATTCTTGTTGATGATCTGGAAACTTTCCGCAAAATGCGAGCTTATTTGAGGGCTATTTCTCCACGTTATATAAGAATACTCAAACATTACAAAGAAAAAACACCTCTTTTTGACAATTATCATTTGGAAGATCAAATACGCGTTATTTATCAGGAACGCGTAGACCTTAAATCCGGTGGACACATTGTTATCAATCCTACAGAAGCTATGATTACGATAGATGTTAATTCCGGGCGCGCTTCCAATAAGAAAAATATTGAAGAGACAGCCTTTAAAACAAACATTGAAGCCAGCGAGGAGATTGCCAGGCAACTGCGGTTACGGGACTTAGGCGGATTGATTGTTATCGATTTTATTGACATGATGGACAAAAAACATATTGCCGAGGTGGAAAAATCTTTTAAAACAGCACTTAGTATAGATAAAGCGAGAATCCAGCTCTCACGTATATCTAAATTCGGGATACTCGAATTATCAAGGCAAAAGAAGCAGTCGACAATTCAGGAAATCAGTTACACGAAATGTCCTTTCTGTAAAGGCAGCGGTTTACGTCAATCTCTGGAAGCCGCTGCGTTGGGGGCGTTTCGTAAGATTGAATCGGAAGCCGTCAAGGGAATTTGTTCCGAATTGAAAATAATCTTGCCCCACGAAATTGCCGATTACATTCTCAACCGTAAAAGAAGCGAACTGCTGGATTTGGAATCGGAGTTCGATATTGCTTTGAATATTGCCGGTAGTGCGGAAATACCCTGGGATAAGGTGGAAATAAGGCAAATAGCCAGAGAGCATGTTGATGATCAGGACCTTCCGGAAGAAACAAAGGATGCCGAAGTTCAAGAAGTTTCGAGATCGAACGTTGAGGAAAAAGCTTCGGCAAACGGCGAGAAACATACTAAAAAGAAAAACCGCCGGAGACCACGGCATAAGAAGAGAAAACCGACGGAAGCGTCAACGGGAACCTCTCCGGTAATGAATGGCGCATCTGCGATTGTTCGGGAAGTTCACGAGGAAGATACATTACCGGCAGCGGACAATATTCCGGCGAAATCCAGTCCTTTTATTATTGAACCGGCTAAGCCTGAAGAAATTATTGTTACTTCAAAAGAGGATGAGCAGGAAGATCATATTAGTGAAACAGAAACAAACAGAAAAGATGAAGAGTAGGAGATAAAATCACCATTATTTGCCGCCGGCTAATTCTTTAGATCTTTTTGTCGCTGCTTTGACGGCGGAAATAATTGTTGACCGGATGTTCCCTTCTTCCAGCGCTTTGAGGCCGGCAACTGTAGTACCTCCGGGCGATGTAACCATCTCCCTTAATTGCGCCGGTTGTTTATCGCTGTGGATACAGAGGCGGGCGGCTCCCAGCATGGTTTGCATGGTAAGTTTTGTCGCTAAATCCCGCGGCAGACCCATTTGTTCTCCGGCGTCGATAAGCGCTTCAATTATCAAAAAACAATAAGCTGGACCACTGCCGCTCAGGCCGGTTACCGCATCTATAAGAGCTTCCTCGACTTCAACGCTGATACCGACGGCATTGAAAATAGTATGCGCCAATTTGACATCGCTTTTCTTAGCACAGCTTCCTTTGGCTACTGCTGCCGCTCCCTCGCCGATAAGCGCCGGTGTATTAGGCATTACTCTTATAACTCGAACTCCTTTGGTGAAGAATTTTTCAATAAAATTTGTCGTGATTCCTGCAGCAATGGAAATCACTATTTTTGATTTATTAACAGCGGGGCTTATTCCCTGGAGTGTTGCGGCCATATTTTGCGGTTTAACGGCAAGTATTATTATATCCGCATCTTTGACGGATTTTTCATTATCATGAGAAACTTTTAATTTTAAAGAAGAACGAAGTATTTTAAGCCTTGCGGCGTCAATGTCTGTAACGATGATGTTTTTAGCAGGAACAATTTTATGCGCAATTAAACCTTCGGCAATGATACTTCCCATTTTCCCGCCGCCAATAACGGCTATCTTTTTATCTTTAAGCATGAACAAACCTCCCTGTCGTTGTGATCGCATCGTTGTAAGAAAATCACAGGTTGATGCCTGCTGTCAATATTAAAACATGAGGATTCTTTATTAAAACACTAGAAGCAGTTTGTCGTTCATATTGTTTTCTTAATCAGCAAACTATCGGTGAGTTTTGCCGCCGCAGCGGCAAAAATGACTTGAAGCTTTCACATTGTAAAATACCATAAAATTAAAAATGGGGAAACTGCGGATTGTTTGCAAAAGGTTCAGAGTGAAACCTTCAGGATTATTGACCTACTTTTGATAAATTTCAATTATTACGCCGGCAAACTCTTCAAGAGAAAAATTAGGATATTTACTCTGAAGGGCAGCCCTGATATTATCCGCTTCTACGGCCCTTTCCCCGATTTCGGCATGGCTTAAAACTAAACATGCCTGATCATATCCGTTTGATACAGAAAAGATGGATTTTCCGGGGACAGATTCCTGCTGCAGATAGTTTGTCAATTTTTTATTTTCCACAGGCATGAGCGTTGGGTTGTAATATAGGACGCATTTTTTTATGAAGTTAGGATAATAAACACGAAGGCTTTTGGAACATTTTGTTGAAAGAAATTCAGTTGCATTTCTCCAATCTTCCTTCTGATGATTTTTATAATAGTTCTTAACACCCAGACCTGCAAAGACAGAAAAAAGAGCCACCGTAATCATTACAATTGAAATAAATGAAAAAGAATGTTTCCCGTCTTTGCCGGCTAAATTCGCCAAAGCTATGATACCGGAAACCGCCAACAATACGAGATAGGGCATAGTATAAAGTAAATACCGATCTATAAAGATAGGGACAATAATATTTGAAATAATGAATGTCAATATGACAGGCAATAAAAGACAGCTAACTAAAAGAGAATACTTCCATCTGGTCAACAGGTCCCGCCGGGACGGATATCTTGTGCCGGCTAAAATACCGAAACAGCCAAAAGCAATATAAAGGATTAGAAGGGAAAGGCCATGATAACCTGATATGTTGAGATATAAATATAAGACATCGACAAATGCCGGCTTCCAAATCCAGTTAATAGGTCCCGGCCCTTTATTTATGGCGATCAAAGCAATGGGCAAAATCAACAATATAATGCCGATTAAGCAGTACAGAATTTGCTTTAATTTGAGGCCGTATTTTTTTTTATCAACTAATAACAGGGGAAGTGTTACTGCCTGGGCGACAATAATAAACAAGGCGTGTAAATGACTGTAAAAGGACGCGGCGGAAATAACCGTATAAAGAATCAACCAGATGGTTTTAGTATCTTCATTTTCGAGAATTTTAATCAGCAGGAGAGTAGACGATGCGGTTAATAAAAAAGTCAGGCTGTAAGAACGAAATTCCTGAGCGTACTCGATGTGGTAAGCGTTAACGGCTATCAGAAAAGCAGCAACCAAACCAATTACAGAACCTTTTTTTGCGTCTGCCTCTAAATTTTTCCCTAATAAAAAGACAACAGGAATGCTGGCGACGGAAAAAACAGCGGAAAGTGATCTTTGCATTCCATCTGACACATTCGGGAATATCTGGTTTTCCAGAAAAACTAATAAAAAATATAAACTCATGTTGGCATCATTTTTTACTGTCTGGATAAGATTGGAAATGCTTCCCCTCGCGCAGGAAGCCGTCAGAATTTCGTCCAACCAAAACGAAAGTTTTCCGATCTCATAAAAACGAAGAAATATGCTTAATCCAACAATCAAGATGAGCAGGCCGGCCGTTGTAATGTTGGGACGATTATTAAATGCCCCTTTTTTTATTTCCATGATCTTTGTATGCTATTTCTTTGTAAAGTTAATCAATTTAATTGGTATGATAATTTATGTTTATAAAACTTATCAGCATCAGTGTTTTGCACAGGTTTTCGCCTATCTTTTGGACGCTCCTCTCTTTCAAGAGGGATCAAATTGAACTGGCTGTCCCAAATGAAGCCGGCACTTTAATTGGGCGCAGGTCATTGATATGAAGCCATTGCTTCATCAAAAAAATGTTTTGGATATTTGTTAAAGTAGCGATCGGCATACAGCTGTCACTATTTTGATAGCGACTACTACATATTTTGTTAGAGTTCAATTAAATTTTATTTACTTCCGAATGGATGGTTCTTGTACAATTTTCGGGGTTCTTTTCTTTCATTGCATTAGATTTTGCTTTTGTGATAGTTACAGTAAGTTGCTTTCGAACATTAGCATATGAATAATGAAAAACTGACTTGGTATTATTCCGAATCAATCAATTTCTTAATGTTGGATGGATTGTCGGGATTAACTTTCGGGAGAAAATAATGTTGAAATATTTTGAGATTGATTCCGTGAAAATTGCCTGCCTGATGGGCAAAAATGAATCCGACACGTCTAAAAAAAGTCTGGTTTTCATCCACGGTTCCGGCGGCGACCACACCGGCTGGTTGAATCAGTACGCGCAGCTCAAAGAAAAATATAATGTGGCGATGATCGATCTTCCCGGCCACGGCCGCTCGGAAGGGAAGGGCGAAAGCCATGTGAAAGACTATTGCGTCTGGGTCAATAAACTGCTGGATACTCTCGCACTAAATGAGCCGATCCTTGTGGGGCATTCTCTGGGCGCGGCCATCGCCCTTCAATTTGCCGTCGATTATCCGGAAAAAATCGCGGGCATTGTCTGCCTCGGCGGCGGCATAAAAATGCCGGTTAATCCTTTTATGTTAGAATTTTTAAAAACAAATCCGGCAGAAATGCCGACAGAAATAATAGACTTAATGTGCAAATTTTCACTGGCTAAGGAAAACCGCGCCAAATTATCCGATCCGCTGCGAAGAAGCATTGCCCAATCAAAAGTTGATATTTTATATGGAGATCTTGTGGCGTGCAATAACTTGGACTTGACTGAAGAAATATGTAAAATCAACGTACCTGCTTTTATCATCTGTGGAGCAGAAGATAAAATGACACCTCCGGATTTTTCCCGTCAACTTGCCGCAAACATTAATGGAGCAAGGCTGGCAATAGTTGATGGCGCCGGTCACATGGTCATGTTGGAAAGACCGGACGATTTTAATATGTCTCTGGATAAATTCGCTGCATCAATTTCAGCGTCAGTTAACAGAAAAGACTGAACACCAATCGATTAGAGAGGTTTTAATGTTTGCTTTAAGTAATTTAATTATTGCGCTGGCGAAAGTCGTTGATATTGTTCTAACCCTTTACATGTGGATTATTATTTTCCGTGCCGTGATATCATGGGTTAATCCTGATCCCTATAATCAGATCGTGGTCTTTTTGTATCGTGTTACCGAACCGGTTCTGCAACCTATTCGCAGAAAATTGCCTATGCGCAATGTAGGGATCGATATTTCACCTATTATAGTTATCCTGGCGATTGTCTTTTTAAAATATTTTCTTGTGGAAACTATTATTCAGCTGGCCAGTCATCTCTAATTCTTTGAGAAAGGAAAATGCCTTTGACTGATATGGTTTTTTTGAGAGAGTCAAAAAAAGGCCTGACTTTTGATATTCACGTAATCCCTCACGCTTCCCGTGTAGAAATAGTGGGCGTGCAGGAAGGTGCTTTAAAAGTCAAGGTTACCGTGCCACCTGTAGAAGGAGCGGCCAACGAGGCTTGCATAAAATTATTAGCCAAAGAACTGGGACTAAAGAGAAGTCAGATGGAAATAGCTTCCGGCGCGAAATCACGAAAAAAAACAATTATGGTTAAAGATATAAGCAAGGTGGAATTGGAAACGAAAATAAATAATTTCTGCAAAACCAATTAGATTATCACGTCGTAATTCATTCCTTATAGTGCTATAAGGGCAACATGTTATATTAAGCTAACTCATTATGGAAAAAACAAAAAATTCGGAAAACGCAAAAGTCGCCAAAGCTGCCGGAGTTGTGGGTGCGGCAACGATGGTCAGCCGTATTTCTGGAATGCTGAGAGATATTGTTATC
This sequence comes from Deltaproteobacteria bacterium HGW-Deltaproteobacteria-2, assembly GCA_002840505.1. Classification (NCBI taxonomy): domain Bacteria; class Deltaproteobacteria; species Deltaproteobacteria bacterium HGW-Deltaproteobacteria-2. The sequence goes on along the minus strand of PHBC01000001.1, from coordinate 705,149 downwards.
GCCGCTTTTTTTGGCGCTAATTGGATGACTGACGCGTTCTGGGTGGCTTTTCGAATTCCGAACATGCTCAGACGTCTGCTGGGTGAAGGATCTCTAACCATTTCCTTTGTTCCTGTTTTTACCGAATACCTCCAGAAAAAAACAAAAGAAGAAGCCTTCGAACTGGCTAATAACACTTTTACCATCCTTTCCATAATTTTAGTCGTTGTATCGATGTTGGGCATTCTCTTCTCTCCTCTGATTGTCGGAATAATCGCTCCCGGTTTCATTTCCGATCCTCAGAAGTTTTCACTGGCTGTTTTTTTGAACCGTCTGATGTTTCCTTATATATTTTTTGTTGCGCTTGTCGCTTTATGCATGGGTATTTTAAATTCATTCAGACATTTTGCAGCACCTGCGCTCTCTCCGGTAATGTTAAACATTGCCATGATTGCGGCGGCATTTACTTTGCGTCCATTTTTTGCCGAACCTATTACAGCTCTGGCAGTTGGAGTCCTGATTGGAGGTCTTCTGCAACTGGCCTTGCAGTGGCCTTTTTTGAAGAATTTCGGTTTCAAACTGAAACTTATAGTGAACCTGCACCATCCTGGAATTAAACAGATAGGCCTGTTAATGATTCCGGCCATCTTGGGTGCCGGTGTGACTACTATCAATGTTGTTGTTGGGACTGTTTTGGCTTCACTGCTTCCGGGCGGTTCGGTAACCTATCTTTTTTATGCCGACAGAATTATGGAATTACCACTGGGAGTATTTGCCATTGCCATCGGAACGGCGGCTTTGCCCAGTTTTTCCAATCATGTTGCTGCCGGTAAAATTGATGAATTAAAATCGAGCATTTCTTTTTCCCTGCGCCTGATGCTTTTTTTAACCATTCCGGCCATGGTTGCTTTAATGGCTCTGAACCTGCCGATTATTTCCGTATTGTTTCAACGGGGCGCTTTTGATACTAGAGCCGCCGTTTATACAAGTCAGGCTTTATTATGTTACGCGCTTGGTCTTTGGGCTTTTGCAACCATCCGCGTATTTGTTTCTTCTTTCTATTCCCTTCAGGATTCCAAATGGCCACTTAAAGCTGCCATTGTTACATTGATAGTGAATGTACTGGCTGCCCTTGCCTTGATGTATCCTTTAAAACATAATGGTATTGCTCTGGCTGGTTCAATTGCAGCTTCGGTCAATGTCCTTGTTCTGGCTTTTGTCTTAAAAAGAAAAATTGGGACATATCTCGACCGCTCTTTTTTTGTATCAATTTTTAAAATTATAATATCCGCTCTTGTTATGCTGGTGGCGATCTATCTTTTTGATTTACTAAATCCCTGGAATACTTATGCCGCATTTAGAATAAGATTACTGTATCTTACGACTTCCATTATTATAGGGGCTGGCGTTTTCTTTATCTGTGCTTTTTTTATGAAAAGTCCGGAAATGCATGCTGTTGTCGATATGGTCAAAAGGAAATTAACCAGTTCATAATATAAGCTCCTCAGACAAAATCATTGACTTCAAGATTCCAAAATGATAGGAAAACCAGTCTTTGACCGGTAAAACCAGCAAAAGATTCAAAAGGTTAAGTATGTTAGATATTAAGTATTTAAGACAAAACATCGATCTTGTCCGTAAAAAAATGGATGAACGCGGTCAGAATATAGATTTTGATCGATTCTTGGGTTTGGACGCTAAGAGACGTGACATTTTGCAGGCGGTGGAAACGCTTCGCAATGAGCGCAACAGTGTTTCTAAACAAGTTGGCGAACTCAAGAAGAAGAAAGAGGACGCTTCGGCTCTTATCGGGAAGATGGGAGACGTTTCGACAAAGATAAAAGAATATGACGAAAGTCTCAAGGTGACGGAAGAAGAACTTAATTCTTTTGTCATGATTGTGCCGAATATTCAGCATGAATCTGTTCCGCAGGGCCAGAGCTCCGAAGATAATCCGGTGGTGCGTACCTGGGGTGAAAAACCGGTTTTCAGTTTTGAACCCAAACAGCATTTTGAACTTGGCGAAAGCTTGAATATTCTGGATTTCGCGCGTGGTGCAAAAATAACCGGAGCACGTTTTACAGTTTATAGAGGTGCAGGGGCTCAGCTTGAGAGAGCACTGTTCAATTTTATGCTGGATTTGCATACGGGAAAACACGGTTACACTGAAGTGTTGACACCTTTTATGGTCAATGCCGAAAGCATGACCGGTACCGGTCAGTTGCCGAAATTTAAGGAAGATCTTTTTAAAATTGAAGGTATGGAATATTATCTGATTCCGACAGCGGAAGTTCCGGTAACCAATATTTACCGCGAAGAAATTCTGGAAGAAGAGAAGCTGCCTATTTATTTAGTAGCTTATTCTCCCTGTTTCCGTTCGGAAGCCGGATCTTACGGCAAAGATACACGGGGATTGATCCGTCAGCATCAGTTCAATAAAGTGGAAATGGTGAAGTTTTCCCAGCCGGAAACTTCTTATGACGAGTTGGAAAAACTGACTGCCAATGCGGAAGAAGTTCTTAAAAAACTAGGAATTGCTTATCGCACTGTTTGCCTTTGCACGGCTGATCTGGGGTTTTCTTCGGCTAAAACTTATGATGTGGAAGCCTGGATGCCGGGACAAAATACGTATCGGGAAATTTCTTCATGTAGTAATTTTGAAGATTTTCAGGCGCGTCGCGCAGCTATTCGGTTTCGTCGAAAAGAAAGCGGTAAGGTTGAGTTTGTACATACATTAAATGGATCCGGTCTTGCTGTGGGAAGAACGGTTGTGGCGATACTGGAAAATTATCAGCAGGCTGATGGCAGTGTTATCATACCGGAAGCTTTGCGTCCCTATATGAGAGGACTGGAACGAATTACTCCTTAAGGAGTTTAAAAAGTTCTATTAATGGAGGGATGGCCGAGTGGTCTATGGCGGCGGTCTTGAAAACCGTTGACCGAAAGGTTCGCGGGTTCGAATCCTGCTCCCTCCGCCAAATTGTGAAATCCGAAAAAACGGAGAGATGGCTGAGTGGCCGAAAGCGATCGCCTGCTAAGCGATTGTACGCCCTTTAAAGGTGTACCGCGGGTTCAAATCCCGCTCTCTCCGCCAGTTTTTTAAAAATTGTGTTGATTTCATTGATGTGCTATGGAAGTCACCGCAAATTTAATCAGCATATTTAGCGCCCATGGCTCAGCTGGATAGAGCGCCAGACTACGAATCTGGATGCCGCAAGTTCGAATCTTGCTGGGCGCACCAGTAAAAAAAGGGCTTCCATTGTGGAAGCCCTTTTTTAATTTTACACCAATTCTAAATCAAAGCGCTATCTTTGTTGGTCCCGATTCATCGGGATTGTCGGCTTCCTCAACGTATGTGCACAATACGCCTCGTTGCCTCCGCCTAGCCGCCTCGATATCATCTTTGATTTAGAATTGGTATCGCGTCTGCGTGGAAATCAAATCAATGTTTTTATCGTTTTATGGATTTAATCCTCTTCTTTTTAATTCCATTAATACATCAATTCTACGTGCTCTTAAATCATCAGCGGTGTATCCCGAGCCGCCCGTAGTAACGCCTGCGCCACCTCCAACTCCTCCGTGATGGCCGCCAAAGCCGCCAATTCCGATACCGAATTGAGGACTGGACTGTTTTTCCTGACGTTCAATTTCGTCGTTGAGGCTGTAATAATAGCGAAGGATGTTTTCATTATTCATCTTTTTATAATCTTCGTTGAGCAATTCTTTTGATCCCCCTGCGCATCCCAAAACAAAAAACACAGTGGTAAGTATAATAATTAACATACCGACATTTCTAGTTATCTTCATCATATACTGTTCTCCTAAGTTTTAATGCTGATTTTTGTTGTAACCATGCTCATAAAACCTGCAATAACAGGCAACAATTTTCTGAGCACAATGCTTGATTGCTTAACTTCGATAAAAAATTCAATTACATTATAAAGGAAAAATTTAGTTTGTCTATGGAGATTTTACAGTGTGATTTATTGTTGAAACTCAAATTCCGAAAGCGTAGCGAACTGAAATTTGTCGGACGAATTATCCCGTATAAACGGGGCTTAATACACCGCAACGAGCTCGCGAATCTGTTTCCAAAGCTTGCTTTGGGGTTCATACCTGTGATTATTGGGGGTAAAATTAGTAACCCCCTCAATCTTTCCAAACATCGAGGGGGCGTTATCTTTTATAGATCATAATGTTGTTTGCATAAATTAAACATCGTTTCTTTTTCCGTAAGCTTCCTGATAGAGTCTCATTATACAAAGAAAGATGCCTAAGAAGAATAATCCCAGCATGAAGTTCGGAGCAGTTCCGAAAACACCGTCAAGTAAATGTCCAATATAAAGAAACAGGAAAGATGCTATTACCATCGTGAATCCCCAAGCCGACAACATCAGGATCGAACCAAAACCGCTGAATTTCTCTTGGTGAAATTTATGAGTTGCTAACATTGTTCGTTTTCCCTTCCTTATTAGTGCCTGTTCTAATACTCTTAGCTGACGATGGTCTTTACAGTTTCAATTACCGGATTGGTGAAGAGCGCCATCAAAATTGTGTACAGAGCAAAGATAGTAACGACTTCGCCTAAATACATTTTTTCGTATTTGCGTTTAAGAGAAACCAGAATCAATCCGCCGATGATTAAGCAGCCTAGCTGGAAGTACGGAAAATTAGTGGCTCCTGCCGCCGCGTATTCAGCAAAGCCGAAAGTGGCTGTTAAAAGAATAACCGCTACTGCTGTCATCAATGTTCCTAATGTTTTTTTCATGATCTGTTACCTCCTTAGGGGTAATTAATTTTATTTATTTGCCTTTATAATAATGAAAAGACCGTGCCAAATTATTAAAATAAAACAAATACTATTGTAACTATTTGAATTATATAGTAGTTATGCAATAGGATTAGATTTTAGATATTCTTTAAAAAACTTCTTTGAGCTCGATTTTTCGATGTAATGTTAAAGACGGTTGAACGAAGTATAAAAATTGACTTAGATGATATTTTTGAATTTCCATTGACAAGTATCCGGCAACGGGATTAAATATTTCCTGAATTTAAATATTTAACTGATAAATATATCTGCTGCCAGGCGACAATAAATAATAATGACAACACAAATGCGTAGAAATTGTTCAGAGGATTACAACATTTCTTCCACCCTGAAAGATTTGAATCTTTTCATTAATCTTTCCGGTCAGTTTAGTCTGAAAAACCTGATGGTCTTCAGAAGCGACATCAACAGTGAAATTTCCAAACAAAAATTAAAATCTGTAACTATGGATTTCTCGGAAGTCTGTTATTTGGACAGTGCAGCGGCTTTGGCTTTTGTTCAAATTGAGAAGGAAGTGACTAGCCAAAACATCCAATGCCAACTGATTAATTTAAACAATAAATCTAAAGGGATTTTCAATGTCATCCATGATGATGCTTTGCTAAGTCTACCTTTTAAGTTTGAAAAGTCGCAAGATGGTTTTATGTATAATCTGATAGAGCGTCGAAAATTACCTTCCGAGTCGGAAAAATCGCAAGATGGTTTTATATTTCGCTTGGTCGAACGGCGTGGATTACCTCCTCAATCAAAGAAATCTCACAGAGATTTTATATGGCAGGTCGGGCAATCCTCAATGCAGTTTGCGACTGATTTTGTCAATTTTATTACGTTTATTGGAGAATTACTGGTTGCGTTTTTTTATACTATCCGACATCCTAAAGAACTTCGGGGGAAAGACGTTCTTTTTTACATCCATCGGGCAGGTGTGGACGGTCTTCCTATTGTCGCCATGATAGGCCTTCTGGTTGGATTGATCATTGCCTTCATGTCTTTTTTACAATTCAAAATGGTTGGCGCTAATATTTATGTTCCCTCGTTGGTCAGTTTTGCCATGATCAAAGAGTTGGGACCGCTTATGACAGCGATTCTGGTCGCGGGACGTTCCGGTTCTGCTTATGCCGCAGAAATCGGCACAATGATGGTTAATGAAGAAGTGGACGCACTTCATACAATGGGTTTTGAACCGATTCGCTTTCTGGCCATGCCGAAAGTTATTGCGACTGTAATTGTCGTGCCGATTTTGACTGTTTATGCGGATCTTTTTGGTGTTGTCGGCGGTATGATAATCGGCATCACCAGCCTTGATCTGACGATAAAAACATATGTAACCCAGTCAATGAAAACAATTCAAGTATTCGATATTGTAACCAGTTTAATTAAGGCAGCCGTTTTTGCCGGATTGATTTCCGCCATTGGCTGCCAAAGAGGATTTCAAGTGCGTTCAGGCGCCCAGGATGTCGGTAAATTTACTACCTCTGCCGTTGTTGTGGCTATTTTTATGATTGTGGTGGCCGATTCAATTTTTGCCATTATGTTTTATTATATAAAGTAATCGTAGTATTGGAGGAGCATATTTTGGATATCGAAGAAAAAAATCCAATTATTGTTGTCAAAGATTTGGCCGCGCGTTTTGGTAATAATGTGGTGTTTGAAGGCGTAAACTTTCAGGTTTATGAAGGCGAAGTTCTGGTAATTGTCGGTGCCAGCGGTTGCGGAAAATCGACATTGCTCAAAATCATGATTGGTTTGCAAAAACCTTATTCCGGACAGGTTCTGTATCAGGGAATGGATATTACCAGTGCCGAAGAAGAAGAACTCAACCAATACAGACAGAATATAGGTGTCCTGTTTCAGTCCAGTGCGCTGTTTGGTTCTATGACAATTAGAGAAAACATCGAACTGCCATTACAGGAATATACGGATCTTGATCCGGCCACTATCGATGCTATTATTAGAATGAAATTAGGCCTGGTCAATTTAACAGGCTATGAAAATCATCATCCATCGGAACTTTCGGGCGGCATGAAAAAAAGAGCCGGCATAGCCCGGGCCATGGCTTTGGACCCTCGCGTGCTTTTTTTTGACGAATTGTCCGCCGGACTTGACCCGGTTACTGCCGCGGAGCTGGACGATTTGATCATCAAAACCGAAGAAGCTTTGGGAACAACTATGGTCATCGTGACCCACGAACTAGAATCTATTTACAAAATAGCTCATAGAGTGTTAATGTTGGATAAAGAAGCGAAAGGTATTATTGCCGAAGGCAAACCGTTGGAATTAAAAGAACAGGCGACAGATCCACGGGTAAAAAGTTTCTTTTTGCGCCAGAAGCCCGCAGCTTCTGATGAACAGAGGTTTTATGTCAGCTAAAAGTTCAAAATTTTCAATAGGTCTTTTTGTCATCATTGGCACGCTGATTTGTGCGGCGATTATCATCTGGATCGGTGCGTCTGGAATGTTCACGAAAGGCTCTCTCTATGCGACTTATTTTGATGAGTCCGTTCAGGGGCTTCAGGCTGATTCGGCAATTAAATATCGGGGTGTGGAAATCGGCAAGGTTCAGAGTATTAAGGTGGCGCCGGACTACCGCCTGATTGAAGTAATTATGAAAATCGATCTGGAGGGCGATTTACAAAAACGAACCGTTGCCACTCTTAAGACAGCCGGCATTACCGGGATTGTTTTCATTGAGCTGGACCAACTTAACCCCGGCGATTTGTCAGTCTCACCGAAAATGAATTTTCAATCCAGTTATCCAATTATTCCATCACGCCAATCGGGAATTGGTCGTTTTCTGGACGACACGGGTGCAATTATGCAAAGCATAAAAAATATAGATATCAAAGGTATTTCCGATCAGCTGAAAAACACGTCCAGAGCGATAGAAGACTTCGTAAAAGGCAAGCGAATAAACAATATAATGAATCATCTGGAATCGACTTCCAGCAATCTGGATCAGACGATGGCTAGAGTTAACAAGGTGGTTGCTGAGGGTAAAGTGGATCAGGTTGCCAATGAAACCATGGCTACTTTAAATGACGCCCGAAAATTGATCGGTCAGGCCAAGAAAGAAATAGATGCTTTGAAGCTACAGGAAAAAGCAGATCGAGCGGATATTTTACTTGGAGATATCAACAAAAAAGCAAAAGTTATTACCAATGAACTGCAAGACACTTCAGAGCATTTGCGGGTCACTTCGGAAAATCTGCAAAAACTTTCCGAGAGTTTGACAAAAAACCCGTCGGATCTTATTTTCTCAAAACCGGCTCCGCCTAGAAAAGTCATGGAATAACGAGAGGAAAAAACCATGAAATATTTATTGCCAAGGACACAAAGTTTGCGAGTAACTTTAAACAGCTTATGTTTTATGTTAGTTGTTTTGTCACTCCTGATAACCGGATGTGCAGGTTCCGGCAGGCCTCAATATAATGTGGAAAATTATCTGTTGAGTTATGAAGCGCCAGCTTGGAAAAATCTTGACGTGCTGGCGGTATCCGTCAAATTTAACCGGTTTTCCATTGCTACTGCCTATAACTCTACTAATATGATTTTTCGCAGTGATGCTTACAGCCTTGATTCTTTTAATTACTCCCGCTGGGCGGTAAATCCGGCGGATATGATTGCCGATAGTCTCTTGCGAGACATGAGAGGGAGTGGCCTTTTCGGTGCAATATTTTCCCGTTCCGAAGGAGATGAAGGCCGATTTGTCATTTCGGGTGGTATCGAGGAATTTTATCTGCGTATTGACAAAAGTAATAAAACAGCGGTGATCAGTATCACCATTTCTATGAAAGATACCCGGGAAAAAGAAACCGGCAAAGTAATGATGTTTCAAAAAAAATATGTTCGGGAAGAACCATTACAAGAGTCGTCTCCCCGGGGATATTGCCAGGCTGCAAGTAAAGCCATGCAGGTGATCTCCCAACAAATCGTCAACGATATTTATGCAGTTATTAAAACAACTGCTCAATCAACGACGAGTCATCCATGAAAGAAATATCTCTTCAGACCCGTTCCCGCTTTGAGATGATTGACATTACAGCGGAAGTCCAAAAAGCAATCGGCGAAGAAAAAATTGAATCCGGTATTTGCCTGATTTATACACCACACACCACAGCTGCGGTGACAATTAACGAAAACGCCGACCCGGACGTGTCCCGCGATATTCTTGCTGCGTTGGACAAAGCGGTTCCACTGAATGCGAATTACCGGCACATGGAAGGAAATTCAGCGGCACACGTTAAATCGTCGTTAGTTGGTGCATCAGAACTGGTCATTATTGAGAAAGGCCGCATTGTTTTGGGAACATGGCAATCTATATTTTTCTGCGAATTCGATGGTCCACGCACACGCAAGGTCTTCATCAAAGTCTTAAGTAATTAAGTTTTAAGATTTAAGGTTTAATTGTAATTGATTGTTGCGCAAAGCGCTTCCGTTCTAAACCTTAAATCTTAAAACTTAAGACTTTGAACTTAAAACTTCTATCATCTGCTCGTGAATCAAACCGTTACTTGCCAGAAGGTTCGGCGACTGCAAATGCCACTTGCCCCCCGCGATGTCGGAAATGACGCCGCCAGCCTCTGTAACCATGAGACAGCCTGCGGCTGTGTCCCAGGGTTTTAATTTCAGTTCCCAAAAACCATCAAATCGTCCGGCAGCAAGATAGGCAAGGTCTAAAGCTGCCGATCCGGCACGTCTGATAGCCTGAACTTTTATAGCCATAGCGTTAAAATGATCAAGATTGTTGTCTTTACTTTCACGAATGTCGTAAGGAAACCCGGTAGCCAGAAGACTGCGTGAAATATTCCCGACTGAAGAAACTTTTAATTTCTTCTCATTTAAATAAGCTCCTTCACCGTGTACAGCGACAAACATATCTTCCCTCATCGGATCGTAAATTACACCCAACACAATTGTACCTTCTTTTTCCAATGCGATAGAGACGCAAAAGACAGGATATCCGTGAGAATAATTTGTTGTGCCATCCAGGGGATCGATTATCCAACGCAATTTACCGGCACCAGTGATCGCCGGAGATTCTTCCGATAAAATTCCATGATCAGGGAATTTACGTTTTATTGCTTCAATAATCAAATCTTCTGACATTTTATCCGCTTCGGTAACAATGTCAATAGCTCCTTTATACTGAATTTTATGTGTGTTGTTGAACTTTTCTTTCAATAGAAAACCTGATTTTTGTGCTATATCCATGGCAAATAACTTCCATTGCGTCATAAAAAAGTACTCCTGTGTTGATAAATTTTAATCATGATAATAAGAATAAATATAAATATAAAACAACAATTTAATAGATAATGTTTGTTTTAATAAGTTGTGTTACAATATAATTAGTGTTAAATAAATACAAATAAATGTCGTTTTTATTGATTAATATATGTTTGTAGAAAAAAACCCAAATAATTATTCTCAGGAATTGAAAGCAAAAAGAGAGGCATTAGGTCTTTCTCTGGCGGATTTATTCCAGCGTACGCGTATAAGTGTTTCATATTTGCAAGCTATAGAGAATAACGACTTTCATCTGCTGCCGGTTTCTGTTTACACAAAAAATTTTATCAAAACTTATGCTCTTGCTTTAGGCGTTGACAGTGAGCCGATACTTATCAATTATGAAAGTTATCTTAACTCCAGGAAAAGAATACAAACACTGCCTTTGAAAGATTCCCCGGAGAAAAAAAATATTTTTGCAAAAATCGCTAATCCTAAAATTTATTGGGGAATTGCCTCTGTTTTGATAGTTGTCGGTATTGTAACCTGGCTAATTTCCAAACAGTACCAATCATCCTCTGATATAATTAGTTCTACAGGGGGAATAACTTCTGCTGTTTCGGAAAATAAAGAACAAACTGTAACTTCTCCGCTTAATACAAATGTCTCTTCAAGTCAGCAGACAAAAGCTGCTCTAGATCCTGCACGAAAAGAAATTAATGAACAATCACAAATTAAGACGCAATCAATTCCCGCCAGGATAGAAAATAATGCCGTAAAACCTTTAAAAGAACAATTTTCGTTACCGTCTAAAAATGTAGGGACTGCGGTGAATGACAAAGAAGCCAGTCTCTTGGTTATTAGCGCAATTGAAGAAACATGGATAAGAATTAAAGCTGATCAAAATCCCTCATTTCAAGTTCTGTTAAAGGCTGGAGAAAAATTTGAACGCAAAGCGGTAAGCTTTGATATGGATATTGGCAACGCCGGTGGGATTAAGATACAATTTAAAGGTAAAAATATGGAAAATCTGGGCAAGTCGGGGCAGGTAGTCCACTTGCGATTACCATAACTTTTTAAAAATAAAAATTAATGAGGTAATATTATGTTTGGAATAGGTATGCCGGAATTACTAATAATATTAGTAATTATTTTAATTATCTTTGGTGTAGGAAAATTGCCGGAAATTGGTTCTGCCTTAGGTAAAGGAATCAAAAACTTCAAGAAAACGATGAACGATAATAACGAAATTGCTAATCAACCACCAAAGAAAGAAGAAGAAAAAAAATAAAATTTATCCTGTACAAAGCGATTCGGTACTGAACAATTTTTGCGTCAAGCCGCACCCGTCTATTTTTAAATAGATTAAGGCTGCTCTGGGTAATTTAATTTTTAAAGCGGTTAATGCTAATCAAAGTACATTTAAATGATTAAAATGGAACGTCGTCCACCGGTGTGTTGCCATCATTGGAGCTTCCGGACGTGGCATCGAAAGATGCATCTTCTGTTTTATTTTGCCCTTTGGAATCAAGCATCTTCATATCGTTGGCAATAATTTCCGTTGTGTAACGTTTAACGCCTTCCTTATCTTCCCATGAACGGGTTTGAATACGGCCCTCAATAAAAACCAATTTCCCTTTTACCAGATAATTGCCGCAGATTTCTGCTAATTTTCTGTAGGTAACAATCTGGTGCCATTCTGTTCTTTGTACTTTCTCGCCATTTTTATCTTTCCACTGCTCATCGGTGGCCAGCCTAAAGGTAGTTACCATTGTGCCATCCGGTGTATAACGTACATCAGGATCTTTTCCCAGTCTTCCGATCAATATCGCTTTGTTTATCATTTTACCCACCCCCTGTTGATAAATCTTTTTTATAATACATAACATTACAACTTGAAGCAAACTAATTTTGAGTAAAAAATCTAAAAATATTATTCACCTTCTAAAATGATGTAATAATGATCATACTTGACTATTTGGTAAAAAAAATATAGTTAAACAAGCTTTATGAAAATGGAGAAATTATGGAAGATAGTGATCTTTTAAAGATCCGTTTGGAAAAAATATCTGACTTAAAAGACGCCGGGATTGATTTATATCCTAACGATATCAAGCCACAAAATACAACAGCGGAAATATTTGCTCAATTTGGTGTCTCCGACAACGAAGTTCTGGCAAAATTAACAGGCAGTTTTTCTATTGCCGGGCGTTTAATGGCCATGCGTAATTTCGGAAAAGCTGCGTTTGTCAAAATTCAAGATTATAAGGGCCAAATTCAATGTTACGTAGCCAAAAACATTCTCAGCGCTGAGGAGTACTTCGTTTTTAAGAAACTGGATATCGGCGATATTATTTATATTTCCGGGAAACTCTTTCGCACAAAGACCGGAGAATTAACTATCGAAGCTCAGAATTTACGCTTGCTTTCCAAGTCCATACGCCCCCTGCCGGAAAAGTGGCATGGTCTTACTGATATCGAAACAAGATATCGCCAGAGATATCTTGATTTAATTGCCAATCCCAAAGTCAAAGAAATCTTTTACCGGCGCAGCCGTATTATTCAGCTTATTCGTCAATATATGGACAAGCATGATTTCCTGGAAGTGGAAACACCGATGATGCAGCCGCGCGCCGGTGGCGCTGTGGCCCGGCCTTTTAAAACCCATCATAATGCGCTCAACATGGATTTTTATCTGCGGATTGCTCCCGAACTTTATTTAAAACGTCTGGTTACCGGCGGTCTGGAAAGAGTTTATGAAATAAATCGCAGCTTCCGCAATGAGGGGATTGATTCCTTTCATAACCCGGAATTTACCATGATGGAGTTTTACTGGGGTTATGCGAATTATGAAGACTTGATGTCCTTTACGGAAGAGCTATTCAGTTTTATCGCTAAAAATATTTTCGATGGGCTTAAGTTCACCTATCAGGGTATGGAAATTGACTTGACACCACCCTGGAAGCGACTCTCCGTTAAGGATGCACTTTTACAAATGGCCGGAATGGAACCAACTGACCTGACCGATCCAACCAGAGCTATTGATTTTGCCCGGAAGGTCGGCTGCGATGTCAAAGAAACCGACCCGCTCGGAAAAATTCACATGGCCATTTTCGACGAAGTGGTCGAAAAGAAGCTTATCCAGCCGACATTTGTGACCGATTATCCTGTTGCGGTATCCCCCCTATCCCGCAGATCCAACACTGATCCGGAACTTGTTGACCGCTTTGAACTCTACATTTCCGGTCGGGAAATTGCCAATGCCTTTTCGGAGTTAAACGATCCTGCCGATCAGAGAGAAAGATTTCTGCAGCAATTACATGAAAGGGAAGCTGGCGATGACGAAGCTCACGAAATGGACGAAGATTATATTCGAACATTGGAATATGCTATGCCGCCGACAGCCGGTGAAGGTATCGGCATTGACCGCCTTGCAATGCTTTTTACCGACTCAGCCTCTATCAGAGAAGTCATTTTATTCCCGCTCCTGAGAACTAAACAGGAATAAAATAAGAATATTAACTAATATTTTCTAAAAATAATATTGGTTTCGAATACAGGATATAATATTTTGATACCTTATGAACTTTTTATAAGTAGGCGTTATTTAAGCGCCAAGCGCAAACAAATATTTGTTTCGATTATTACATTTATATCGATCTTTGGTATTTTTTTAGGTGTAGCGGCCTTGATTATTGTGTTGGCTGTTATGAATGGATTTGAAGAAGACTTGCGTACAAAGATACTGGGAATTAAATCTCACATTGAATTAACAACCGATATGACCGGTCCCATGAAAGATTATCAAAACGTTCAGGAACGGATTGCTAATGTAGAAGGAGTTGTTGCTTCGACTCCGTTTATTTACAGCCAGGCGATGATCCGTAATGGTAATGGTGTTACCGGTGTGGTTATCCGTGCTTTGGATACCCAAAGTGCTTTTAAAGTGATCAATCTTGGAAAAATAAAAGAAGGTAATATTGAGTATCTCAATAAAATCCCGCAAGAGATTTCCCCGAACTACAAAAACGAAAATGTGCCTCTTGAAGGAATTATAATAGGCAAAGAAATGGCCCGCAATATGGGGATTTTTCTTTATGATCCTATAACCATTATTTCGCCGGTAAGTATTGCCACTCCGATGGGTATGGTGCCGCGCATGAAAAAATTTATTGTTGTTGGTATTTTTGAATCCGGATTCTATGAATACGATTCCACGCTGGCCTATTTATCTTTAAAAAGCTGTCAGGATTTTTTGCAAATGGGCGATACTGTTACGGGAATTGATATTAAAGTCAACGATATTTACAAGGCCGATAGTATTGCAAAGAATGTTCAAAGTAAATTGGGTTTTCCCTTTTGGGCGCAAAACTGGATGCAGATGAATAAGAACTTTTTTTCCGCTTTAAAACTGGAGAAACGCGTTATGTTCATTATTCTGAGCCTGATAGTTCTCGTTGCCGCTTTTAATATAATCAGTGCGTTGATAATGATTGTTATGGAAAAAAGTAAAGATATCGCCATTTTGAAATCAATGGGGGCAACTTCCCGCAGCATTATGAAAATATTTATTTATCAGGGTCTGATTATTGGTGTTATCGGTACGACTCTGGGATGTATTGCCGGAGTAGCCATAGCCTTAAATATCCAAAAAGTGTCACTTTTTGTGGAGAAAATTTTCCACTTCAAAATTTTACCCGGCGATGTTTATTACTTAAGTGAGCTTCCATCTAAGGTTAATTATGGCGACGTTGCTATAATTGTTGCCGGTACGCTGCTCATTTGTTTCTTGTCAACAATTTATCCTTCTTTAAGAGCTTCGAAATCAGATCCGGCTGAAGCATTAAGGTACGAATAAAATTAAGATATCGAATATAAAATATGATTATTCTGGAAAATTTGTCAAAAACATTTATTAAAGACGGCAATAGAATTGAAGTCTTACGCGGTCTTAATTTGGAAATTAAAAAAGGTGACTCCCTGGCGATTCTTGGTGCTTCCGGTGCCGGCAAAAGTACACTAATTCATATTCTGGGCATATTGGATCATCCTACAGAAGGTTGCCTTTCCATTAACGGCATAAATGTTTTTGAATGGGTAGAGAAGAAAAAGGCTCATTTTCGCAATTCGACAATTGGGTTTGTTTTTCAATTTAATAATTTACTTCCGGAATTCAATGCCTTGGAAAACGCCATGATGCCGGCTTTAATCAGCGGAATGTCCAGGAAACAAGCATCAGAAAAAGCTTGCAAATTGCTCGGTGAAGTTGGATTAGAACATAGAATAAAACACAAACCTGGAGAATTGTCCGGCGGTGAACAACAGCGCGTGGCTATCGCCCGTGCATTAGTAATGGAGCCGGAAATATTGCTTGTTGATGAACCTACAGGAAATCTTGACACGGAAACAGGAAAAAAGATAGAAGACATTTTGGTTAATTTAAATACAACAAAAAAAATTACACTTGTCGCTGTAACTCATAACAATTTGCTGGCAGAAAGGATGTCCAACAGGATTTTCCTTCGTGATGGGAGAATTTATGACTATAAATAAAATTGTTTTTCAAAAATGTTTGATTTATTTGCTTTTAATTCTTTTCTTTGTTCCTTCGGTTTATTCTGAGGAATTAAAGAAAGTCAGCGTACTGCCTTTTGAAGTTTACAGCAGTGGCAATAGCGCGGCGATCAAAGAATCGTTATATAAAAGTTTGAACGAAGAATTGAAAAAAGAAAAACTTATTCAGATAATTCCGGCAGACGCCTTTCTTCAGAGCACTGCCAAAATTGATGAAAAACAAGCAATTAAATATGGGAAATCTGCTGGCGCTGATTTTGTGATTATCGGCAGTTTGACCCAACTAGGTGAAACTTTAAATATTGATGCCAAAATAGTTGATGTAAATATGGCTAATATTTTGTCTACAACTTCCGCTCAAGGCAAAGGATTAACCAATCTTGATATGATCGTTGCGCAATTAAAAACCGAAATTCTTGTTCGCATGGGACTGGTTCAAAAAATAGCCAGAATTGAAATTCAAGGTAACCGGAAAATCGACGCTTCCGCGATCATTGCACAAATCAAAAGTAAAGCCGGCAGTAATTTTTCCGAAGCGGATGTGGCCTCTGACATAAAAACAATTTTCAAAACCGGTTTTTTTCTGGACGTGACCGCTGAGTCGACTTCAACATCAGAAGGAAAAGTAATTACTTTTGTTGTGCTGGAGAAAGGATTGATTTCAGAAATTAGGATTAACGGAAATAAAGCCTTGAGTAAGGATGATATTCAGGAAGTTCTGACGATTAAGACCAGACAGAATTTGAATCAGGAAAAGATTAAAGAGGATATAGAAAAAATAAAAACTCTTTACGATAGTAAAGGTTATTACAATGCCGAAATAAAAGACACAGTAGAACGGGATGGAGAGAAAGACTTCCGTGTAATTTTAGATATTAAAGAAAACGACAGGCTATACGTCAAAACGATAACTTTTGAAGGTAACGAAGCCTACTCTTCCAAAGAGCTCAAAAACATGATGAGTACCTCAGAGGCCGGCCTTTTTCGCTTCATCACTGATTCCGGTCTGCTAAAACGCGATCAACTTAAACAAGACATCGGCAAATTGACGACTTATTATTTCAATAATGGATTTATCAATGCTCAGATCGGCGAGCCGGAAATAACTATCGATAAAAAAGGAATTTACATAAAAATTAAAGTTAAAGAAGGCAAAAGGTTTAAAATCGACAAAGTGCAAATTTCCGGTGATTTACTGGAAAAGTCCAGAGAAGAATTATTGCGGTCTCTTAAAATAAAGAAAGGCGATAATTATAACCGCGAAGCAATCATGAGAGATATCGATTTTCTAACCCAGGCCTGTAATGATGAGGGTTATGCCAACGCCGATATTAATCCAAAAATTAATACCAGAGAAAATGAGCAATTAGCGGATGTGGACTTTCAGATAATTAAAGGTGACCTGGTTTATATTAATCATATCAACATTGCCGGAAACAGCATTACGCGTGACAAAGTTATCCGGCGTCAGCTGGATGTCGTTGAAGGTGATTTGTATTCCAGCAGTAAATTAAGAAGTAGTTACAGTAATCTAAACCGGTTGCGTTATTTTGAAGAAGTGGATTTTCAAACAGAAAAGGGTCCTGATAAAAAGAAAATGGACGTCAATATCCGGGTCAAGGAAAAAGGTACCGGTATGTTCATGGTCGGTGCCGGTTATAGCGCCGCTGACCAGGCCGTTGTGATGGCGCAGATTACCCAACAAAATTTTCTAGGCTATGGCCAGATTTTAAGTTTAAAAGCGTCTTTAGGTTCCACTACCAATAATATTGATTTATCTTTCACAGAGCCATGGCTTTTTGATATACCTCTTTGGTGTAAAGCCGATATCTGGAAATATAAAAAAGAATATGATTCTTATACGCTCGATACACGAGGCGCTGGACTTACTTTGGGGTATCCTCTTTTCGGGAAGATTGTTGGTTACTTGGGTTATAAACTTACCGCCGATAATATTGATGATGTTTTGCCTACAGCTCCCTATCAAATTATAGCTCAAGCAGGTCAAACAATTACCAGTGCTGTGACATTATCTCTAGTTCGCGACACAACTAATGATTATATCTTTCCCTCTAAAGGGACAAAGACCAGTATTTCGGTCACGCAGGCAGGAGGAATATTGAAGGGCGACACCAGCTATACACAATATGGAGCAAGCACGGGTTTTTACTATTCGCTGCCCTTGGATGTTGTTTTTGGAGTAAAGGGCCGGGTCGGATATATTCAGGGTCATGATGGGATAGAGATTCCCATTTTCAATAAATATGTTTTAGGTGGTATTAATTCTTTGCGCGGTTTCCGCTACGTCGGCCCGGGGCCTGATGCGGGAACAAGTAATGTAATTGGCGGTAATACGATGTTAGTATTTAACGCCGAGATAGTCTTTCCTTTTATTAAAGATGCGGGCATGAAAGGAGTTATTTTTTACGATGCCGGTAACTCCTGGAATGACAAGTATGATGTTGGAGATTTACGCCAATCCGTGGGCTTAGGTCTTCGCTGGTATTCACCGATCGGTCCTTTAAGACTTGAATATGGTCGCATAATTGACCGCAGAGGACTAAATGATGATTCCGACGGACGTTGGGAATTTACAATTGGTATGCCTATGTAAAAAGTAAAAAGTGAAAGGTGAAAGGTAAAAAGTAAAGAAAGAAAATTAAAATTGTTTGGTATAAATAAATTAAGAGAGGAGATTTTAAATGAAAAAGAATATTTACCTGGTGGCGGGAATTATTTTTGTGTTTTTTGTCTGTAGTACCAGTTCTTTTGCTGTTGATAAAATTGGATTTATTAACCTGCAGGAAATAATGCAAAATTCCAATGCCGGCAAAAAGGCTGCAGATGATTTTAAAAAATATTATGATAAAGAAACGCAGGAAATCAAAACAGCTGAAAAAGAATTGAAGAAAATGAAAGAGGAACTGGATAAACAGGGTTCAATCATGACGCAAAGTTCTCAGAAAGAAAAAGAATCTGCTTATCAAAAGAAATTGCGTGATTATCAATTGCTGGTCAATGATACGAATGAAGAACTTAAAAAGCGTGACCAGGAAATGACTCAAAAACTGATGCCGGGAATAATGAAAATTGTTCGCACTATCGCTGAAAAAGAAAAATATACACTGGTTATTGACGTGGCGACTCTACCGATACCCTATTTTGCGAAGGAAAACGACTTTAGCAAAAAGGTTATTGACGAATTCAATAAAGCTAAATAACGGGATAATCTTCATTCAATGAAAATGACGCTTGCAGAGATAGCAGTGTTTCTTGGCGGCACTGTCGTTGGAGCGGATAATACGGTTATAGAAAATATCCGTTCCATTGAAGAAGCAAATGAAGGTGATATTACCTTTATAGCCAACAAGAAGTATTTGAAAAAGTTGAAGCTGACTAAAGCGTCGGCTGTTCTTGTTCCGCCGCAGACAGCTGCGGATGGCAAGAATTTGATTGTTGTCGCCGACCCTTATGTAGCTTTGGGGAAATTATTAACTATTTTTTATCCATTAGAGCATGGTGGCAACGGTGTAAGCCCGGACGCTTATATTGAAGAAGGTGCTATTGTCTCTCCTGAAGCAGTGGTCTTTCCCCGGGTTTTTATCGGTAAAGGAGCAACGATCGCTAAAGGAGCTGTTCTTTATCCCGGTGTTTTTATCGGTCGGAATTCTTTCATTGGTGAAGATTCGATAATATATTCCAATGTTGTTATTTATCACTCTTGCATCATTGGCAAAAGAGTAATCTTGCACTCCGGAGTTGTGATTGGTGCCGATGGATTTGGTTTTGCATCCCCGGGCAAAAGCAATATCAAGATTCCGCAGATAGGTTTTGTGCAAATTGATGATGATGTAGAAATCGGTGCCAACACCACTGTTGATCGTGCCACGCTTGGAAAAACATGGATTCAGCGCAATGTTAAAATTGATAACCTTGTTCAAATTGCCCATAATGTTGTTATTGGTGAAAATTCCGTCATTACCGCTCAGGTCGGCATTTCCGGAAGCACTAAGCTGGGTAAAGGTGTAATGGTTGGTGGACAGACTGGCATGGTCGGACATATTGATATCGGCGATAATGTGATGATTGCGGCTGGTGCAAAAATTCATAAAGATATCAAATCCGGAGAAATTGTCGGTGGAGCGCCGCAAATGCCTTATAAACAATGGCTGCAGGTCGAGGCATGCCGGGCAAAACTTCCCGAAATGAGAGCAACACTTAAGGATCTTGTAAAAAAAGTTGATGAACTAATGAAAAAATAGTTTTTCTGAAAGAAGGTAAAATAAATGAAAATTCATTCTACAGCTATTATTTCTCCTGACGCGCACCTGGAAGAAGGAGTAGAAATAGGTCCTTATGCAGTAATTGGTTCCGATGTTAAGATTGGAAAAAACTCGATCATAGGTCCTCATGCGGTGATAGAAGATTTTACTCATATTGGTGAGAACTGTCATATTTTTCAATTTTGTTCAATAGGCGCGTCTCCTCAGGACTTGAAGTTTGGTGGAGAAAAAACCCGCGTGGTTATTGGTAATTTCAATACCATCAGGGAATTTGTGACAATTCACCGCGCAACAACAGCGGACATCGGCGTTACAATCATTGGCGATCACAATCTTATTATGGCTTATTGCCATGTTGCTCATAATTGCAAGCTGGGCGACAGGATTGTTATGGCTAACGCGGCAACATTGGCAGGGCATATTCATGTGGAAGATTATGCAATTATTGGTGGTTTAACTGGCATTCACCAGTTTTCCCGTGTCGGCGAACACTGCATGATAGGAGGATGTTCCGCCGTTACTAAAGACGTTCCTCCTTATACCATTGCTCAGGGAAATCACGCCAAACTTTTTGGTTTGAATTCGATCGGTTTAAAAAGAAGAAATTTTTCCGAAAAAACTATTAAAGCTATCAGCAATGCTTATCGCATTATCTTTCGTTCCCATCTGCTGCTGGCAGACGCGATAAAAAAGGCGGAAACTGAAGTGGAAGATATTCCGGAAGTAAATCATTTTATAAAGTTCATCAAAGAATCAACAAGAGGCGTTTGCCGCTAAATCAAGAATATGAAAAAAAAGAAAATAAAAGTCGGTGTTGTCGGAATCGGCCATTTAGGCAATTATCATCTGCAGAAATACCGGAAGTTGGAAAATTGTGAAATTACGGCTGTGGCTGATATGTCTGCAGATCGCGCTCAGAAGGCGGCTGAGCTTTATCAATGCTCCGCGTTTGCCGATTATCGAGATATGATCGGCAAAGTTGACGCCGTGAGCATCGCAGTTCCTACAAGTGATCATTACAGTGTTGCCAGGGATTTTCTGGCGGCGGGCGTGGATGTTCTGATAGAAAAACCTATTTGCACAACATTGGAAGAAGCCGATGAATTAATTGAACTGGCGCAGAAAAAAAAACTTATTCTGCAAGTTGGCTTTGTCGAAAGATTCAATCCCGCAATCATGGCTTTGGAAAAGGTCATCAAAAAACCTCTCTTCATTGAATCACACAGGTTACACCCTTTCTTCGAGCGTGGCATAGATGTTGATGTCATTTTGGATTTGATGATTCACGATCTCGACATTATGGTAAAATTTGTAAATTCTCCGGTCACCGGAGTGGAAGCGGTTGGTGTTGCTATTCTTTCCGATAAAATTGATATTGCCAACGCGCGGATTTCTTTTGCCAGCGGCTGTATTGCCAATGTTACGGCCAGCCGTATCAGCGGCAAAACGATGCAAAAGATACGTTTTTTCGGAATAGAAGGATATCATTCGGTGGATTGTCAAAAACGGGAAATTTTATCTTTAGGAAAAGGAGAAAATAATGAGGCAGGTCAACTTCAAATAATACAAAATAATATAGAAGTTGGCAGCCACGATCCTCTGGAAGAAGAAATTCGTTCCTTCGTTATCGCTGTGACTAATCGTTCCCAACCGCTTATTTCCGGTGAAGATGCGCGTAAGTCTCTGGTGTTGGCCATTGATATATTAAAAAAGATGAAAGTTGCCGAGGAACTATTAAAATGATTCCAATGGTGGATTTAAAAAGACAATATCATAATCTAAAAAAAGAAATTGATGCCGCGATCGGCGATGTTTTGGAAGAAACGCGTTTTATTCTCGGCCCCAATGTAAGCGCTTTGGAAGAAGAAGTTGCCGCCTATCATGATCTGCCTTATTCTATAGGAGTTGCCAACGGTACGGATGCTTTGCTTCTGGCTTTGCGGGCCTGCGGTGTGGAGGCCGGTGATGAGGTCATTACGACTCCTTTTACCTTTATTGCCACGGCGGAAGTAATAGCGCTTTTGAAAGCCAGACCTGTTTTTGTGGACATTTGTCCTGATACTTATAATCTGGATTGCAATCAGATTGCCGATAAAATTACCTCTAAAACAAAAGCAATTATTCCGGTACATTTGTTCGGTCATCCTGCTGACATGACGCCCATTATGGAAATAGCCCGGAAGCACAATCTCAAAGTGATTGAAGATTGCGCGCAGGCTTTCGGGGCTAAGTATAATGGTAGGAAAGTCGGCACCATCGGCGATGTCGGGTGTTTTAGTTTCTTTCCCAGTAAAAATTTAGCCGGTTACGGTGACGGCGGCATGGTCATTACGAAAAGCGAAGACATCGCCAGGCAAGTAAAAATGTTGCGCAACCATGGCAGTTCTAAGCGTTATTATCATCAGGAAATCGGTTACAATAGCCGTCTTGATGAGATTCAGGCCGCGATCATTCGTGTTAAGCTCAAAAAGATAGATCAGTTTAATGAGGCCCGCCGTCAAAATGCCGCAGCTTATTGTGATGCCATCAGCGTTAAAGATATAATCTTGCCGATGACAGCTTCGGGTTGTGAACACGTTTATCACCAATTTACTATTCGTGTAAAAAATCGTGATGTTTTAGCCAGCGCTCTTCAAAAAAAGGATATCTCTTCAGCTGTTTATTATCCCGTGCCTCTGCATCAACAGGACGTTTTTATAAAGTTGTATAATTTTTCAATAAAACTGCCGCAGAGCGAAAAATGTGCACAGGAAGTTCTTTCTCTGCCGATGTTTCCGGAATTGAACCATGAAGAAATCAGGTTTATTGCCGACGTGATTAATCATGCCGCTTGAAGAAAAGAAATCAAACCCATTAATGAATGCCATACAAAAGAAAAATAAAACGATCATGATCGTTGCCGGTGAAGCTTCCGGTGACATGCATGGCGCCAATCTCGTAAGAGAAATGCTAAAAGTAAATCCGGGATTAAATTTTTATGGAATCGGCGGGAAAAAATTGAAAGAAGAAGGGGTCCATCTTCTTGCTAATGCTTCGGATATGGCTGTTGTTGGTTTGACCGAGGTTATTTCCAAATTGGGAAACATTTTTAAAATAATGAGAATGATGAAAAAATCCTTGGATGAACGCCGGCCGGATCTTGTAATTTTGATTGATTATCCAGATTTCAATATCCCTTTAGCTAAGGCTGCTAAGAAAAGAGGGATAAAGGTTTTTTATTATATCAGTCCGCAGGTTTGGGCCTGGCGCAAGGGCCGGATCGGACAAATTAAAAAAACAGTTGATAAAATGGCAGTCATTCTGCCTTTTGAAGTTGACACATACGCTCAAGAAAATTTTAAGGTAAATTATGTCGGACACCCTTTACTGGACATGGTAAAGCTGAATTATTCAAAACAGGAATCGAGAAAGAAATTCGGTCTAGCCGAAAACAAAATTACGATCGGGATTTTGCCCGGTAGCCGGCCATCAGAAGTGGAAAAATTAATGCCGGAGTTGTTGCAAGCAGCCGAAATTTTAAAAAAGGAAATACCGGACATACAATTTGTTCTGCCGCTGGCCGATACGCTTGAGGAAGCAAGCCTAACCGAAATCGTTTCCGGATTTAATATAGAAGTAAAAGTGATTTCCGGTCATACATATGATGTCATTTCCTGTGCTGACTTAGCTTTAGTTGCTTCGGGAACAGCGACTCTGGAAACGGCTCTCTTGGGTGTTCCTATGATTATTGTTTATAAAATTTCTCTCCTTTCTTATGTTATCGGCAGATTGATTGTTGACGTAAAAAACATCGGTCTTGTCAATATTATTGCCGGAAAAACCATTGTTCCTGAACTGATTCAAAAAGATGCCAGCGGTGAGCGCATTGCCTTAGAGGCCCTGTCTATTCTAAAAAATGGAGAAAGAAAACAGGAAATAATAAAAGAACTGGAAGCAATACGCGGCAGACTGGGCGAGCCCGGCGCTGCAAGAAGAGCTGCGCAAATTGCCTGCGATATGATATAGGAACATATATGGAAACTTTTAAAAGATTGTTATTAATGGCCAGGCAATATTATGTGCGCTTTATTCTTGCCGTGATTTGCATGATCATTGCCGGAGGTTTGCAATCAGCTCTGCCGCTGATTGCCAAACCGGCCATTGATGAAATATTCGTTAATAAAGATATTGCCTCGCTGAAATGGATCCCCTTTGCGGTGGTTGCCATTTTCCTGTTTAAAGGATTGTGCAACTATGGCCAGGCCATTTTAATGAGTTCTATCGGCCTTCGTATCGTTACGAATTTGCGTAATCAACTCTACGAACAAATTCAAAAACAATCCCTGTCTTTTTTTGCCGACCATCCCACCGGATTGCTGATGTCCCGGATTACCAATGATGTTCAGTCCGTTCAAACCGCTTCAGCGGAGGCAATAACTGCATTAGTTAAAGACAGTTTCATGCTGATCGGTCTCGTCGGCGTGATCTTTTACACGGACTGGAAACTTGCACTTATCGCGATGGTCGTCTTTCCCCTGACCATCTATCCTATTGCCATGTTTGGCAGAAAGATGCGCAAGGTGACAACATCCACGCAAATCACCATGGGAACCTTGAATTCCCTTTTGCAGGAAACAATTTCCGGAACCAGGATTGTCAAGGCCTTCGGCATGGAGAAATACGAAAGCAAAAGATTCGCCGCGGAAAACGAGAAGCTGTTTAAATATAACATGAAGTCCGTTTCCGTAAATGCCATTTCCAGCCCGCTTATGGATTTTCTGGGCGGATTGGGGATTGCCGCTGTCATTTTTTACGGCGGATACAATGTCGTACATGGCAATTCCACACCCGGTACGTTCTTCTCTTTTATTGCCGCGCTGCTGATGCTTTACGAGCCAGTTAAACGGCTCACCAATATCAATAACACCATCAATCAGGGCATTGCCGGCGCCGACCGCATTTTTAGTGTCATCGACCGTGTGCCGGATATTGAAGATAAACCCGATGCCGTTATGCTGCCGCATGTTGAGCAAAGCATCGATATTGAAAATGTGACATTTTGTTATGACGAAAAGCCTGTGCTGAAAAATATCAACCTCTCGATCAAGGCTGGTGAAGTTGTCGCTTTTGTTGGAATGAGCGGTGGCGGCAAGACATCGCTGGTCAATCTGATACCAAGATTTTATGATGTCAGCAAAGGCCGTGTATTGATTGACGGCCATGATATAAGGGATGTCTCTCTGAAATCTTTGCGTGGCCAGATCGCCATAGTAACTCAGCAGACCATTCTTTTTAATGATACCGTTAGAAACAATATTGCGTACGGTGATATCCAAAGAACGGAAGAAGACATCATCAATGCCGCCAAAGCGGCAAATGCTCATGATTTTATCATGCGCCTGCCGAAAGGATACGAAAGCAATATCGGAGAATTGGGTACTAAACTGTCCGGCGGCGAGAAACAACGAATTTCTATTGCCCGCGCTCTTTTGAAAAACGCTCCCATTTTAATTCTCGATGAGGCTACTTCATCGCTGGATACGGAAGCGGAAATTGAAGTGCAGGATGCTCTGGATAATCTTATGAAAGGTCGCACCACTCTGGTCATCGCGCATCGGCTTTCCACCATCCGCAACGCTGACCGAATCATCGCCCTTGTCAACGGGAAGATCGTGGAAGAAGGCGATCACGAAACATTGATGAAGAAAAAAGGCGAATATTTCCGTCTGTATAATTTGCAGTTCAAAGATGAAGGAAGTGATGAAAGAAATGATCAATTGGCAAAAGATATGGGATGATGACGGAAATAAAAATGTTTACATCCCTGTCAAAGTAATTGCATCCATCCTGTCTTTTTTTTATCTAGGTGTTATCAATTTTCGCAATTGGCTTTATGATCACAAAATATTCAAAGAAATGAAGCTTCCCTGCCCGGTAATCAGTGTCGGCAATATAACCGTCGGTGGTACAGGCAAAACTCCTTGCGTAATCATGCTGGCTAGAATGCTTCAAAAAAATGGCTTTAAGCCGGCGGTTATCAGCCGCGGTTACGGCAGCAGAAGTATCAATCCTGTGAATATTATATCAGACGGTGATAAAATTTTGCTGGACAGCGAAACTGCCGGCGATGAACCCTATTTGATTGCTCAAGAATTAAAAAATGTTCCCGTAATTACCGGAGCAAAAAGAATCGCTACAGGAGAAACAGCCATCAATCAATTCGGAGTAAACGTACTTATCTGCGACGATGCAATGCAGCACCGGCAAATTTTCAGAGATATTAATCTGGTTTTATTAGACAACCGCAGTTTAAGCGGGAAAGATCATGTCCTTCCGCGGGGAAGATTACGGGAACCGATAAAGGAATTAGGCAGAGCCGATGCTATTATACTTACGCGTACCGATGAAGCTCAACAAACAGATAAAAAAATCGGGGAAATTATAAGAACTAAAAATGTCCCCGTTTTTAAAAGTATTCATAAGCCGAAGGATATTATAAGAGGAAATTACAATGCGCAGAAACCGGTTTCCGAACTCAAGGGGAAAAAAGTTTACGCTTTTTGCGGAATAGCCAATCCGGATTCGTTTAAGAAAATTCTGTTGGTTCTGGAAACAAAGATTTTGTCATTTGATATTTTCCCGGATCACTACCGCTATGACAAAAGCGAATTGGAAAAAATCAGAACGGGATTTATCAGTTGCCATGCCGATTATCTGGTGACCACACAAAAAGACGCCGTGCGCCTTAAGGATAATCCTGAATTTTTAAAAATGCTTAGCGTTTTACGCGTGGAAATGGAAATGATACCTTCCGCTCAGCTGTTTGAAAAATATATAATGGAACAAATAAAATTTTGTCAGGTTAAACAATAAGGGTAAATAATTGATACCTGGAAATACCAAAAAATTGCCACGTGAAGGCATAGATAAAATTTTAATTCGCGGTACCAACTGGATTGGCGATGCGGTCATGACCTTGCCGGCGGTGGCCTCCATCCGCGCCACTTATCCGAAAGCGCACATTGCCATGCTGGTAAAACCGTGGGTAGCTGATATTTATAAACATTTTTCAGACCTTGATGAAATTATCATTTATGAAAAAAAATTTGATAATCCGGCCGGAGTGTTTCAGCTTGCTCAAAAGCTCAAAGAGGGGAAATTCGATTTGGCGATACTTTTACAGAATGCCATCGAAGCCGCGATTATTGCTCTTGCGGCGCGAATTCCGCTACGCGCAGGTTTCGATTCCGATGCCCGTGGTCTTCTGCTGACTCATCGGGTACGGCTCACGGAAAAGATAAAGAAAGTTCATCAGATTGATTATTATCTGGAAATGGTCAAGGCCTTGGGTTGCGTTTCTGTTAATCGTGAAATTCATATGGAAACGAAAATAAATATTCTTGAGGCCGAAGATATTTTACGGAAATTTGTACCTGAAGAAACCAGGAAAACAATAATCGGCATTGCTCCCGGGGCCACTTACGGCCCGGCGAAAAAATGGTTTCCCGATAAATTTGCTTTAGTGGCGGACAGTCTCAGTGAAAAATTTTCCGCAAAGATAATTATAATGGGAGGAAAGTCAGACGGAGAGACGGCGCGGGAAGTTCAGAACTTAGCGCATGCCCGATTAATCAATCTTGCCGGTAAGACAACTCTGCGGGAAGCGATTTATTTAATTTCGCAATGTTCCCTGTTTATCAGCAATGATTCGGGATTAATGCACATAGCGGGGGCCCTGAATATTCCCACTATAGCAATTTTTGGTTCAACAAACCCTGTAACCACCGCTCCGGCAGGAGATAAATCGGTTATTGTTCGGAGGGAGGTACCCTGCAGTCCCTGTCTGAAAAAAAAATGCCCCACTGATTTCCGTTGCATGAAGTTGATTTCCGTGGAAGATGTTCTGCCGGTTGCTGAAAATCTAATTCAAAATAATCAGGGTTGTAAAACATGAAGAAAAATGTGGCCATTTTTTTGGATAGAGATGGAGTAATTAATGAAGAAGTAGGCTATCTGGACAATCTAGATAAGCTTAGAATAATTCCATGCGCTTATGAAGCTATCAAACTGATAAATGAAAGCGGAATGAAGGCTGTGGTCATTTCCAATCAGGCCGGTGTGGCCAAAGGGTTTTTTACAGAAGACTTTGTAAAAATAACAAATGAACATTTGCAAACTGCTCTGCGTCACAAAAAAGCATACATAGATAGTTTCTATTACTGCCCTCATCATCCCACTGAAGGAATAAAACCTTACCGGCAGAATTGCAACTGTCGTAAACCTGCTCCAGGCATGTTACTTAAAGCGGCTCAGGACTTAAATATCGATTTGACAAAATCTTACCTGGTGGGTGATAGATTCCGTGACATGGAAGCTGCTAAAAAGGTTGGTGTTAAAGGGGTATTGGTAAAAACAGGATATGGCAGTGAATTGCTGAAGGACGATGGTCCGGATAAGGCAACGCCGGAGAGCAAGCCGGCTTATATTGCCGCAGATATACTGGAAGCTGTAAAATGGATATTATCCCAAGTCGCATCCTGCGGCTAACTTTGCTGGCATAGCTTGCCCCGGCGCAGGCCGGGCGGGGTCGGCTTCCTCAACGTATACACAATACGTCTGCGGAGCCTCCTCTTTGCCGCCTCGTTATCCTTTGGATGCAACTCGGAATTAAAGGATGGAACGTGAATATACTGATCGTAAAACTCAGCGCGATAGGTGATGTAATTCATACCCTGCCTTCTCTTGCTGCTCTGCGCCGACTTTATCCTGAAGCTCACATAACATGGGTTGTGGAAGAAGCGGCGGCTGATTTAGTTAGAAATCACCCTTATCTGGACTCAGTATTAATTTCGCGGCGCAAAAGCTGGAGTAAAGACTTGCTTCGTGGCCAGTTCAGAAGTTCTTTGGACGAAATTCTAACGTTTACGAAAACTTTGCGGCAACGGGATTATGATCTGATTATTGATTTTCACGGTCTGTTTAAAAGTTCGATAATTGTTTTCTTGAGCCGGGGGAAAAGAAAAATAGGTTATGATTCCTGGCAGGAATTAAGCGGCTTATTTCTTAATGAAAAAATTCCTGAAGACATGAACAAGCATGCGGTTGACCGCTATCTGGATTTTCCACGTTATCTGGGAGCGAAGATCGACAGAGCTGAATTTGCTCTTCCTTCGAATAAGGAAGCAAAGGGGAAAGTATTACGTTTACTGGGCGAACATAATCTTGAAGATAAAAAATTTGTTGCAATTAACCCCATAGCTTTATGGGAAACGAAATTATGGAGCAATGAAAATTTTGCTTACTTAGCCGATTTAATTAATAATAAGTTACAAATGAAAGTTGTCTTTACGGGAAGCGAAAAGGAGCCAATCGAAAAA
>PHBC01000001.1:300000-375781 GCA_002840505.1 Deltaproteobacteria bacterium HGW-Deltaproteobacteria-2 | reverse complement strand
CAGCATAGGTTGTGCTGAAGGCCCAGCGAATTCCATCCAGCGTGATTCCGGACTGGACATGAAGGTTCTCTGTAACATAGACAGAATCATCGCAATTAATAAAATCATGTTGATTCACCTGCCAGTAGACGGCAATCGTGACAATAACCAGAAAAATATAAACAATCAGGTTCTTTTTTTGAGGATTAATGTTTATCTTATTTAACATCGGTTTGAATTATCTTATTTTCAATAATTTTATTTTAGTGAGCAAATGAATTTTTATATTTACTTTACGCATTCATCACTTTAACGCTTTTCTATTTTCGGCGCCAGTCGTAATGCTCTGCGGAGGTCTGCGTTATCCGATTTCAGACCTAGAGCCGTTTCATAGTCCTCAATGGCTCGCTGATGCAGGCCAAGTTTATCATAAGCAAATCCTCTGTTGTTGTAAGCCATAGCATAATCCGGCTTCAGGCGGATTGCTTCATTATAGTCCTCAATGGCGCGCTGATACTGGCCGAGTTTAGCATAAGCAAACCCTCTGTTGTTATAGAGCTTGGTATTATTATGGTCCAGACTTATGGCTTTGTTAAAGTTTTCAATAGCGCGCTGATACTGGCCGAGCTTGCCATAAGTAATGCCCCTGTTGTTGTAGGCTTTTGTATAATTTGGATTTAAAGCAATGGCTTTATTGAAATCATCAATGGCCAGTTGGTTCTGGCCGAATTTAGAGTAGGCAGATCCTCTATTGTAATAGGCCTCGGCATAATCAGGCTGGAGACGGATAGCCTGATTATAATCTTCAAAAGCCAGTTGATACTGGCCGAGCTCAGCGTAAGCATTTCCTCGATTGTAGTATGGTGGGACGTAATACGGTGTTATGCTGAGGGCCTTGTTGTAATGATCAATAGCCTCCTTAATTTTTCCTTCGCCAAACAGGATAAGGCCGAAATTATTATTCGTTCTGGCCTTATCCGGGGATTTTTTTATGCAATCAGACCATAAGGTATATTCGCTTTTCCAGATTTCATTGCGCTGATACGTTAATACAGTATTGATAGAAGCAATTATCAGCAGAATAATCACCGCAATTCTTATGTATCTTTCCCTGAAGAAATAAAAAAATACGCCGGTCAAAACCAGAAAGAAGCCAAAACCGGGCAGATAGGTACGGTGCTCGAAGATTACATTCTGGGAAATCGGAATGATGCTCGACTCCACGGACATAGTGAGGAAAAACCAGAATATCCCGAAGGAAATCAGCCGGTACTTTTTAAACAGCAAAATCCCCGCCGCTAAAATGCCAAGCAAAATGGAAAAACTTAAAAAAGTTTTTAGCTGAAAGAAACCGGTGGAAATCTGGTAATCGTAATCCAGGTTTTGATTAATCGGCAGAATGAACAAGCGAATGTAGGTCAGGATAACCCTGAACTGAGTAAAAAAATATTCTTTCATGGATATGGAATAGGAATATCCCTGGTCAGGAGGTACAGTATCGAATGGATTCCTCACAGAGGAAAGCATGAAAAACAAGAGAATAAAGATTACCAGCATAATAAAGGAAAGGATAACGCTATGATCCTTTCTTTCCAGCGTCCAGGGAACGGTCTTAAGAAAACAGTAATCATATAAGAGAATAGCGAAGGGCAAAGTAAAGACAATCTCCTTGGTGAGCATACCCAAAACAGCAGTCATGAGCGAACCGCCGAATAAAAGCTTCGGTATATTCTTGTTTCCCTGCCAGAGCTTTCCCTGGATGAAGAGAATTAAGGATAAAAGATAAAATAGTGTGGCCAGCGAGGCAAAACGCTGGGCTATATATGTTACTGATTGTGTAGCCAGGGGATGGGTTACGAAAAGCATGCCGGTCAAAAAGGCCAGCATTGTTTTATATCTGCTGATTTCGGAGGTCTTCATGACGGGAGTAGACAAAGTCAGCCAGGTCAGCCACCAGATGAGTAGTGCATTCGTCAGGTGGATGATCAGGTTAACCAGATGATATCCCCAGACATCAAGACGATGAAAATGATAGTTAAGAGCAAACGTCAAGGTGCCGACAGGGCGGCTGGGAAAAAGCTTAAGCCAGTCGCTTATTCCTGCTGAACCTATCATATCAATTTTTTCGAAAAAATTAGCGTCGTCAAAATGAAATGAACAGTCAAACGAATTGGAATAAGCAATAATGCCTGCAATGAAGATGGCAAAAATAAAGAAGAGATTATGGATATAATCTCTTCTTATCTTAGATCCTCTTTCTTCTGTATCAGCAAATTGATTGAGTTTTTGTGATGACGGGACATCCTCTTGCTTTGTTTTTTCCTGTTTCATGCCTTACGCTTGAATTGGGTTGTTGTTAAATTATTTTGCCAATTGAAGTTTTTTAATATCCACATGATCGCTGATCATCTTCTCAATTAAAGCGATTTTTTCTTTATCATCTTTTGTCGGCAGCGCTTCCAGATCATCTATTTGTTTGGCCGTCTGATAGGAATCCAGAGAAACTAAAAGTAAGGGAATGCCCATCTTTTCGGCTTTGGCAATGATATTAGATGGCGGCAAAATATTATTTGTCAAAACAATAGCTGTCGACTGACTGTCCAGCGCCGCGATAATCATATCGCTGCGGTCGCCGCTGGTGATAACGATTTTATTTTTCGTTTGAAACAACGGCTCTTTGCAAACAGCGCTTGCGGAAACCGAACCGATAAAGACATTTTCCACTATGCCGTTTAAATTGTTTTCTCCGGCAATAATTTTGGCAAACAACCGGTCAGCCAGATAGTTCACGGAAAAGAAAGGTAATTCTTTATAATAGGGAATTACACCCAGCACGTTTACGCCCAATTGTTGTATTTTGGGCAGGTAAATTTCATTGAATTCGTTAATGTTGGCAACTTTATTGATGATGACGCCCTTGAGTGTTGCCTGCTCCATCCGGACACGTTTTTTTAAAAAAATGATATCGTCAAAAATTGTGTCTTCATTGCCGCTGGCCACTACCAGTAAACCGGCATCTAAATATTGAGACAAAGAAATAGCATCCAGATAAACGGACGAGCCGTAAGTGATATCTTTTCCCGCTTCGATAAAAACGACATCTTTTTTATTGCCGACATTGGACATAAGCTCAAGTAACTTTTGTTTAGTCATTTCTTCGTCCAGCATGGACATAAGTTTGGCAGGATGGAAGCCAATGCTCATATTTTCGCCGCTTTCTTCTATTTCAAATATATTGGCTATCAATGCGGCATCATAGTCCCACAATTTCTTTTTGCGGTAGATCAGTCTTTCACCGAAAGGCTTCATATATCCGGCTTTCCTGTTCAATGCCTTGGCCAGACCAATAATAACGCTTGTTTTACCCGCGCTCTGCCGCATTGATGTTACGACTAGCTTATCCATTTATTTCACCTCTCTTCTCTTGAAAGTATTATTCTTACGTCCACGGCCTTTGCGCCCATACCTTGTTCATAAAGAACAAGAGGATTAATTTCAATATCGGAAATTCCTTTGCAATTGCGGATTACAGACCCGATCTTGATTATTGTATCCACAAGAGTGTTTATGTCGCGTATCTTCTCGCCGCGCACTCCCAGAAGCAAAGGATAAGAGCGAATTTCTTTGATCATCTCCATTATTTCCCGTCTTCCCAAAGGAACAGCACGAAAAGAAACATCTTTCATTACTTCCACATATATTCCGCCTAAGCCAACCATTACAGTCGGGCCGAAAGAACCGTCGATTCTTGCCCCGACAATCATTTCCGTTCCATTAGGTACCATTTCCGATATTGCCACACCTTCGATAACGGCGCGGGGTACGTTAGCCCGGCAATTGCGCATGATCGCTTCATAGGCGGAAATTACTTCATTTTCATTATCCAGATCGAGGGCGATGCCGCCGGCATCACTCTTATGCAAAATATCTTTGGAAACAACTTTCATAACTACCGGGTAGCCAATGTCTGCGGCACTTTTTACGGCGCCTTCGATATTCGCGGCAACAATGCTTTTAGGAACAGAAATACCGATAATTTTCATTACGTCCTGACCTTCATGGGCAAATAGAAACGACCGGCCTTCTTTACGGGCATTCCCCAAAATATTGTCAATGGCTGTCGCATCGAATTTAAAATCGGTAACTTCATCTTCTTTTTCTTCAGCATATCGTTTATAGGAATACATCGCGCCCAGAGATTCTACACCTGCATAAACATCTTCATAAACCGGGATATTTTTCCGGCGCGCCTCTCTGGTATAGTCAGCAACTGTTTCACCTCCCAATAAACCAAAGACAATGGGCTTACCGGCAGCTTTAAATTGCCGGTAGTTTTGTTCCACGGCCATGTCCAGATCTTTATTTGTAAAACGGGAACTTTCACAAAAAACTCCAATTACGGAATGAATTTCAGGGTCATGCAGAGCCGCGTTAAAAGCTTTTATGTAATCTTCAGCTTTGGCCTGACCGGTTATATCTATCGGATTTTTTGTCGAGCCGAACTCCGGTGTGGCCGGCGAGAAAATTGTTTTCAGATGGTTGAAATCATCATAAAGTTTTACATTATATTTTTCGCAGGCATCAGTGGCCATAACTCCTGCTCCGCCGCCATTGGTAATGATAACTGTGTTTTCGCCGGCCGGAAGTGGATTGTTGGCAAGAAACTTGCTCCATTCAAAAGCTTCCGTCATATTTTCAGCTCGCAGCGCTCCGCATTGCTTGATTATATCGTTAAATACAGCGTCGGAGCCGGCCAGCGAGCCTGTATGTGATGCCGCAGCCATTGCTCCCCGCGTGGACCGTCCGGACTTGATGATGACGACTGGTTTTATTTTGCTGGCGCGCTTGAGTGTTTCGACCAACCGCTCTCCTTCGCGCACCCCTTCCATATAAATGAGGATAACTTTCGTCCGGTCTTGAGTTATCATGTATTCTAAAAGGTCGCCTTCATCAACGTCGGATTTATTTCCCACGGAAACAATTGCCGAAAGGCCGACATTGCCGACAGTGGCTTGTCCGATCATGGCCAGACCTAAAGCGCCGCTCTGGGTAATGATGCCCAGATTGCCGGAAGGAATAACACTGCCGGCAAAAGTTGAGTTTAACGATACCTCTGCAGTGAAGATGCCGAAAACATTCGGTCCCAGAATACGCATTCCTTTCTCCCGGGCGGCTTCAACCAGTTTTCGCTCTTCTTCTATTTTACCAATTTCGGAGAAGCCGGAAGTTATTACAATAGCGTATTTTACGCCTTTGGCCGCGCATTCTTTTACGGAGTCCAGAACAAATTTCGCTGGAATTGTAATACAGGCGATATCAACGTCATCCTGCACATCTGATATGCTTTTGTATGCTTTAATGCCTTCAATTTCTCCGCCCTTGGGATTAATCGGGAAAATTTTATTCTTATAGCCGCCTTTGATGATGTTGCTGATTACCGCGTTGCCAATCTTGCCCTTATCATTGGAAGCTCCAATAATGGCAATTGACTGCGGCTCAAATAAATATTTGATGTTTTGATCTTTAGTCATTTAAATTCGCTCTTTAAGGAAAGTATTAATAGAACAACTAAAATCTTTTTAATGTTGACAATTTTTGTTCTTCTTGAATATGATCATTTTATAAAAATTTATTATTCTTTGTATTTTCAGTATAACATAATTATTTATGGACATAATCATTTATTTTATAGATTTTTTTATTCATTTGGATAAGTATTTGCCGGTAAATATCCAAGGTTTTGGTATTCGGGCGTATGTTATTATTTTTTTAGTTATTTTCTGTGAAACAGGCCTTACAGTAACACCAGCTTTGCCCGGCGATTCACTTTTGTTTGCCCTGGGAGCTTTTGCTGCTATACATTTTATGTTTTGTTCCAATCCATCTGAAAGGATAACTGAATGCACGAACTTATCAACGCCCTTCTTAATACCCTGAATGCCATGGGTTACCCCGGCATTTTCGTCCTGATGGCCATGGAAAGTTCCATTATCCCGGTGCCCAGTGAGTTTGTTATGCCACCTGCCGGCTACCTCGCCCATCAAGGGCAGATGAATATCTGGATAGCCATCATTATGGGTACTCTCGGCAGCCTTGTCGGCGCCTATGCCAACTACTTTGTCTCCCGCTGGCTGGGACGGCCCCTGGTGCTGAAATATGGCAAATATTTCTGGATAACCGAGAAAAAGTTCGCAAAAGTAGAAAGTTTCTTTCTGAAGCATGGCGAGATTTCGACCTTCATCGGCCGCCTGCTGCCCGTCATTCGCCACCTGATCTCCATTCCGGCCGGTATCGCCGGGATGAATCATCTCCGCTTTTCTCTTTACACCCTTGCCGGTGCCGGGATGTGGTGTACGATTCTGGCCTGGATCGGATACTTTATCGGCAAAGAGCAGGCACTCATCCTGAAGTACTCACACCAGGCCGTCATTGGCGTGATTCTCTTCAGTGCCGTTTTGATCGCCGTCTACGTTTGGAGACAGAAAAAAGCGAAGAGCTGCTGAAAATAGAAAGAAGGAGTATCTGATGCGCCAGTTTTACGAAAAGCATGGCGTCAGCGGCGTAAATCTTTTTTTATAAAAAGTTAAAAAAGCAAAATAAAAAAATTGTACCAAGGTACAATAGCCAAAAGATATAAAATATGTTTTTATAATACACTAAATTAGTTATAGAAAAAATGTGAGAAGAAAATTTATTAACACTGTCGCTATTAAAGATGAAGTGGTTTTTCTGCTCCATTTACCATAGATATCACCCTGTGGCGCCACCATCAGTTACCGATGAACATGTTAAAATTGCTATTATTAACGTTTTTTTTTGTTTGTGAAAATATAATTTCCATAATGAAACGAAAAATTGTTAGTCGAAATATCCTGTGGTTTTGTTTTGTTGCGGTGGCCATATAAAAAATAATAAATTTAAGCTTGACATTCGATTTTCACGAATATATGGTAACGTGAATAAAACTTCAACAATTGAGATGTATAAATTTCCGGATCAGTTTTAGAAGCATTAGGAGCCTGTCCAGAAATGAAAATGAATAGTAAGCCAACGAGAATAAAGTTGCTCTTGCTCAGTCGGGGTTTGTTTGTCCTGCTAACCGCGTTAATCCTTCTTTTTGTATCATCGTCAACAAGCTTTGCGCCAACGAAGATAATTGATGATTCTAAGTTTGAAAAAACCAAATCAATCAACTTTGTGGAAAAAAAGATAATGTCTGATGATGAGCTCTCCGCAACCAACGCCCAGGCTTTTTTAAGTATAACTCAAACCTCTAATCAGTATGGCAGCCAGAATGTAATCACTGTGAATCTAGGTGCCAGGGTGGATGTACTAGCCCATATTGACTCTTTCAAAATCGGCTATTGGAATAACGGTGGTAACGGCTGGGATTATGATATAACGAACTTTTATTTTGGCGGTTCCAATCAGTATACCAGTGCCAGCGCTGTTCCGCTCGTTTTAAAAGGATTATTTTTGCAGGTTGGCTTTGATAACATTTCCAGTAGCACCGACCGTAGACTTAATTATATAGATTTTGGAACGATGAGTGCCAGCGGTTCCATAACCGGAAGCTTGAATCAGCTCAATGCTATACTGACAACTGCCAGTACAGGGCAGAATAATGGTGTGATGATCCGGCAGACGTTAGGCGCAAGACAAACCATTACCTTTACCAACGATCGGATGTCTTTCTTGTTTGCATCAAAGTATAACTATACAGACGAGAACGGAAACACCACTACTAATTTAAGGGGATTTTTTCAAAAAATTCCTGATACGACCGTTGACCAACTGGGGTATTGATGAAGACCCAATTGGGGATCAGACATTAAGATACTTACTAACATCCGGAATGAAGGGTGTAAAATATTGCAGTAAGGGAGGCAGGTTTAGCTTTATATTCTTTAACCGCGGCCGGATAAAGAAGCATTTATTACAGAGGGGTGGATGATGGTTCTTTTGCTGGCGCAAAACAATTAGGAGGATTAAGCATGAAGAAGATTTTGTTGTTAACCGTTATCGCATTGTTTGTCATGATGCCTTTTGCGTCGTTTGCCAAAACAGCTATCACCGATAGCGAACTTAGTTCAGTAACCGCTCAGGAAGGTGTTACCATTGATTTCGGTACCAGCTTTTCATTAGGAAATGTACAAATTGAAACGATTTCCTGGGGTGACGGGAACGGCTTTACCGGCTACGCAAGTGCAGGCTGGGTCGGCGCTTCTGTTGACATGTCACCTGATGCTGTTACTATGAGTGGCACACTGAACATCGATGTTGGCACTAATACAACTGATGCTAGAACCGCTGTGGCAATCAAGTTGCCCAATATCAATATCAGTGGAAATATAACGTCAGTATTAAAGCTGGCACCGGATCAGGAACTCATAGCAGCCGGCAATGCAACAATAGGCACTGCTTTCATTAAAGGCCTTACTTTAAGCCCCGCTGGCACGCTGGTTATTTACGCCCATTAATACTTGATGGCCAAAAGGCGTTTGTTTAGCCTGTAAAAAAGTTTGTTAAAAGGCGTTTGTTTAAGCCGTTGTTAATGAAAAAAATGCAAAAAGAGGCATGGGCAACTGGTTTGTCCATGCCCTTTAGGCACCCGGGTGAAATAAAAGAAACAACCATTAGCGGGTTGTAACTTTAAAGAAACGCTGTAACTGGAACAACAATCGCGACGAGAGGAAAATATGAAAAAAAGTTTAGCATTGGCGGTTATTGCAGTGTTTGTAATGATACCTCTGGCATCGTTTGCCAGGACAGCTATTTCCGATAGTGAGCTTGGTTCAGTAATCGCTCAGCAAGGTGTTACCATTGAGTTCGTTAATCTTACATTAAGCAATACAAGCCTGACCTCAATGGCCTGGGGTGACGCAGGCGGTTTTACCGGTTACACCGGTGATGGCTGGGCCGGAATAGGAAGTATTACCATAACCGGCGATGTAGCGGTGATAAACGGTCCTATGAATATAGATGTCGGCACAAATGGTGGCTCCACCAGAGTTAACATCTCTTTGCCTACTGTTAGCATCGGCGGCACGGCGGGTTTGAATGTTACTGCTTCAGTGATACTGGCGGCGAGTTCTGATCTTGTAACAAATGCTACGACAGTGGGAGTTTTGGATATCAAAGGACTGAAAACTCAGGTAAGCGGTTCAGTGATGGTTTACGCTCATTGATGCGTGCAGAAAAAAATCCGGAGTAATCATGACCGGATGTTGGAATGTGCAAAAAAGCACGGGCAATTGTTCGCAAATTTCTTCTACCTCACTCTTTAAAGAGTGGCAAAATGAGGTATGACTTGTGCTAAAACATAACTTCATAAAAATTATCGCATTTATCTTAATTTCTTCGTTCTTTTTTTCTTCGTCCGTATGTGCAAAAATGCAGGCGATGAGTGATGATGATCTCATCCGGATTAATGCTGAGACCGGAATAACCATCGCCTTAAATACCGATGCTTACCTTAAGGCAACCAGTGTCGGCCTTTTTACTACGACTGCAGAAACTTCAGGAATAGTCTTACCCAATCTGGTTATTGATGGGACTATAAACACGACGGCGGACAACTATACTGATCCGTCTCCCGTTAACATAAATTCCACTATTGTATTAGATATCGGGACACTTTCCGGAAAAACCTGGGTCAACATAAGTGGTTTGAATATTTATAATGCA
Source organism: Deltaproteobacteria bacterium HGW-Deltaproteobacteria-2 (assembly GCA_002840505.1). Taxonomy (NCBI): domain Bacteria; class Deltaproteobacteria; species Deltaproteobacteria bacterium HGW-Deltaproteobacteria-2. The sequence continues at coordinate 366,115 of PHBC01000001.1, read as the reverse complement.
ATGGGTTTAACCAGCAAGGGTATCTATATCGAAGATGGCGCTAATGACAGGATTTTGGGCGATCTTTATATCAGAGGTATTTTCATGGGCAGAACTCTGACCGGTGGAGCAAGTCCCACCCCGGGCTATTCTCCTCCAGGCAATACAAACGACTTTACCATGGGAGATACTCCTTTTATCCGTTTGGGAGGTCACACCGGAGGGATTGATCTTTACGCCTCGATGAATTTGTATGTGAACACGCTGGAATATCGTTATAAGCCGGCGAATTCATCGAATGAATTTAGGTTGTCGGGAATATATGCTTGCAATAGCTTCAGCGGCACTGTACAGACGCCTTCAACCTGGGTCGGAAGCGGCAATCTCAGTATAGGTCTTTATAATCCCAGTTTATACAATGTTCCGGGGGAAACCGACTATCCGGCCACTATAGATGTCGGCACCCTAAGTGGTAAAACATATTTGAGTTTAAATCTTCCACTGTCGGGATCAATAAGGATCAATGACTTTCAAATTGATGACCTTTTTAACGGAATTGGTCCGGTTGCGGTTGATGGTGCCGTCGTGAAGATGGCTATTGTGACGCTCTACTCACTCTAAAAAAATAGCCGCTAAATTCACAGATTAAAAAAAAAAGAAATAATTGACGGGCCGAGGTATTCAGCTTTTTCTTCTGCTTGATTTTCGAAGTAAGTGACGGCATCAATAGTCATAAAACATAAGGAGCTTAATGGGTGCATTAGTAATTGCCGCCATATTTGCAATTGTGGTGGGTTTTACCAGTAGTGTTTATACTGTCAGGGAGCAACCAAAATCGGAGATCAATATTGCCGTACCCGGACCCGGACCTGGTTATATCCGGGCTTATATTAATCCGCTTTCGGAAATCAAAAAAACTCATCTCATTAAACAAAGCTATGATTTCAGCTGTGGTTCTGCCGCTCTTGCTATTCTTCTCAATTTTTATCTTGGGGAAAATTTTACCGAAAAGCAGGTTATTCAGGGGCTTATCCGTTACGGTGATATCGAGCAGATAACAAAACGCCAGGCTTTCTCTCTTCTGGACATGAAAAAGTTCGTTAAGGTACTGGGTTACCAGGGCGATGGTTACAAAGTTGATATCGAGGATTTGAAAACTCTCAACACACCCTGTATAATTCCTATAAAAATTTTCGATTACCGTCATTTTGTCGTTTTTAGAGGAATCTATAAAGGGCACATATTTCTGGCCGATCCCTGGAGAGGCGATATCAGTTTTACTCTCGATGAATTTTATGACAAATGGTACGAAAAGGTTATTTTTGTTGTCTCCACGAAAGAGACTGAGAAAGTGCTGACTTTGCTGCAACTGAAAGAAAGTGACCTCAATTTTATTGACGAGGATGCTGTTCGTCAGATTATTTTTGACCACACCAATCCAACCGCAACTGCCGTCGCCGAAAGAGAATTTAAGCAAATTATAGATGCGCCCGGCGAAATTCAGTACTACAGAGGCAGGAAATAATTATTATTGAAATTTTAATTCCGAAAACGAAGCGTTGGTCGAACTATCACGCATAGGCGGAGTTTAATGCCCCGCAACTTGCGTCGTGGGGCCGTACCAGCAATTAAAATTCTTTGCTACGGATAAAATTTATTGCGTTACGAAACATTGTCAGACCTTGCCCTTCTTCCGGTAGTTTTTCCCTGGTCCAGCGTGGATGATTTGTCCGGTACAAATAAGCTTCAGGATGAGGCATCAGGCCGAAAAGCCGGCCGGATTCGTTACACACTCCGGCAATGGCATTTACTGATCCGTTCGGATTGGCCGGATAGTTGCCGGTCGGCTGGCCGCTTTTGGAGCAGTATTGGAGCGCCAAAATATTTTTCTTTTCGATTCGTTGAAGAACGGAAGAACTCTCCGGGATAAATTTACCTTCGCCGTGCCGGACAGGCAAATACAATATATCAATACCTTTTGTATAAATACAGGGGCTTTGCGCGTTTGCTTTCAGATAAGCCCAGCGGTCTTCAAAGCGTCCGGAGTCATTATGGGTCAGGGTAGCGCTCTGCCTGCCGTAATTGCCCTCCAGGGCCGGAAGTAATCCGAGTTTGATCATCAGCTGAAAGCCGTTACAAACACCTAAAATTAAATTTCCGGCATTGATGAATTTAAGTAACTGAGCGAAGAGCATTTCCTTGTGGCCTTTGATACTGGCGTGCAGGAAACGGTTGGTGCCGGCTTTTGCTGAGCCAAGATCGTCGCCATCAAGAAAGCCGCCCGGTAGATTGAGAAAAGAATAATCCTCCAGACGACGCTCTCCGTAAAGCAATTCACTGATATGCACAATATCAACGACATCGGCGCCGGACAATTTGCAGGCTTGAGCCATTTCCATTTCACAGTTTGTACCGTTTCCGGTCAAGACGATTGCTTTTACTTTGCGGGGCATAGAATCAATCCTGCTTTTAAAAATTAAGAGGCTTTTGCCAAGCATCTTTGAGTTTGCGTATTTTTTCTTTGATAATTAATTTTCCGTCCAGACCGGTTACCTGAAATAAACCGTCGCTGGTGATAAAGCCGATTTCGCTGCTGATGTTTCCGGCCATGATATTTTCAAACTTTCCTTGATCTTCCGGATGTACTGTAACTACAAAACGGCTGGCCGTTTCCGAAAATAAAATGTAATCATTTCTCTTTTTGCCCCGGTAAGGAACAAAGTTTAGATCAATATTCATTCCCAGGCCACCGGCAAAAGCTACTTCAGCCAGTGCAACAGCGAGTCCACCGTCGGAGCAGTCGTGGCAGGAAGCGATAATACCGGACTGCATAGCCTTATGTAATGCCCTGTATGTTTTTATCGCTTTTGCGGCAATGACCCGTGGAACATTATTGCCGATGACTTTTTGCGATGCAAACCACTCCGAACCGCCTAATTCATCTTTGGTTTCACCGATGATATAAACCAGATCCTGCGGGCGTTTGGCATCCATAGTAACGGCTTTTCTTGCATCTTTAATTTTACCGATAACGGAAAAAAGAAGCGTCGGAGGAATAGATATTTTCGTTTTGCCTATCTGGTAATCGTTTTTCATGCTGTCCTTGCCGGAAATACAAGGAACGCCATAAGCTGTTGTATAATCGTAGATAGCCATATTAGCACGCACCAGTTGCGCCAGTTTATATTCGCCGTCGGGTGTTTTTGCGGACTTCACGGGATCACACCAGCAGAAATTATCGAGACCGGCCAGATGGTCAATATCGGCGCCTACGGCCACGGCATTGCGGATTGCTTCGTCCATGGCACAGGCGGTCATGTGATAAGTATCAATATCGCTGTAACGCGGACAAATACCATGCGCTACGACAACTCCTTCCATGGAATCCAGAATAGGCCTGATTATTGCGGCATCGGAAGGTCCGTCATTTTCGGCGCCTACCAAAGGCTTAATTACACTGCCTCCCTGAACTTCGTGATCGTATTGACGCACCACCGATTCTTTTGAGCATATATTTAAACGGGAAAGCATTTCCATGAGCGCCTTGCCCAGATCAGATGGCGGTGCAAAACGCGGTTCTTTATTTTTAGGTTGTTTCCATTTTGCCGTAAGTGTCATTTGGGGAACGCCGGCATGGAGAAATTCCATTTCGAGGCAGGCAACAGTTTTTCCGCCAAAGAGGACATGAAAATTACCGGAGGCGGTAAATTTACCCAGAACAGTTGCTTCCACACCCATCTTTTTCGCCAGTTCCAGAAAGGACTTTATTTTTCGAGGATCAACAGCCAGCGTCATGCGTTCCTGTGCTTCAGAGACAAGAATCTCCCAAGGCTGAAGGCCTGCGTATTTTAAAGGTGCATGAATCAGATCGAATTCGCATCCTCCGGAGTAAGTCGCCATTTCGCCAATGGAAGAGGAAAGTCCACCGGCTCCATTATCAGTAATGGCGCGATAAAGTCCGCGATCACGGGCGACAAGCAGAAAATCGGTCATTTTTTTTTGAGTGATCGGATCACCGATCTGCACTGCCGTTACCGGTGATCCTTCGTGCAGCTCCTCAGAAGAAAAAGTCGCTCCGTGAATGCCGTCCTTGCCGATGCGACCGCCTGTCATGACGATCAGGTCGCCCGGTTTGATTTCTTTTTGATGCGTTGTTTTTCCCTTGATCCGTGCGGGCATTATTCCGGCTGTACCGCAGTAAACAAGGGGCTTACCCAGGAATCGTTCATCAAATACAATACTGCCGTTGACAGTGGGGATGCCGCTTTTATTCCCTCCGTGTTCGACGCCTTCGCGTACTCCTTCATAAATTCGGCGCGGATGGAGAATGCGCGGCGGCAGTTTCTTTTTATGAAAAGGAGAAGCAAAACAAAAAACATCGGTATTGAAAATCAGCTTTGCTCCGAGGCCTGTGCCAAATGGATCGCGGTTGACGCCAACAATGCCGGTAAGCGCTCCACCATAGGGATCAAGAGCGGAAGGTGAATTATGCGTTTCTACTTTAAAAACCAGATTAAAATCATCGTTGAATTTAATTATACCGGCATTATCGACAAAAACAGAAAGACAAAAATCTTTCCTGCCCTTGGCTTTGCGTATTTTTGTTGTGGAGTCTTTAATATAAGTTTTAAAGAGAGAATTAATTGTTTGTTTCTTTTTCCCGTCGCTGTAGTTGATCAGACTGTTAAATATTTTATGCTTGCAATGTTCCGACCAGGTTTGCGCCAGACATTCCAGTTCGACATCCGTAATGTTCTCGCCAAGCCCCATTTTATTTCTTGTGCCGACCGTTTTTTTGTTGCGAAAATAATCACGCATTGCTTTCATTTCCGTCAGATTTAAGGCCAGGATCCGATCCCTGCTGATTTTTAAAAGTTCATCATTGCCGGCTGCGGTCAGATTGATTTCTTCCACTGCGAGATCCGCCTTGCCTGATACTTGCGGGATATAAACCGGCATTCCGCAAGCAAAATCAAAGTCATTTTTAGAAACGATTTGATAGCGCTCGATTAAATCGTTGGCTAAAAGACCGGAAGCGATTTTTTCAGCATCATTTTTGGTGATTTTTCCGCAGATCCGGTATTGGCGGGAAGTATAAACGCCAATTTTACGTGAACCGATATTGTTGCCTAGCAGTAGTTCAATTGCTTCCCGGGCGGTTTTGCCTACATTATCGGTGACACCGGGTCTAAAGCCGACTTCGATTAGCCAATCGAAATCACCGGTCAGCGGAATGTTTATGGAAAAGTCTTGAATTACATGGTCGGAAAGAGGACCGGACGCAGCTTCTTTTAATTCATCTTTGTTCAAATCACCGGTGACTGTATAAACTTCAACGGTGCTTACTTTCTCAACCGGCAGGGAAATGTTATCGATAATCCGCCTCTTTACTTTTTCGCCTAAAGCGTCGCGAATGCCGTTTTTGAAACCAACTTCAATTCTGCTCGCCATGTTCAACCTTAATATAAGAAAATATTTTAATCCGCCTAATCAGGCGGACGCCCGATTTTATACCCAAAAGCCGTAAATTATGCAACTTACAAATATGTTCCTTAATCAATACAAGGTCTTGGCGTGATAAAGATGCCATCTGATGAAACGGCATCAGCTCCGGTCATTTCGCTTGACACACCAGTATCTGAACCGATATATTCAGCCGTCATTCTCAGGATATGCGCTTTACGGATAAATTTCATCCGGCTGGTTGCGGAGAAAAAATGGAAGTATTTCTAATAATAATTATAGTCCTGATAATCGCCGGTTTCGTTTTGTTATACTGGCGAGCCTCGCGCGGCTCTCTTGATTTTGCGAACCTTGTGAGCAGGCTGGACAATCTGCGGGATTTTCAGGAACGAACCGATCGCTCGGTGCGCGAAGAAATCGCGCGTTCGCGCGCGGAGGTGCAGGTACAGGCACAGCAGGAACGAACCGAGCTGGCCCAGTCATTTAAATCATTTGAGGGTTCGGTGCAGATGCGTCTGGCAGAACTGACCGCTGCCACTGAAAAGAAAATAGAAGCTGTCCGGCTGGTTGTTGATGAGAAGCTCAAGCAGATTCAGGAAGATAATACCCGCCAGCTCGAACTGATGCGCGAGACAGTCAATGAAAAACTGCACAATACTCTGGAAACCAGATTAGGCGAAGCTTTTAAACTGGTGAGTGATCGGCTGGAACAGGTGCATCAGGGATTGGGCGACATGCGCAATCTGGCCGCCGATGTGGGCAATTTGCAGAAGGTGCTGACCAATGTCAAGATACGCGGCACATGGGGAGAGGTGCAATTAGGCGCGCTTCTGGAAGAAATCCTTTCTCCTGAACAATATTTAAAGAATGTTAAGATACAGGAAAATGGGAGCGATTTTGTCGAATTCGCCATCAAGCTTCCCGGTCAGAGCGATTCGCCCGCTGATTCCGTGCTGATTCCGGTAGATGCGAAATTTCCGGTGGAAGATTATCAGCGTCTGCTGGACGCGCAGGAACGGGCGGATGCCGTCGCCGTGGACAGCGCTGTCCGTCAGCTTGAGGGGAGTATAAAAAAAGCTGCCAAAGACATTTCTCAAAAATATCTCGCGCCGCCCAAAACGACTGATTTCGGCATTATGTTTCTGCCTTCGGAAGGGCTCTACGCTGAGGTCATCCGCCGTACGGCTTTGGTTGCCGTTCTGCAGCGAGAACATCATATCGTTGTTACCGGTCCTACCACTTTTGCGGCACTTTTAAACAGTTTGCAGATGGGTTTCCGCACGCTGGCTATTCAGAAACGTTCCAGTGAAGTATGGAAAGTGCTGGGTGAAGTTAAATCAGCGTTCGGCAGATTTGGCGACACACTGGATGCTGTGCATAAGCGGTTGGAACAAGCCGCCAGCTCCGTGGATGATGCGCGCAAAAAATCAAAAACTATACAGAATAAATTGCGCGATGTGGAAGTACTTCCCGACACATCTGCCGGGATTATTCTTGAGGATAAAATACCTGCCGGGGAAGATCTTTAACTGGAAATTTATGTTCTTCAAGGCAGAAACTCATTAGTAAATTGCTAAAGTTTATTCATTATCTGGAAAGAGCAATTATTTGTTTATGAGGGTAAAATGGAACAAGTGGTCGAACGTAAAAAACCCGGTCGAAAGCGCACTGAACGTAAAAAAATAGAAGAAGCTCTACGCGAGAGCGAAGATAAACGACGCTTTATTCTTAAAGATATCGAAGAAGCTTATTATGAGACTGATATGGTTGGCAAATTTACTTTTATTAATGATGCGATGTGTCATTTAGTCGGATATACCAGAGAAGAATTAATCGGCAAGAGATATTGGCACCTTGTAGACGAAACAACCATTAGAACGCTGAAAGATGCCGTGGATAAAAGTTACAAAACGGTAAATATCCTGGATATGGAAGCTACCAGAAAAGACGGAACTAAATTAATCTTTGAAACGTCTATTTCTGTTATAAGAGATATTGAAGGAATACTGATCGGATTCAGGGGCATTTCCCGGGATGTCACCAAACGCAGACAACTGGAGTATGCCTTAAAAATGAATCAGGAAGAGCTGATTACGAAAAACAAGGAAATTGATGAAAGCAGAGAAAAGATTCAACTTGCCCTGGAAAAACTTGGTAAAACCTACGAAGAATTAAAAGCCTCTCAATTGAAGATTCTGCAGCAGGAGAAGATGGCTTCCATCGGCCAGCTGGCTGCCGGTGTGGCTCACGAAATCAATAATCCCCTGGCATTTATCTCCAGTAATTTGGGGACGCTCGATAAGTATATTAATCGATTAGTTGATTTTATCCAAACCCAGTCGGAGGTGATTGAATCTCTTAAGACTGAGGATGTGGTCGAGAAAATTAAAGAAAAGCGGATGGAATTAAAACTTGATTATGTTATTAAGGACGTAAAAGAACTTATCGAGGAATCTGTTGATGGTTCGGAAAGGATGAAAAAGATCATTCACGAACTTAATTGCTTTTCCAGAATGGATGAAGAAGAATATAAAGAAGCGGACATCAATGAATGTATCGAAAGTGCCGTCAGTATAGTCTGGCCCGAATTAAAATATAAAGCTATCCTGAAAAAGGACTATGGCACTCTGTCTCTTACTAAATGTCATCCTCATCAGATAAATCAAGTAATTGTAAATCTTTTAATCAATGCCGTTAATTCCATTGAAGAACAAGGTGAAATTACAATTAAAACATGGGATAAAGACCAATCAATATGGATGGCGGTGTCTGATACTGGCCGTGGAATTTCCGAGAAGAACATCGGTAAGATATTTGAGCCTTTCTTTACTACTAAAGATATTGGTAAGGGAACAGGCTTGGGCTTAAGCATTACCTATGAAATAATCCAGAGACATAAGGGGGATATTACAGTTAAAAGTGAAGTAGGAAAGGGAACAACATTTACTATAAGGATACCTGTTCTATAACAAACAACATAAATGAATTAATCAGAAGTAAATCAAGTTGATTTTTAAGATATTAATTATATCATGTTGTTTTGCGTTTGATTAGGTGACTAAATTTTTTAAATGGAGGTGTGTATGTCAAAAAGTATTTTCAGGATAGTTTTGGTTTCATTTTTTTGTTTATTACTTGGCTCAATAGTTTTTGCCGCTGAACCTGTAAAGATCGGTGCGCTGTTTTCTGTGTCCGGTCCTGCATCATTTCTCGGTGAGCCGGAACGCAATACCGCGGAAATGATGGTGGCCCAGATAAACAAAGCAGGCGGAATAAAGGGGCGCAAACTGGAACTTGTCGTCTATGATACCCAGGGCGATGCCACCAAGGCTGTACAGGGCGTCAATAAGTTAATTAAAGATGATAAAGTAGTGGCTATAATCGGACCCAGCACGACCGGTGACAGCATGGCAGTAATCCCCGTGGTTGAAAAGGCGGAAATACCCCTCGTTTCATGCGCAGCAGGTATTAAAATAACCGATCCGGTGAAGAAATGGGTATTCAAGACAGCGCAAAACGACGTTCTCGCCGTAATGAAAATTTACAAGCATCTGCAGAAACAGAAAATATCCAAGATAGCAATACTCACCGTATCGGATGGTTTCGGATCATCAGGCAGAGAACAGCTTAAATTACAGTCCAAAGAATTCGGCATGAAGATAATTTCAGATGAAACGTATGGTCCGAAAGATGACGATATGACTGTTCAACTGACAAAAATACGCGACAGCGAAGCTCAGGCGATTATTTGCTGGGGAACGAATCCCGGTCCGGCCAAAGTTGCCAGAAACGTCAAGCAGCTTGGAATAAAACTTCCCCTGTATATGAGCCATGGCGTGTCCTCCAAGAAATTTATTGAGCTTGCCGGTGAGGGAGCAGAAGGAATTATCCTTCCGTCCGGGCGTGTCATAGTTGCCGATCAACTGCCCAAATCAGATCCGCAGAAGAAAGCGCTGATGAACTATGTGAATGAGTACAGGAAAAATTATAAAGTGGAAGGTGATCATTTCGGCGGCCATGCGTGGGATGCTGTTATGCTTCTAAAGAGTGCCATGGAAAAAGGAGGGTTCTCACCAGCGGCGATTCGTGATCAACTGGAGAAAACTAAAAAGTTTTCGGGTATCGGCGGAACCTTTACGTATTCTCCGCAGGATCATGCCGGTCTTACCAGCGAAGCTTTTGTTCTGGTCAAGATTGAGAAAGGCGACTGGAAGTTAATAAAATAATAAAGTAATCAGTAACGCTGCGTCAGCGGTGCGGATGATAATGTCATCCGCACCGCGTTAATATTTATTGGCGAATCACGATATAATCTTATACCATTTATAAATCAAAGATGATATTGGGGATGTTAAGCGTATTACCGGCGTGTAATCCCATGTGACCTGGCGAGCCCCCCAAGTGACCTTTAGGTTATTCAGGGTATTAGATTATGTGTCGAGTGGCACTGTGAATAAAAAATAGGGCTTTTATTTAGAATTATATTATAAATGGATAACTCCCGGCAATTATTTCAATACATTTTATCCGGTCTTTCTAACGGCGCCATTTATGCCTTGATTGGGTTTGGTTTTGCCATGATTTATAATGCCACTGGCATCATAAATTTTGCGCAGGGCGAGTTTGTGATGCTCGGAGGCATATTGACGGTTTTTTTTCTCACCGTTTTAAAACTGTCGATCATACCGGCAATAGTTCTGGCCGTTGCTATTTCGACAATAGTCGGCGTTTGTTTTGAACGTCTGGCCATCAGGCCTCTGCAAAACGCGAAGCCGCTCAGTCTTATCATTATTACCATCGGTGCCAGCATCTTTATTCGTGGAGCAGCTATGCTTATCTGGGGAAAAGATACACATGCTTTGCCTGCTTTTTCCGGTAACGATCCTATTTATATCGCCGGCGCAACTATTCTTCCCCAACATCTTTGGATTTTTGCCGTAACTGTTTTAACCATTATGGCCGGTCGAATATTTTTTAATTACAGCATTGCTGGTAAGGCTATGCGTGCCTGCGCTTATAATTCGCAGGCTGCCGGATTAGTCGGCATAAATGTTAAAAATATGGTTTTGCTATCGTTTGCCATCAGTTCGGCTATCGGTTCTATGGCCGGAATAATTATCGCGCCGCTGACCATGACTTCCTATGATGTCGGCGTCATGCTTGGTCTGAAAGGTTTTTGCGCGGTGATTATCGGTGGAATGAGCAGCGGTTTGAGCACTGTGATGGGAGGACTTTTGCTCGGTTTATTAGAATCTTTAGGTGCCGGTTATATCTCTGCCAGCTACAAAGACGCAATTGCCTTTATCATTTTGCTGTTAATACTCTTTATCCGGCCGGAAGGATTGTTTACGAAAAAAGAGACGGAAAGGTTTTAACTTAAGAAATTCTGTAATTTTCAGCCCCACAATAATTTGAGACTGAAAGAAATTAAATATCATGAAGGAAAAAAGGCAACAAATACTTATTTTTTTAATTTTCGCGGCAGTAGTGCTCGTGGCGCCGTTTTTTTTAAAGGGTAATTATCTTTTAAATGTGCTTGTTTTTGTCGGCATCAATACCATGCTGGCCGTAGCTCTAAATTTACTGATGGGATATGCCGGGCAGATTTCACTCGGACACGCCGCCTTTTTCGGTATGGGCGCTTATATTTCCGGTGTAATCACGACCAGGTTTCCGGTAGATCCCTTTCTGATAATTATTCTGGCTGCCTTTTGTGCCGGGGCTCTGGCTTTCGTTATAGGCTTTCCTATTTTAAAACTTAAGGGACATTATCTGGCAATGGCTACGCTTGGCTTCGGTATCATCATGTATATAATTTTCAACGAAACCGTTGATTTTACCGGGGGCCCTTCAGGATTATCCGGAATACCGAATCTTCATATCGGCTCATTGATTTTTGACAATGATCTGAATAATTATTATCTGGTCTGGGTATTCACTCTGGCCGTAATGTTATTATCCATCAATTTATTCCAGTCTAGAATCGGTCGCGCGCTGAGAGCCATTCATGATTCGGAAGTGGCTGCCCGTGTCATGGGAGTTAACGCCAGAATTCTTAAGGTGCAGATTTTTACTGTTTCCGCCGTTATTTCCGCAATAGCCGGAAGTCTCTATGCCCATATCATGACTTTTATCGCTCCGGCGTCATTCGGATTCAATTTTTCCGTTGAACTGCTCACAATGGTGGTTATTGGCGGTCTGGGCAGTATTTATGGCTCATTTCTGGGTGCGGCAATTCTGACAATGCTTCCGGAATTTCTACGCGTTTTTCAGGATTTTGATATCGTTGTTTATGGATTGATGTTAATTTTAATGACTATGTTCATGCCCGGTGGTCTTGTCAGCGGCATTGAGAAATTGGCAGAATTTGCCAGCGCGAAAATGAAGATAAAAAAGGACAACAATGCTCAGGCTTAGCGGCATAACCAAAATGTTCGGCGGACTTACCGCGCTGGAAGATGTTTCTTTTTGTGTGGAGGACGGTTCGATAACCGGCGTCATCGGTCCTAACGGTGCGGGAAAGACCACGCTTTTTAATATTGTAACCGGTCTTTATACCCAGACAGCGGGAGAAGTTTATCTGGGCGAGAAAAACATTTCTTTTTTGAACACGGAGGAGCTGGCAGGACTTGGTCTTGTGCGCACGTTTCAGAATGTGGAGTTGTTCGGCCAGATGACCGTGCTGGAAAATGTCATGGTCGGACTGCATACCAGAAGCAGGAGTGGTATTTTTTCCTGCGCCTTTAAGTTGCCCGGCCATCTTAAAGAAGAAAAGTATATTCGGGAAAAGAGCATGGAGTGGCTGAAATTTACCGGCATGGCTGATCTGGCCGATATGAAGGCCGGCAATTTGCCTTTTGGTAAGGGACGACTGCTGGAAATTTCCCGGGCGTTGGCTGCCCAGCCGCGGGTGATTCTGATGGATGAGCCTGCCGCAGGTTTGAATACCAGAGAAACCGACGAACTGGCACTGCTCATCCGTAAAATAAGAAAAGCAGGCATCACGGTAACTCTTGTGGAACACGATATGGATCTGGTGATGGATATTTGTGATTCTATCGTTGTTTTAAATCTGGGGAAAAAACTGGCCGAAGGAACGCCGAGGGAAATTCAGGAGAATCCGGCGGTGATTTCCGCGTATTTGGGATCGGATTGATTGCTTTGTCCGGGGAACATTCATTTAAAATTGTTCCCGCAGAATGGAATTAAAAGTTGCAAATTAGCGACTTTGTAAAAAGTTCCAGAGGCAAGGCGTGCAAATATTGAGGAACGAGGCGTACTTTTTAGTGTACGCCGCAGTGACGAAATATACAGCACAATCCCGATTTTATCGGGACATATGGACTTTTTTCAAGGTTACTATGTTAAAGATAAAAAATATCAATACCTATTACGGGCAGGCTCAGGCGTTGAAAAATGTTTCTCTGCATTTGACGGAAGGGGAAATAGTCACTCTTATCGGGGCCAATGGAGCCGGCAAGACAACACTTCTTAATTCTTTGTCCGGCGTAGTGCCTCCACGTAGCGGTCAGATTATTTTTAACGATGTTCCGATAAATAATCTTGCCGTGCACCAGATTGTCCGGATGGGCATTTCCCAGGTTCCGGAGGGCAGACAGGTCTTCAAACCCATTTCAGTAGAGGATAATCTGGAACTCGGCGCTTATCTGCATCATAAAATGCTGGGTGGTGGTGATGAAGTGAAAAAAAATAAAGAGATGGTCTATGATTTGTTTCCCATTCTTAAGGAGAGGCGAAAACAGCTTGCCGGAACATTGTCGGGGGGAGAACAGCAAATGCTCGCCATCGGCAGGGCCTTTATGGCCAGACCGAAACTGATGCTTCTTGACGAGCCGTCCATGGGACTTGCGCCAATTATAACTCAGGAAATTTTCCGGGTTATTGAAAATCTGTCCAAAGAGAAAAAAACGACGGTTTTGCTGGTAGAACAAAACGCGCGGGCGGCTCTAAAAATGGCCCATCGCGGCTATGTGTTGGATAACGGCCACATGATTTTGGAGGGCACGGCCGCCGAATTGCTCGATAATAAAGAAGTTCAGAGGGCGTATCTGGGCAAGGATAAAAAAGAGATATGGGAACGATAAATTTACGGAAGTTTTGCAGAAAAAATATTAATTAGTATTTAGCAGATGATGAATTTAAAAATGTCATTGCGAGTCCAGACTTGTCGGGACGTGGCAATCTTACAATAAAGATTTCTCACTTCGCTCGAAATGACATGGAATCTCTGTAGTGTGGACGGACAAAACAAATCCATATGTATTTTAAACAGCTTGCATTGCAGGAGGTATTTTTATGAATATCTGGGATGTAACTCATGAGTGTATGTCGCGTGATGAGCTCGAACAACTGCAACTGGAAAGGCTTCAGGCCACAGTCAACAGGGTTTACAAGAATGTCACTCATTACCGGAAAATATTTAATGACACAGGCATAATTTCGGAAGATATCCGTTCTTTGTCTGATTTGACCAGAATGCCTTTTACCGTGAAAGACGATCTGCGGGTTAATTACCCTTATGGAATGTTTGCTGTACCGCTCAGAGAAGTTGTGCGCATTCATTCCTCCTCAGGCACCACCAGCAAGCCGATAGTGATGGGTTATACGAAGAACGACATAAAAATCTGGTCCAATCTGGCGGCGCGTTTTATGACATCCGCCGGTGTAACCCATGATGACGTGGTGCAGATAACTTTTCGCTACGGTCTTTTTACCGGAGCATTCGGAGTGCATTACGGTGCGGAGGCCATCGGCGCTTCGGTCATTCCGATGGGTACCGGCAATACAGATAAACAGATTATGATTATGCAGGATTATAAAACCACGGTGCTGGTCAGTACCTCCAGCTACGCCATTGCTCTGGCGGATCGTATTGAGCAATTGGGTATTGATCCGAAATCGCTTTCTTTGAAAGTCGGGCTATTCGGAGGAGAACCATGGTCGGAAAAGATGCGAGAAGAAATTGAAAGCAGATTGTTGCTGAGTGCAACCGATAATTATGGAGTTTCCGAAGTGATAGGTCCCGGTGTCGCCGGCGAATGTCTGTGTAAAAAAGGCATGCATATTTATGAAGATGCGTTCCTTCCGGAAATTATTGATCCTGAAACGGGAAATGTCCTGCCTGCAGGAAGCGATGGTGAACTGGTTCTAACAACGCTGACCAGAGAAGCTTTTCCGATGATCCGCTACCGGACAGGAGATATTACCAGTCTGGATTACGCTCCTTGTGAATGTGGCCGTACTCTGGCGCGCATGAAAAAAATTACGCGGCGTTCTGACGACATGCTTATCATCAGAGGCGTGAACGTTTTTCCTTCACAGATTGAGGATGCACTTTTCAGCGTGGCGCAGGGCGAGACACCTTACCAAATTGTCGTGGAAAGAAAAGGTGCGATGGACAATTTGGAAGTTGTTGTTGAAGTTACAGACAAAATATTTTCTCTGGAATTACAGAAGCAGAGGTCTTTTCTGGAAGCGATCAAAAAACGCATAGCATCGGTAACAGGCATTAATGTTGATGTCCGACTGGTTGAATCAAAAAGTATTCCTCGCCAGAAAGGGAAAATTGCAAGGGTACTGGATAAACGGAATATCTAAAATCGATTTATACGTGACCTGTCATTAATACAGAAGACTACTGCGCTTTTCTTTTCTTGAGTATTTCGATCAGTTTATCGTGGTAATAATAAGCCGCGATAAAAATTGCCACACCTATAATCAGAAAAATAGTTAAAAAAGAGTACTGCCCATTACTGGCGAAGGCTCCGGTAACAGAAAGCATGATTGTGCCGAAGAGGCGTCCGGCCGTGGAAATTACGATGAAAGTTCCCGTGGGAATAAGGCTGACGCCCATTATATAACATAAATAATCCTTGGGGAAACCGGGAATCAGAAAAAGCAGGAATGAAACCAGCAGACCCTTGTGTTCCATAAAGTGTTCGAATTTTGCGAAAACTTCTTTGCTGACCACGTTTTCCAGAAGCGGCTCGCCGAAAAATCTGGCCAACATGAAAGCAATCCAGGAACCGAGCGTGAGTCCGATCGTCGAATAAATTGTCCCCCAGAGCGGTCCATACAGATAACCGCCAATGATGCCGGTAAGTTCTCCGGGAATAGGCGCCGCCACAACCTGAATTATCTGGACCACTATAAAAATCACCTGATCATAAGGATATGAACGGATGAAACTTACCAGCTTATCTTTATCTCTAAAGAACAGATGCAAATCATAATGAATAAAAATAAAAGCTGATAAGGCGATTAGCAGAAATAAAAATAAAATTCTGAGAGTCAGATGTTTATTCATTGGCGGTTATTAGCAAGCTTTTTCCGTTTTCTTATTTTTCAATTTTTTTTGTTTCTTCCTCTGGTTTTTTATCGGGTCCATTCATCTCCTGCTTAAATCCTCTAATTGCTTTTACGACTGAACCTCCCAACTCCGGAAGCTTTCCCGGACCGAAGATAATCAAAACGATAATCAGTATGACGATAAGGTGTATCGGTTGAAAAAGTCCCTCAAACATTGCCATGCCTCCGGTATTTTTTCATGGTGGAAACGTATAATATAATTTTGGTTTAGTCAAATTGATTGTCTTAGATTATTTACCTGATCTTTACATTACGATTACAAGATAACACTTTTTTTTAATCAAGATTCTTTGCAATAAGACCAAAAAGATTGACTTTAAAAAAACTATGTGCAAAAAAACAAAATCTTTAAAAATTATTTAAACACTGATTTTGTCTGTTAAATAAAAATCGTTTAATGAAACGGTAAGGGGGAATATTTTTATGGCTAAAGTTCCGCAGAAACTGGAAAGAAAAAAATCAGAAATCTATAAAGACGCTCCCATCGCAAAATTTGGCCAAAGAAAGCCGGATTTTACGACAATGGGCAGAAAAATAAAAAATCCGCATAAAAAATTCCGGGAAGTGGTTTGCGTGGAAGCCTGCCGGACGCCTTATGGCCGGTCGGGTGGCGCGTTGAAGGACTTTTCCGCGATGGAACTGGGTGCGTTGGCAATCAAAGAAATTTTGCGGCGCACTGAAGGCAAGTTAAAACCAGCGGATATTGACTACATTTTCATGGGACAGGTAGTTCCCGCCGGATGCGGCCAGATTCCCGGACGGCAGGCTACCATTCTGGCGGGCGTGCCGGAATCCGTTCCTTCCATTACCGTCAACAAAGTCTGTTCCTCCGGCATTAAAACAATCGATCTGGCATTTCAGATGATTCTGCTGGGGCGCGCCGAAATCTGTATCGCCGGAGGCCAGGAGAGCATGAGCAACTGTCCTTTTGTCCTGCCGGATATGCGCTGGGGTGCGAGAATGGCCCTGCCCAACGGTCGCGTGGTGGATTCAATGGTTTATGATGGGCTGTGGGATGCATTCTACAATCGTCACATGGCCATTCACGGCTCCGAAGTGGCCGACGAATTCGGCTTTTTGCGACAGGAGCAGGATGAGTGGGCGCTAAATTCGCAGATGAACGCGGTGCGCGCGATGAATGAAGGTAAACTCGATGATGAGATTTTTCCGGTGGAAGTCAAGCAGGGCAAAAAAGTGATTGTCATGGAAAAAGACGAAGGACCAAGACCGGAGACCACACTTGAAGGTTTGACCAAACTTCCTCCTGTTTTTAATCATTTAAGCACCGTGACCGGCCAGCCGGGAAGCGTTACCGCCGGAAATGCGCCGGGTGTCAATGACGGTGGTGATGTCTGTCTTTTGATGAGCAAGGAGAAAGCCGATGAACTGGGTCTTACACCCATTTTTACAATAGTTGATTATGCCGAAGTATCCCAACCAACCAAAGATATCGCAACTGTTCCGGGACTGGCCATCAAAAAGATTCTGGAGCAAAACGAGATGACGCTTGATCAGATGGACATCATTGAAATCAACGAAGCCTTTGCTGCCGTGGCACTGGTGAGCTGTCGCTCTATCTTGGGCATGTCCAAAGAGGAGATGTTCAAGAAGGTGAATGTCAACGGCGGAGCGGTTGCCTACGGTCATCCCATTGGCGCAACCGGTGCGCGAATTTTAATGACACTGGGCTATGAACTCAGACGGCGCGGCGGTGGATACGGTGTCTGCGGCATTTGTTCGGGGCATGCGCAGGGTGACGCAATGCTGATCAAAGTCGAGAAATAATTAATTCGACCTTACAAATTACGTTCACGAAAGCATTTGATAAAAAGCCTTATCCATATTTCTAAAGAGTTAAAACTATGAAAAAGGGTCTTTTTTATCTATCATTAGCCGCTATAGTATATATATTAACTTTCATAATAAATTTGCCTGATTATGACTTGTGGGCAAGGTTAGCTGTAGGATCAATTTTCTTTCAAACAGGGCATGTATTAAAACATGATATTTTTTCATACCTGCCGACGAAGAGTTTATGGATAGATCACGAATGGGGATCAAGTGTTGTTTTCTATTTTTTAGCAAGATATCTGGGCGATTGGGGGCTCTTCGCTTTAAAGGCAGTCATTCTTCTTGCAATTTTCATATTGATTATAAAAATAATAAAATTGCAGACGAGCAATTGTGCGGGCATACTTTATTTAACTTTTGTAGGATTTTCACTTCTTCCTGGATTTGCCAACCTGATAAGATGTCAGATGTTCACTTATCTTTTTTTTACACTATGGCTTTATGCACTGGAAAAGATCAGGCGAGGAGAAGATAGATTAATCTGGATATTCCCGGCCACAATGTTGCTTTGGGCAAACATGCATGGCGGCTTTCTTGCAGGAATAGGATTGGTTCTTGTTTATGCGGTCGGAGAACTTTTCAATCGTAAGAATTCTCTGAAATATTTTGGAATACTGGCTTTGATTATTCCTGTAACTCTTGTTAATCCTTACGGTCTTAATCTGTGGAATTATATTATTGAAGCTGCAATTATGCCCCGACCATATATTTGGGAATGGAATTCAATCAGTTTGAGCGGGCCTTTTCACATTTATAATGGGATTAAAATACATATACTTGCCGGTTTCATGCTTTTTGTTTTGTTAACGTTTATTGTCAGTATTAATCTGTGGCTTCAAAGAAAAAAACCTGACTGGACAAGAATTATACTGGTTGCCGTATTGTTATATTTGGGCATAAATCACCAGAGACATACCGTATTTTTTATGCTGGCCGCATCCGGACTTTTTTATCATCAGTATCTTAACTTATTTAGCCCTGTAGAAAGGTTTATTAAAAATAACATAGCGGCTAAGGCTTATAAAATATGGCAACCAATAAAGTATGGTTCCGGATATCTTTTATTAGGGGTAATATTCATTTATAGTATGCCTCATTTATCTGATAGCATTATCGTAGATCCTTTTGTCTATCCTGTTGGCTCATTAGAATTTATAAAACAAAATAATATTTCCGGCAATCTCGCTACTACGTTTGGCTGGGGTAGTTATGCGTTCTGGAAATTATATCCGCAGTGCAAAGTTCTCATAGATGGAAGGTATGAGGAAGTCTATTCCAATGACGTATATGCCAAAGCGATGCAATTTTCGGAACATGGAAAAAATTGGCAGAATGTTTTAAGAGAATACCATTCAGACATACTGGTCTTGCCTAAAAGTGTTTATACTCGGTCTGATGCTTTAAGTTTAACTGATTGGAAAATTGTTTATATTGACGGGGTAAGCGTTGTACTCTTGCCGAAGAATAAAGTTAAACCTGTTTATATTGAACCTGACTATAGAAACCCGCTGTACTGGAAGGAAGATCTTTCCAAAGAAGTCAAATTGAATTAACAGTTTTTGAAAATCAGGAAAAACAGATTTGTTTTCTAATTTTCCATCTTCGTAACCTAAAGGTTGTCTACGACGGAAATGACAAATGAGATGTCTGTTCCGATTCAGGTTAGTATTTTTTTGACAACGTCCGCTATCCGGCGGCAGTGGGTTTCTGTTTCTTTTTTGGTGGGTCCTTCGACCATGACACGGCACATGTTCTGGGTGCCGGAATAGCGTACCAGTACCCGTCCTTTGTCGCCTAACGCCTTTTCCGCTTTTTTGATTGCGGACATTATGGGGGGGACTGTTTCTATTTCCGGTTTTCTTTTGACGTCAATGTTGATGAGCATTTGCGGGAAAGCCTTCATTATGCGGGCAAGTTCCGATAGAGGTCGCCGCCCCCCCCCTATTGCGGCCAGAACCTGCAGAGCAGTAATCAGGCCGTCGCCTGTGGTGTGATGGTCAAGAAAAATTAAATGACCGGAATCTTCTCCGCCGATAATCGCACCGCGCGAGATCATTTCTTCCAGGACAAAGCGATCACCCACATTGGCAAACACTGAATTGATACCGAGTTTCTGGAAAGCAACCGTCAACCCCAGATTGCTCATCACGGTACGGACAACAAGATTATTTTTCAGCTTACCTTCTTTTTTCAGAATAGCAGAGCATATGGCAAGCATACGGTCACCGGTAAGAATTTTGCCCTTATCATCAACGGCAATTACTCTGTCGCCGTCGCCGTCGAAGGCAAAACCAGCGTCAGCCTTTTGTTTCAGTACTTCCGCAGCAAGTGTTTCCGTATGCTGCGAGCCGCAGTTTAAATTGATATTTTTGCCGTCCGGTTGATCGAAAAGTGTTTTTACTTCGCAGCCGAGTTCAGTGAAAACTTCAGGGGCTACGCGATAGGTTGCGCCATTGGAGCAATCAAGGACTATTTTCATGCCTTCAGGATTAAGTATTTTGGGAAAAGTGGATTTCACAAAATCCACATAACGTCCGATGGCGTCATCCAATCGCGATAATTTACCCAATTCTTTCGGAGAAGGGTTAAGCCGATGCATATTGTTGGCAAAAATTAGTTCTTCGATTGTGTTTTCTTTTTCGTCGGAGAGTTTAAGTCCTTCGCCGTTGAAGATTTTTATACCATTGTCCTGCGAGGGATTATGGGAAGCGGAAATGACAATGCCCGCATCGGCGCGCATGTCCTGAGTTAAAAAAGCTATACCTGGTGTGGGAATTATGCCCACAGAGATAGCGTTGACACCCATGGAACAAATTCCCGATACGATCGCGCTTTCAAACATATCGCCGGAAAGCCTTGTGTCCCGGCCGATAATAATACGCGGTTTATGACCTTTTTTCTTGGAAAGATAGGCGATGGCCCGTCCCACATTTGCGGCAACTTCAGTTGTCATGGGGTATTCGTTAGCAATTCCCCTAATGCCGTCGGTGCCGAATAGTTTACCCATAATTCCCCTCCCGATTTCCACTGCGCTTGTGTTTTTCTACCGTATGGTAATTGTTTTTGCAACAGGGAAAACAATGGTCTTAGATGCTGATGGTGACGGAAGAAAAAAATAGACGTTATTATGAAACAGTATGTAATGGCTATGGATTGTTGCCTTGTTGGCCGGCCGGTACTACCAAGTGAATATACCGTCTTGCAAGTATGAGGACGGGGGTGTTCCAATCGCGTCCCGATCCGTCGATTGCCTTCAGTTCTGCATTCACAATAGTAAGAAATTCATTGTTTTGAAAATTCAAGTAGTCGGAAAGACGGTTACGATAGCTTTCCTGAAGTAGCTTCAGATCGCCCTCCACGCGGTAGCGATCCGTTTCCACCACAATTCGCTCATATCGCACTTCTACAGGAGGCATTAGATCACCTTTCCCAATAGGATTTTGAAGGCGTCTTCAACCAAGGCTACCGATTTGCCAGGATATTGCTTATTCATATTTAGATTATAATAAATTTGGTTTTGTGTGTCAATAGAATATCTGCTGCGTTTCTGGATTGAAAGCATGTTATTCAAGTTTTTTTAGAATTTCCTGCGCTATTATATTGTTGAGTTTCTTGGAAGCGTGTGTGTCATTTATATTTACTATTCTTTCAGTAACAGGAATATCCTTTGCCATTTGCGAAACATTTATGACGCTGATTTTTTTGGCGTCGAAAAAACTGACAATATCATTTAAGTACATCGATTCACTCATTTCCAGGTCGGTCAAAAATGGGAATACTACTACGATAAGTTGTGCAGAGTTTGCTTGGGAATAATCCACGAATAATTTAAGATCATCTTTGTGTTTTGATAATATATTATCATCTTTGTAAGCCTTAGTTAAATAAGTGATATATGACATGCCCAGATATTCTCTGGGAGAGAGAAAATATAGATAATTAAAAAGATAAGAACCGGAACCAATTAGTATTAAAAATTTGTTCATATCCGGTGGAGGATTAAAACCGTCGAATATTAATCCGTTATTCATGGCGACACCTTCAATATCATTTCCGCAGTATTGAAGTATTATTTTGTCAGGCTTAATTCTGGCCATATAAATAAAATCTCTCATCACATCATATTCACTTCTTGAATCAAGATTAGGCTTGCCTATATTTATAACAGTATATTTCTTTCCTTTTTTGTTTAGTTCCTTCCCAACTATGTTGGAAAATCTGTCATCCACAGATTTTAACCCATGACCTGCTGTAAATGAATCGCCTACAAACAAAATAACGGGATTATTATTGTCAGGTTCCTTATCCCTGAAACCCAAAGAATTAATCGGCTTCCAGTATTTGGCGTACCACAATCGGGATGCTAATGTGTAATCAGTGGAATGGGACCTGGGAATAAACATGAATATCGCTTCCAGTAATATGAAAATTACAAAAATTGAAAATAAAACAATGGCCGCGTTTGATATTATTTTATTAACTTTTGTATCTATGAAAATGATCTTGAATAATTTGAGACTCTCAATAAGAATCAAGATAAGCAACAATAATCTGAAATAGACCGCTATCCCGGAGGGATAAAATAGCGGCAAAAGAAAAACCAATATCAGCAGAGCAATTATTATCAGGCTTTTGAATAATATTTTCTTCATAATCAATCGGTTCTAAATTAAACCGTTTATTTTATTGTTCTGCTAATGGGGTTTTATGATAATGCAATTAAACTTGTCTCAGCAAGGGATTTCCTTGACAAATAAAATCTGCTTTCATATAGTCACTACTATGAAAAAGTAATAGGTGCAACAATATTCACATAGCAATTTTCACTGAAAACATTTAGTGAACAGAATCAAAAAAGAGAAGAAATGAAAACAAAAGTTATTGTTAAAAAACTTCTCTCCAGCCATCAGAGTGAAAGCTTTACAAATTATCTGCCTCTTAACGGTGCCCTTGTGAGTGATATTAACAAGGCTGTTACCGCCATCTTCGATGAACTGGGTGGTTCATCGCTTCTGAAAGCCAGCGGTGATGTTTATATAAAACCTAATGCAGTCGATGCAAAGCCATACAGTCACACCAGAGTTGAAGTGCTTCGGGAAATAATTTTATACTGGAAGAAGGCAGGGGCTAAAAAAATATATCTCTTTGAGAACTCGACTCAGGCAAACTATACGAGGCTGGTATACAAGGCCACAGGCTATGCAAGACTATGCCGCGAGACAGGAGCGATTCCGGTATATCTCGATGAAGAAAAAAGCCGGCCGCTGACCTTTAATGGACGAGGGCCTGCCGGAGTCATGGAGCCTGATGGCTACGATCTTACGTCTTTCGATATGCCCCAAACCGTCATACGGCTTATGGAAGAGCGGGACCGTCATCTGTATATCAATGTGCCCAAGCTGAAGACCCATTCAATGGGAGTTGTGACTCTGGGTGTTAAAAATCAGTGGGGATTTCCCATGCAGAAATGCCGGGGTTTCGACCACAACTATAACTTGCCGCAAAAGCTGGTCGACGTGCTCGGCCACGTCAGGCCCGACATAACGTTGATTGAAGGCATCGAGGGAACAATTCACGGCCACTATTTTGCCACGGCCCTCGCCGATAAACAGGTGCGACCCTTCCGGGTGCTCATTGCCGGCACCAATGTGGTTGCCGCCGATATTGTCGGTGCTCGTATTTTCGGCCTCAATGTTGATGATGTGCCGCACCTGAAAATTGCTATTGAGAGAGGCCTTTCGAATGGCGTAATGGGACCGCAGGACATTGCCCTTTCTGGTGACCTGGCAAGCCTGGAGAAAATTGATCTTATCGGCGACATGCCGGCAAATGGGCACTACCCCTGGGATCTATATCCTGAATTTCCTCCTGATGTGACTGTGATTAAAGGGAAGAAACTTGCCTGCCGTGAAGGCTGTCTGAATAATCCACTCTGCGTGCTACAGACGATGTATATGGATAATGGTGGTAAGGGTGGCTGGACTCTGGTGCTGGGGAAAGGTCATGATCCATCCGTGATCGATAATATAAATGGACGGGTGCTTGTGGCCGGGTACTGCGCCATCGAAGAAGTATCTGAAAATCTTATAAAGCGATTAGGACGAAAGAAGGTATACTTAAGCGGCGAGTGTAACAATCTGTGTTCCACCGTCGAGGCCATGTTTCACCTGATGAAAGTAAATCCCGTTTCATACGTGCCCATCAATCCGATCGCAATTTCGGCGGCATTTTTAATGGCTCGCATGAAGGGTTCGACTTCAAGGGTTCCGCATCCGTTGTCGCATATTATCAAACGAGTTTAATATGTTATGTCGAGACTTCATAAAACAGGGAACTAAAATTATTCCGAGTTAATGACTAAAATAACTATACAAAAATATAGCAGTAGTTTATAATTTAAAAAGTTCTTTTCAAGAGAGGTAAAAATTATGATCAATTCTTCTTCCGCTTCCTGTGAAGTTAAACCTTATCGAAAAATAGCAGATTATTTTTTACTTTTAATAATACTGCCCTGCTCATTGAGTCTGATCAATCTGAGTTTCGCTCAAGACTGGAAAATTCACTTTTTCTCCGCAGCGATAATTTTAGCGGCTGTTATTTTTGGCGCAGTAGGTGGTTTGCTGGCCGGCCTTACCGGTTCTCTTTACTCAGCGCTCTTTTTGGGCAACCCTTATATTCTTGTGGGGAATGCTCTTTTCGGTGTGCTGTCCGGTGTTTTTTACAAAAAAAACGGGAAAATAATTCCTGCCGTTATGCTGGCTTACTTGTGTCAACTACCCTGGTTGATTTTATCCGATTACTATTTCGTCCATTTGCCGGCAATATTTATCGCTAAGCTGGCAATTGTCTTATTCTTAACCAATACGTTATGGGCAGCGCTGATTCACCTGGGAATTAATCCTATAAAGAAACAATTCTCATGTTGAACCCGGACTTTACCAAGTATTCGCTGGCATTGGTTCAGGGCGATAAAATTATATTTGCTTCGCAAAGACACGGCTTAAGACCTCTTTGGGATTGTCTTCAAAATTACCGGCAAACAGAAGAAAAGTTCATTTTGCATGATAAAGTAATCGGGTTTGCTGCAGCACGGCTCGTTGTTTATTCGGGAATTATAGAGGAGATACAAACACTTTTAATTTCACAACCGGCAAAGAAATTTTTAGACGAAAATGCTATCAAAACTGAAGCTGAAAAAACTGTAGCCAATATTCTCACTCAAGACATGCGTTCCATTTGTCACGGCGAAATCATTGCTTTGAACATAGCCGATCCTGATGAATTTTCCAAAAAAATAATGACGATGTTCGATGCTTCTAAATTTAATTATAAGCTGGATGATCGGGAAGAATAAATTTTTATTATTTCAATACAGTATCTTACCAATTCTAAATCAAAGATGATATTGCGGCGGCTAGGCGGATGCGGCGAGGCGTATTATGTATGTATACGTTGAGAAAACCGACAATCCTGATTAATCGAGACCAACAAAAATAACGCTTTGATTTAGAATCGGTATCAAACATTGAAGCGGAAGGTAATAATATCGCCATCCTTCACAACATATTCTTTCCCTTCCAGGCGAAGACGACCGGCTGATTTAACTTGAGCTACAGATCCGCCATGCGCGATGAAATCATCGTAGTGCATGACTTCGGCCTTGATAAAGCCTCGTTCAAAATCGTTGTGAATGGCTCCGGCTGCTTTGGGTGCCTTGGTTTCCAGTGGAATAACCCAGGCCTTGACTTCGTCCTCGCCGACGGTGAAAAAGGACATGCGCCCTAAAAGAGAAAAGGCCGCGCGGATAATCCGGCCAAATGCCGGTTCAGCAATACCCATCGAATCAAGAAATTCTTTTTGATCGGCAGCATCCAATCCGGCCATTTCCGCTTCAATCTTGCAGCAGATTCCCATGACGGGCTCTTCTAATTTTGCCTCAGCGGCGAATTTATCGGCAAACGAAAGGTTGTCTTCCGCCACATTGACAACAACAAGTTCCGGTTTGATAGTCCAGAAAGAGAAACTCCGCAGTGTAAAAATTTCCGCAGGCGTCAGCCCCGCCGTGCGTAAAGGTTTCCCCGCCTCGAGGCATTCTTTTAATTTGGGCAGGAGGTCATTTTGCGCCACATCCTGCGGTGTGAGCGCTTTCTTGGATGTTTTGGTCAGGCGCTCCAGTTTTTTTTCAATGATTAACAAATCGGAAAGAACCAACTCGTCTTCCAGCTTGCGATAAGCTTCGATGCTCAATTGAACATCAGGGAGAGAAAAACCGTCAACAACGTGCAGAATACCGTCTGTGCCGCTTAAGTTCTGGCGTATAGCTTCCCAGGGATGTTCGCCCACGGCATGAACATCAACAAAGGGGACTTTGGCCGGAGATACTTTTACCGGTTTGTATATTTCGACAAGCTTGTCAAAGCGTTCATCCGGCACGGAAGCCTGACCGCGTACAACCGTTTCGTTATGCGACTGGCCACTTTTCACGCCGGTCATGATTTCAAACAATGTGCTCTTCCCGCTTTGGGGAAGGCCAAGAATACCAATTTCCATATACAATTTCTCTCTATCCAGTAGTTTTGTATTCAAAGTAGAACGAGGCGGCAGCAAGCAAGCACCGCAGGCATATATTACAATACGTCGAGGATGGTTGCGCCGCGGCCAACAAAGTTATACGAAGAATGCGAAGCTACTGTTTGAATTCCTTTTCTATTCTCTTCATCGCTTCGCGTAACCGATTATCCGGTACCGTTAACGATATACGCACAAAGCCTTCGCCGTATTTGCCGTAAGCAGTGCCTGCAGCAACAACGACGGCAGTCTTGTCAAATAAACGGTTGGTAAACTCTATCGAAGTCATTCCTTTGGGCACCGGCACCCACAGATAAAATGTTCCTTTTGGCGGATTGAAATCAATGCCGATTTTTTTTAATGTTTTGATAACCAACTCGCGACGTTTTCCATACAATGCCAGCATTTCTTCGATAAATCCGGTTTCATGTCTCAATGCCTGAATGCCGGCAAGTTGTACGGCATTAAAAATTCCAGAATCAGTGTTTTCTTTGACCTTGCTGATGGCAGCGATGAGTTCCTGATTACCGCAAGCCATGCCCAGCCGCCAACCGCACATGTTAAACGGTTTGGAAAGAGAGTTAAGTTCGATGCCGACATCTTTTGCGCCCTTCGCCATCAGGAAACTGATGCGCTTCTGACCGGCAAAAACTATTTCACTGTAAGGATTATCGTAACAAATGGCAATATCGTAATTGCGGGCGAAATCAACAAGTTTATTTAAAAACTTCAAAGTTGCGCAGGCGCCGGTCGGATTATTCGGGTAATTAAGAAACATGGCAGTTGCTTTTTTAGCGACAGTTACAGGAATATCTTCGAATACGGGTAGATAGTTGTTTTGCGGCAGGATGGGAACATTATACGGAACGCCTCCGCCCATCAGGATACTGGCGCGATAGGCAGGATAACCGGGATCGGTCATTAGAACTGTATCGCCGGGGTTGACACGGGCCAGTATAAAATGATGACAACCTTCTTTCGAGCCGATAAGACCCAGAATTTCATTTTCCGGGTTAAGAGTAACGCCGTAGCGTGTTGCATACCACTTCGCCACTTCCCGGCGAAAGGAGAGCATACCCTTTTCTTCATCCGTTGGATAACGATGATTCAAAGGATCTCTCGATGTGGCGCAAAGTTCATCAATGATCGACTCCGGTGTCGCTTCCACCGGATCACCTATAGCCAGGGAAATAACATCTATCCCGTCGTCCTTGGCCTTATTGATTTTTTTTCTCAATTCCATAAAAAGATAAGGCGGTATCTTTGTCAGTCTTTCAGCTGTTTTCAAGTTAAACCCTCCAATAAAGAAATTTAGAAGCGAATTTTACCTATGCTAAGTGATTATGATTCCACATGAATCAAATAATACTGGATTCCGGCCTACGCCGGAATGACAGATAGAAGCAAGGTCGGTTTATTTATACGCTTCCTCAAAAAGAAATCCGTGATAAACTATTTTTACTTTACCTTCAAGATAAATTTCGCCAAAGCGGTCATCTTTTTTTGTGAAGTAAATCCGTAGAGTTTCACCACTTTTTACCAGAACGTCTGTTGGCGATTCCACAAGGCCTCTTTGTGCCGCCGTCAGAACTGCTGCGACCATTCCTGTGCCGCAGGCTAGTGTCTCATCCTCCACGCCGCGCTCGTATGTGCGCACTTTTATTTTATGTTGATTGATAACAGCGGTGAAATCGGCATTTGTTCCACGGGGAGCGAAATTCTTATGATAACGGATTTTTCGCCCGTTATTATATACGTCGCAGTTATCCAGATCATCAACAAAGACGACAGCGTGAGGTACGCCTGTATCAATACTATCCAGGATAAATTTCTGACCGTCCGCGTCTATTTTAATTCCCGCTTCCACAGCAGAAGGATCAGTCAGCTTTACCTTTACGATATCATCATTAACTTCCGCACTGATAACACCGGCGATTGTTTCAAAGGACATTTCCTTTCCGGCTATACCTTTGAGATAGGCATAGCGCGCCACACAACGGCTGCCGTTGCCGCACATTTCCGCTACTGAGCCATCCGAGTTAAAAAACTGCCACTTGAAGTCTACGGTCTTGGAAGGTTCAATGAGAAATAATCCATCGGCGCCTACGGAAATTTTGCGCGCACAAACGCGGCGGGCAAACGTGGGCAAATCGCCTACATTCAAAGACAAATCGCAGTTATCAATAATGATGAAATCATTGCCGCTGCCGCTCATTTTATAAAATTCAATCATCTTTGATTTTATATCAGCCATAGATTTACATTCTTTACATTCAATTCCGTGTCCTGTAGTTAAACTTCCAGGACAATATCATCTGAGCGATTAAGTGATCTGGTTACACGCAGCACTTCTTCCGTAGTAGTTATGCCGTTTAGTACTTTGTCGATACCGTCTTTCTGCAGGGTGATCATTCCCTGTTTTAAAGCCAGTTCATTAATTTGATTGGCATCGGATGTTTTTAACACAAGTTTTTTGATTTCGTCATCAACGATCATGATCTCAAAAATAGCTGTTCGTCCCCGGAATCCTGTTTGCATACACAAGTTACATCCGTTTTTCCGGTAAAAAGTATTTTTCTGCAATACCGACCGGTCCAGTCCAAGGTTAGCCAAAGTTTCTTCGTCCGGCATATAAACTTCTTTGCAGTGTGGACAGAGAACGCGTACAAGGCGTTGTGCTATTATCGCGATAATCGACGAAGTAACTAAGAAAGGTTCTATGCCCATATCAATTAATCGAGTGACGGCGCTGGCGGCATCATTGGTATGCAGTGTGGAAAAAACGAGATGGCCGGTCAGTGATGATTGAATGGCGATTTCCGCGGTTTCACGATCGCGGATTTCACCGATCAAAATTACATCCGGGTCCTGGCGGACAATAGAGCGGAGGCCTGCGGCAAAAGTCAGATCGATTTTCGGATTAACCTGAATTTGTCCGACACCGTCCATCTGATACTCAATAGGGTCTTCAATGGTGATAATGTTTATTTCCGGGCGATTGATTGTGGAAAGAGCCGCGTACAGGGTTGTTGTTTTACCGCTGCCGGTGGGACCTGTTACCAGAATGATTCCATAGGGAGATTTGATCAATTTATTGAGCAGCTTGATCCGTTCATCGTGCATGCCTAAATCGGCAAGCCTCAGGATATTGGCGGTTTTGTCTAGTAAGCGCAGCACGACTCTTTCTCCGAAAGCTGTGGGGATAACTGATACTCGGATGTCCACGAGGCGGTCGGCTATTTTTATTTCAATACGTCCGTCTTGAGGCAGCCGTTTTTCCGCGATGTTTAGTTTAGCCATAATTTTTATGCGGGAAACAAGCGGAGATTGAATTCGCCTGGGCAAGTTTAAAATATCGTATAAAATTCCGTCAATACGATAGCGGATTTTAAGGTTGCCGGAGTAAGGCTCAACGTGAATATCGCTGGCACGGTCTTTGATCGCTCCGGAAACAAGTAAATTGACCAGCTTAATAATCGGCGCGTCACTGGTTTCATCAAGTAAATCGGCTGTTTCATCAATTTTCGAAATAAGATCATCAGTAGAAGCTTCATTCATCTCTTCAAAATAATCTTTAGCTGAAGCGCGGCTCATATCATAAGCCATATTAATTGCAGCGGCGATCGCGTCCTGTGAGGAAAGGACAACCGGCAGATCCGGGCTTTTTAAGAGTTGCCTTAAATCATCAATGGGCTGGAAATTTGTAGGATCGTTTACGGCGATTGCCGAATCCGAAGAGGTGATGAGCGGCACAATCTTATGTTTCTTTAAATATTGAATGGAAACGTTTTGCGTAAAATCAATATTAATGCTCTCCATCGGTAATTCCGGCCAGAAAGAAAGGCCGAAGTGCCCGGCCATTATTTTTAATAATTGGATTTCATCGATGGCTTTTTTCCGGATGAGATGATCAAAGAATACGGTGCCGTTATTTTTCTTCAGACTGTGCGCTTCGGCAAGAGTATCCGGGTTGACTCCGGCGGCAATCAATTTTTTATCCAGAGAAGAAAAAATAACATCCCGGGGAGTGGACGAACCGGATGTTGTGCCCGCGGATGCTTTTAAGGCTGTATGGATTTTAGACATAAGGGGTCAAAGCCTTCAGCTTAAGGTTTAGCCGGTGTTTTGTTTTTGGCAGGAGCAGGTGTGCCGGAAGGTTTAGTCTCCGGTTTCTTTTCATTTAATTTTATAATGCCTTCCACCACTTCTCCCATGGTTTCTCTTTTTTCCTGATAAAGGCTTGCGGCATCCTTCTGAGTGCGGACGATATGGGGCGTCAAAAAGACATACAGGTTTGTTTTTTCCCGGGAAGTGGAATTTGTCTTAAAAAGCCAGCCCAGAAGAGGTATGTCGCCCAACAACGGTACTTTATAGGTATTATCCTGTGTGCTGTCTCCCACCAGGCCGCCGATAACGATTGTTTCATTATCCTTGACGACAACCGTAGTTTTTGCTGTTCTTTTTAAAGTTGTCGGTGTTGCGGAGGTGGAGGCGGATGTAACCTTGGTTACCTGCTGTGATATTTTCAGGCGAATAAAGTTTTCCTCGTTTATATGGGGTGTGATATTCAAGACCACACCGACATCTTTATATTCATAGGTGTTGTAATTAACCGGGTAAGTGGAGGATGTTGTCGTTGAATCCTGACGGGTAATATAGGGCACATTGGAGCCAACATTTATTTCCGCTTCCTCGTTATCCAGAGTCATGATCTGGGGAGTGGATAAGATGGAGACTTCTGAATCAGTCTTGTATGCTTGAACGACAGCCCCGATATTCGGAAATAAGATACCTCCAATAGTAATGCCGGCGCCGACAATCCCCATGGAAAACCCGCTCGGAAAAGCAGCCGCAGCTCCTGTAGTTAAACCGGTAAGGATATTGTATGCGCCGGGATTCGTGGTAGTGCCCGCGCCACCGGAACCGATAAAGGCCGCCGATTGTCCTGTATCCACACCGGATATTTTTCCTGTATCTTTCAGACCGCGCCATTCCACACCAATATTAAAAGCTTTATTGGCGTTGACTTCCATAATCAAGGCCTCAATGTAAACCATGGGACGCGGCACATCGAGTTGTTTGATAATATTTTCAAGAATCTTATAATCTTCTCTTTCAGCCATGACTACCAGCGTATTGGTTGCCTTATCCGGCACGACCTGAACATTTTTTGAAACCACCGGGGCAAGCACTTTTTGACCGGTAGCGGTACCGCCGGTAGCGGCAGACGCGCCGCTATCTTTGATAATACTGTTAAGAACCTTGGCTAGGTCCTCAGCAATGCTGTTTTGCAGGCGATAAACCTGAATATTGGATTCGCCACGGGGAGCGTCTTTATCCATAAGGGCAACAAGTTTGCGCACAGTTTCCGTATCTGCGACGCTCGCCAGAATTATAATTGAATTAGTCCGGGAATCCGGTACGACCCTGATGGCCGTTGTATTGGGGCGACGCTGTTGAAAAATCGTCATCAATGATTTTACTACTTCCGAGGCAGAAGCGTTGGTCAGCGGAATATAAGATATCTGATCGCCTGCTCCTTCAACGTCCAGAGCTGTGATTATTTCCTGAAGGCGTTTGATATTGGAAAGATAATCGGTGATAACCAGAATGCCCGCGGGCGGATAAGAAAGCACTGAACTGGACTTGGAAATGATCGGATCCAATACACGTTTTATTTCATCGGGGTTGGCGCGTTCCAGTGAAACTACCTGCGTGACCATGCGGTCATCCGGTTCGGTAAGGTCTTTTTTGAACCTTGTTTCCAAGCTCTTTTCACGCGCTGAAACAGAGGGAATGATCTTTGTCATGTTCCCTGCGGGGACTACAGTAAATCCGTTCACTTCCAGAACAGACAGAAATACTTTGTAGACATCTTCCAAGGGAATTTTTTTAGGAGATATAATGGTGACTTTACCCTTGACCTTATCATCAATGATGAAATTTTTCCCCGTAAGTTCGCTGACAAACTTTACTAATACACCGATATCGACATTATCGAAATCAATGGTTACATATTTTTTAGTGACTTCTTTTTTCGTGTAAGAGAACGGCTCTTTTTCTTCTTTTGTGTCCTGAAGATTTTGTTTCAAATCGTCGGTTTTAATGTCTGTTGTCTGCTGGGCGGAAGGAATAGTCTGTTTTATTGTAGCAGGCGGTGCCGATGGCAAGTCAACAGTTTTCTTAATGGTATCCACCGGCGCGGTTGATGTATTGACATTTTCGTCGGCTCCGGCAATACGGGCCGCAAATGCCGGTCCTCCAACACTCAGCAAAATTATCAGCGCGATGATACCGCATGAAAACAAACATGGCTTTAAAATAAAAGAATGCGAAGTTCTCATCTTGATTCTATTTTTTCTCCAGTAATTTTTTAAATTCAGGTAAATCCGCCATAACTCGCAAGTCGCCGTCATTTCCCGCCCATTTTCTTACTTCCGGGTTGAACCGGACAGCATTCTTCAGATAAAACAAGCTCTGGGGCACATCATCCTTTTGCGCGTAGAGACAGGCCAGATTATAATGAGCGTCAGTGTAATCATGTTTTATATTAATCGCGTCATTAAACCGCATAATTGCCTTTTTGTAGTCTTTATTTTTCATGTGAATTACGCCCAGATTATTTAACGCCTGTATGTTTTGAGGATCAATTTTCAGGACTTTTCTATACAGATTCCTTGCTTTCACTAAATTACCTTCTTTTTGCTTTTTAAGAGCCTGAGCGTAAAGTGTCTTCGCATCAACTTTTTCCGGTTCAACTTTAATTTCCGGAGGAGCTTTTTTTGTTTTTAACACGGGCACCCTGGTGCTTTCCGCAGGCATTTCATTAACCGGCTGTGGCTCTGCCGGGATAACGATAGCTAAAGGTGCCGATTGTTGGGGTGCTTTTGCCGGCATCTTTTTATATTCCAACCAGTATATCAAAACTATAATTCCCGTAGCGAAAAATAAAACTGTCAATAAACCGATTATGGAGGACCATTTTGACGGCCGATTAAGTTCTTTCCCGGGAGCTGAAACTATGCTTTTATAGGCTACATAGCCTGATTCTTTCTCTTTTTGCACCTTGCGTAAGGCCTCATTTATGTAACTCATAATACTCCTTTGGTCAAGGACTTCCAACAGTATTTCAGGTTGTCAGGCGCACCCATATTTTCCGGCCACTGCTTAAAGTTTTTTGGAAATAATTAATGCCAATATCGTGAGCCGCTGAATTCACTATCCTGCGAGTGATTTTACTTATATTTTTTGTGTAGGCAATCAATAAAGATCTGTCGCAAAGAGCGTTAATACGGCGGGGTATGCCTTCGGTTAAATTACAAATGAGATTAAAAGCTCCGTTGGTAAATTTAAGCGAGCCGGGTCCCTGTGCGATTGTCAGACGATGTTGTATATATTCGCGCACTTCCTTCGGCGATAAAGGCTTCAAGTCGTATCTTACGGTGATTCTTTCATTTAACTGCCGCAAGGCCGGTAGCATTAAGGTATTATTCAACTCCGGCTGACCGATTAAGATTATCTGAATGAGCTTTTCCGTTTCGGTTTCCAGATTCGAAAGCATTCGAATTTGTTCCAGAACGCCATGCGAGAGATTCTGCGCTTCATCAATCAAAAGAACCGCTGTTTTCCCGGCAGAAAAATTCTTCAGTAAAAAGTCATTTAAAGCGTCAATATAATTTTTCTTAGTCTTTGATTCACCTTGGAAATCGATGCCATATTCAACAAGCACCGTTTCTAATAATTCCAGGTCGGAAATGGCTGTATTAAAAATCAGCGCTGTTTCCACTGAATCATCCAGCGAATTGATCAAACTGCGGCAAATTGTAGTTTTTCCGGTGCCGATGTCGCCGGAAATTAAAACGAACCCTTTTTTTTCTTTAATTCCGTAAATAAGGCAATTTAACGCGTCACGATGTTGTTCGCTCAAAAACAAATAACGCGCATCCGGCGACAAGCTGAAGGGATTTTCTTTTAAACCAAAATAAGCAGCATACATAATGAATATATTTCCTTGCCTGATCAGTAAAAAGAATAATTGATAGTTTCGATTTTACCGTTTCTCTTAACGTTCAAAGTAATACTGCTGCCTGACTGCATTAAATTTACCATTTGCAGCAGGTTATCGGCGCTTTGCATGGGTTTATTATTTATATCGTTTATTATATCACCATTTTGCAACCCCATCTTTTCGTAAAGGCTATTGGGAGCAATATTGGAAATAATATATCCGTTCTGTACGCCTTCGTTTAAAAAAGGACGCACAACCGCCTGACTCATTATTGATTTTAAATCACTTAAATTTTCATTTACTGCTTTTTTGCTCAAATTTAAACTTCTGGGAGGAGCCGGATACTTTCCTGAAGCCGGTGAATGGGGAAGCAGGGGACCTTCCATCGTCGCTTTTATTTTTAATGTTATTTCCTGTTCTCCGCTTTTTAATGTTGCCGTATTACGCGTTATTTTAATCAGTTTGGCCGCGCCGATCTTGTCTCCCATCCGGTATAATTTCTGTTTGTGATTGCCGCGTTCCTCGATGACGATAAAGCCAAAAGAAGAATTATAGGCGACAGTCCCTTTCAGATCAAAATCCATATTTTTCTGATCGGAGTCGAAAAGTCCGCCATCCAGTTGTTTATCTCCGATGGTTTTCAAAGTCGAAAGAAAGAGATTACGTTCAGTAATGATTCCGTAATCCAGAAGTTGATTACGCCTGGTATTGTCTGTAACGGCAAGTACGCTACCGTTATTTTTAACGGCAGCAGTCTGTTTCGTCAAAGGAAAGCTGATGATTTTGTAAAAAAAATCGACTGCTTCATAAGACAACACTGTGATTGCCAGCAAAAGCAGCAATGGTCGCAGCAGGGTAATATCAATTGCCGGAATGGCATTAATATTTCTCGTCCGGTTAAACCATTCTTTTACAACTTGTGTTATTTTAGACCACATACTTTTTACCAGCACTGCCTTCATTAAATATAGCGGGATATCGGGTTGGCCAATGTTCCGCCAATAGTAACATTCATTTTAACTTTGTTCTTCCCTGATATTTCCATCGTGCCGCTTAAGTTAAGCTGACTGTTTTTATAATCATCAGCGAGAGTTATTTCACCTTTGAGTAAACAATTTATTTGAGGACCGGATGTTTGCAATTTTTCAATCTTTAGAATTCCATTTTTCAACTGACCTTGTATTTCACAGTGATCAAATTCAATTCGATTTAGCCCCAGAAACGGTTCAACTAAAGGATAAACTCCCCGGGTTAAAGAAAGAGCGATTGTTCCGTAAGAATTTTCTCCAACTTTGCCATTAGAAATATACGTCCAGACGCCGCTTGCTTTTCCTGCAATTTCTTTTTTCAAAAAATTTTTGATCAAATTGCATCTGGCCAGATCGATGTTTTTGAAATTAAGCTTTCCTTCAATCGGCGGATATATTTTCGACAGAGAAGTCAGATCAACATGCCCATCAAAATTGCCGCCATAAGTTTTACCGCTCAATCCAAGGTATGTATGTTTTTGAAAAAAGTTCCATGGCCGAAACTGCAAATCGAGTAAATCGCCCTGAAAGGAAATACTTAACGGAGAAGCCGAGCTTACAGATATATTTTTAAGCTTTAACCCCAAAGGCAGAGATGGCCGCAGCGATTCCATTTTAAGAATAAAATCCGGCGAATTGACGGCGTTTTCCAGTCTGCTCTTGACAAGATCAGAGGGGAAAAGCAGATATAAAAATACTAAGGTAATAAATATTCCATAGAGCGTAAACCATAAGAATTTTTTATTCAGAATGCTCATCTTGCTATTTATTCCTCTACCTTTGATTTAGTTTTTGAAAAGAAGATATTTGTAACTGTGCGCTTAAGTATTCCGGACTTTCTTTCATTTTGTTGATGATAATCTTCTTAATTTTAACTAAATCTGCCGGCGATTCGGCAAAATATAAAAAGTCGGTGAGTTGTTTTATTGTGATTTTATCTAATTTCATGTCGATTAGTGATTCCTCAAAAGAAGCTGATTGAGTTCCGCGGGAAGAGTTCATGTATTTGATGTTTCTTTTAACATTGGCCTGTATTGCCTTTTTTTCCAGGTAGGAAAATAAAGTAAAATCAACGTTCCGTACAGACACGGCTCTTTTTATTTCGGCCATTCTTGCTTCCTGCAGCGAGAACTCTTTGTCGAGTTTACTAATTTCGGTCAGTTTTCTTTGATTGACCTGTGTTGCCTTTGTCAGTTTTTCCTTTGCTTCATGGAAAGGGAAAATGACAATTTCCAGAAGTAAAGCAATCAAAACAAAGACTACCGTGCCCACGACAAGGTATCGCTGCTTTTTATCTAATTTATCCCAGAACGTTTTGATCATTTAAGTTCAATCCTTAAGTCAAAATCAACTTTACCGCCATCTTTGGCGAGGCTCGTCGAACCTATGGCCACGTCCTTAAAATGTTTGGATTGCAGAAGCTCATTTTTTACCGCGGAAACATCATCGATGTTCTTAGCCTGAGCTTTAATGGAAACAACAATATTTTCGTAATGGAAATTGTTAATTACTATATCATGGGAAGTCGAAATTAAATCCGAGATTTCTTTTAATAAATCAACTACCGGTATATTTTGTGTGCCTTCGAAAAAACCAAAAGTATTTTTATTTTCAGCGAGTTTTGTCTGGAGTTGTTGCACAGGGTCAATCATTACCGGAGCTTCGGGGAAATTTTTCTTAAAAATAAAAGAAATTTGTTTTTTTATGTCGGCAAGGCGCTGAGTTTTTAATCTATAATCAAGAAATTGATTAACGGCTGCCATGAAGAAAATTATTCCGGCAACTACCGCTACCCATTTTAATTGTTCTTTAATGTTCAAACCGGCGTTTTTTGCGGTGAACTCTCCCTGCCGGAAATTAAAAGATTTTCGGCCGGCAAAAGCTCTCATTGCCGCGGCGCAAGCCGTATTCATTATTTGCGGAGAGTACTTATGTTCAATATTTTTCTCAATTTCCAGTTGCTTTAACCGGATAAGATCAAGAACTTCCGGTTGAAGCGAAAAATATTTTTCCAGTTGTTTCTGAAGCGGGACGAATAAAACACATCCGCCGGTTATAGTAATATGAGCAGGATCATTTTGCAGGGCTCCGTTTAATTTCATATACTCGATAGTGTTTTTCAACTCTGAACAGAAATGAAGACACACGGAGTCAACATTGTCGCTTCCGGCAGGGTAATTTGCCTTGATTTTCAATTGTTCGGCTTCATCTTTTCCCACAGACATGTCACGGGTTAATGCCTGAGTTATTTGATTACCACCGAAAGCCAGAGAACGAATTTGGACAATTACGCCATTTTCATAAAAGACCGCTGCGGTTGAAACAGCTCCGATATCCAGAATGACTCCGGATGAGGAGGGTATTCTATCGGTTAGTACTTGTGCCGCCAGAGCGGTAGAAGAAATATCGATGATGGATACGCTTCCCAGATTTTCTTCCACTATTCCTACCCAATCGCGGACACTTTTTTTGGCGAGCGCGGCCACAAAAAGTCCGTCATTAGGAATCGTTAAATAATCGGTAACTACTTCGTCTATGGGAAGAGGGATAAGCGGTTCCAACTCAAAAGCTAATGTTTTTCTGATTTTATTATCATCGTGAAAAGGCAGGTTGACTTGCCTGAACATTACATCGGCAAGCGGCAGGCAAATGCAGCAGGGAATTTTAGAAAAACTTTTGTTTTCCGCCAGTTTCTTTAATGCCGGTTCAATTCCGCCGCAGGCGTTTATATCCAAAGTCTCAAAGGCAAGAATACGGCCGCCGGTTGAACCTTTTTTTGCGAACACAACTGCCTTGATGGTGCTTTGGCCGATGTCCAGCCCTAATACTGTCTGCGGCATTAATCCTGCCTCCACTTGATTATCTGGAAGGATTTTTGCTGTGTTCTTTTTACCACACCGCTTAAGCTTTGCGCCATATTCTTCATTTTTCCTGTGGAGATAATTTTAAAATAATTGCTTTTTACCGTAATCAGTTCGGCCTTGATTGTCACGCCCGCCATACCGGAAACTTGTTTATACCACTGCGGGCTTGCTAAATCATTGCCTTCTTTCCTGCGGTATTCATCCATTGAGTCAGCCAGTTCTGCCGTGATATCGTCAGAAAGTGCGCGCAGTACCATTCGGGGCGCCGTATTGATATTTATTAACCCATCGCTGTCTACGGTAATGTATCCTTTAAGCCCCGGTTTTTCTTTTGTTCCGTAAAAAATTTCTTTGGTTATACCCTTTATCATAAGCAATTCTTCAATGCAATCCAACTGAGCGTTTTTTGCTTCATAAGGCGGATCTAAAGAAACGTAATAAGAAGTTTCTGCTCCGGCGCCGGGAACATTTTCATCATCATCGATCCAATCTTTGATGGAATCGACAATTTCATTCGCCTTTCTTTCGTCCAGTCCGAATTCCGGCAGACAAAGCAATCTAATCAATATATCTTTATATTCATTTACGCTTATCAGTTTATTGAGAGGGATTTTACCGGCTTCATCTTCAACCGCTGTAATAAAATAACCGTCAGTAAAAAGAGATACGGACTTTTCGGATAAAAGCTCTGCCTTTGCCCAATCGTCACGCAATGTATCGTAATCGTTTTTAGAATTGGTCAGCAATGCGGCTGCTCCGTAAAATCCGGACTTGGCAATATAAGTTAATTTGATTCCATCGCTGATGTTGGCCGCGTCATAAATCTCGGCACGAGACGATCTGTTCAATTCGATGACAATTGCCACTAAAATACCGACGATCAATATTACCGTGATCAGCGCGATGCCCCGATTGTTGTGAAATAGTTTTTTCATTACGTTTATTTCTTTACCGGTAAAAATACCTTAGTCATGAATTTGTACGGTTTTGCCTTGTCATTTAAATTGACCAGGGCCAGTTCTATTTTTACAGCTGCCGGGGCCTTGTCTTTTTGCTCGTTCAAAGATGAAGAATCCCACGATTCCAATTCCTTGCCTGTGGAGTCGTAAAATCTTAATTTCCAGGAATCGATGTTTTGACAAATCACAAATCCGCCGCTTAAGTTTTTTTCTTTGTCCGGCTTGGTGCCGGCGATATCTGATCTCCACAACGAAAAGCTTTCTCCTCCTTCATCCTCCTGCACATAGTAGCTGATTGTTGCCGGACGTCCTGTACCTTCATTTTCACCGAAAGCCAGATGAGAAGCCGACCAGAATGAAAGAGAATAAAATTCCCGGTTGCTTAATGTTTTTTTCTCAGCGCGAAAGTCAAGAGAGCCGGAGTTGGTTTGTAGAGACGATAAATCTTTAATCATCCTGTCCATGGATGTACGGGCCATCTTGTAAATGTTGCTTTCTTCCTCCATCTGATGCGAAGTTTTCAAAATGCCGCTGTAGGAAACATAAACAGTGGACATAACCAATCCCAGAATAAAGATGGCAATTAATATCTCAACCAGCGTAAACCCGCGGGGCTGTTGAAAAAACCTGAAGGGCACGCGAACGCTCCCGGCATTCGAGACTGTGTTGCGATAGTGAAAGCTGTCATTCCGAACGCATATGAGGAATCTTAAAGCCCTGAATTTGTTAAAAACAAGATTTCTCGCTTCGCATCGAAATGACATAAATATGAATTGCATCACAGTCTCTTGCGCCGGACAAGCATCTACCCGACACATACAATCTGAGCCGCAAACATTTTCTGTATAAGTAATTTTTGTTGTGATTCGTCTGGTCATAAATTACATTCCTTGTGTCTTATAGAGAACAAGGGTGTATGTCCCGCGATTGACAAATAATTTATTGATTACAGTAACCTCTATTTTTTTAAACTGTGACAGTTGGGTATCACCAACTGCCATATGCCAGATATATTGAGGATAGTCGGGGCCAAAATCTCCGTCTTCGCTATGGTTATCCAACGTAGAATCAGCTTCAGCCTCTACCATTTTGCTCTGAGCCAGCAGGGCTGCTGTGGTCATAAAACGTGAATCGGTGGACATGGAAATACTCTGCGATTGCAGTTGAAAAATAGCCACCAGGGCGATGGCTAGAATGGCCATGGCGATCATAACTTCCATGAGCGTGAAACCGCTTGCTTTGTTTTGCGTCATGCCGCCATCCTTTATCTATATGGAATGAGATATTCCCGAATCGTTTACGGAGACATCGACATATCTGTCATAAGTATCCGTTACACCAAGGAAAGGATTTATTACTATTGTCATAGAATCTTCTTCATAGGACAGATGAATTAAGGCCGGAGAACAGATATTATTTTTTCTGAAAACAATTCTTGCTTCACCGTCGGATTTCTTTTTGTTGCTTTCGTCAACTATATCGGCAATGACCACATCCGCCGGCAAATGTTTCGGGTTCTTTTTTATTTCATCTTGTTTTTCCGTGGTCATGTCGGAAGTAACAACCCAGTAGGCGGCCTTTGGTAAATCTATGCAGAGAATGTAGTCTATTTGATCGCGTACAGCGTCTCCGCGTAGTTTTCTTTCCATGCCGATGAACTGACGCGAAGCCTTTTTCAGGCTGTCACCGGTTAGAACATCCCTTGTAGAGGGAACGGCTAGTGCCACAATCACTCCTGCAAGGATAATAACGACTAACAACTCTACAAGTGTGAAACCAGGAGATACCGCAAAACATCCTGATGTCCTGCCTGTCTGACCACTTGGCCACCTGATGAAGGTGACGCAAGGTGACAAGAAATGGCGCGAGGGCTCAACAGGACACGCAAAATGGTCTGTCTTGCAGCGCTTTATGGCGGCTTGTTTATTCAATTTCCCAATTATTGATGTCTTTATTAACACCTTCACCGTCGGGTTCCCCATCGGCGCCAAGACAAGTTAAGTCGAAATCGCTGTGGCTGCCGGGACTTATATAAATAAATTCATTTCCCCAGGGGTCTTTGGGCACTTTGCCTTTTTCCAGATAGCCGCCCTGGCGCCAGTTTTTAGGAACGTTGCCTACGGTAGGTGCTTCCACCAAAGCGCGCAAACCCTGTTCGGTTGTGGGATAACTGCCGTTATCGAGCTTATAAAGTTTCAGCGCTGATTCCATGGCCTCCATTTGAATTTTAGCTTTAGACTGCCTTGCCTCGTCGGGGCGTCCCATGACGCGGGGAATAATAAGACCGGCAAGTACTCCTAAAATGATAATAACCACCATCAATTCTATTAAGGTAAAACCAGCCTGTCCGTTTTTCTTTTGCCTGTTTTTTTTCATAACCAACCCCTGTTTCTTTTGTTATTTTCTGTCCTCCGCTGGCGGAGGTGTCACCCTGGTGACGGAGGTGGATATCCAATCCTCTAATCCTCTGCTTTTCACTCTTCCACCCCCTTTATCCCCCGCCAGCGGGGGACACGTAAAACATATAGGGTGTTTTACAAAGTCTTCATCGAACCAACTGGTTCATTTCAAATATCGGCAACAAAATGGAAACAACAATAAATCCGACAATAAACCCCATTACCAGTATCATTAACGGTTCCAAAAGAGAAGTCATAACCATTATATCTGCCTGAGCTTCTGTTTCATAAGTCGTGGCAATACGGTTGAGCATTGCCTCCAGCGTGCCACTTTGTTCTCCGACGGCAATCATTTCAGTCACCATGGGAGGGAATATGCCGCTTTGCGTCAGGGGAGAGGAGAGCTCTTTGCCTTCCTCTACGTCTTTGCCGGCTTTACGGATTGCCTCGCCGATAATAATATTATTAACGACGTTGCGGACTATTTCCATGGCCTGAAGAAGCGGAACGCCGCTTTGCAGCAAAGTGGCCAGTGTGCGGGAAAAACGGGCAATTGCGATTTTTCGATTGATCTGGCCAAATACCGGAGCTTTCAGTTTAACATTATCCCACAGGCGCTTGCCTTTTTCCGTACCGTTTGTCGTGTATCTGAAAGCGGCTATCGAGACGGCGAGAATTATCAAAATAAGCCACCAAAAAGATTTCAAAAAATTACTGACAGCAATTAAAATAATTGTAATCAGCGGCAGGGCTTGGTGCATATCGGTGAAAATGCCGGTAATTTGGGGTACGACAAAAGTCATCAACAGCAAAATAACGGCGCTTCCGATAAAAAACATAATAAAAGGATAGGCAAGGGCAGAGCGGATCTTGCTCATCAATGCCTGCTGATTCTCCGAGAAGTCGGCAAGGCGCTCCAGAACCAGATTGATGGTTCCCGATGCTTCTCCGGCCCTGACCATATTTAAGTAAAAAGGCGGGAAAATTTGAGGGAAGTTGGACATGCCCTCAGTCAGGCTTTTGCCTTCATTAACCTGTTCGCGGATTTGCGCCAGTGATTTTTTTAAAAGAGGATTATTGGTCTGTTTCATCAGGATCGTGAGAGAAGGCACCAGCGGCATCCCGGCGCCTAATAGAGTTGATAACTGACGGGTGAATATGGAAACGTCGCCGGCGGAAACCCGTTGCCAGATGTTGAACTTTAAAATTTCCGATAATGCGTTTTCTTTTTTGTTCTCTGCCTGATTGATTTCGACGGGATAAACGTTTTCTTCGCGCAGTTTCTGTCGTGCCGCGGTCACACCCGGCGCGTCAATAAAACCTTTGCGTTGCCGACCCTTCTCATCCAGCGCTACATATTCGAAAACACTCATTTATTTTTAACTCCGCTGACCATTAAATTACACTAGTGGAGTATTTCATGAATGCTTTGTCATATCGACCGAAGGGAGATATCTTTCAACATTTTAAAATTACTAAGATTTCTCGCTATGCTCGAAATGACAAAATTATGAAGCCATTACTGAAACACTTGTAAAGTTTAACATGAATTTGAATTTGATTCAATAAGTTATGGGTGTTAATAAAATTTTTCCTAAAAGAAAAAGGGGCGTTTAAGCCCCTTTTTCTTCTTTAATCATATTAGTTATTAATCATGCTAAAGGGCATAAATGACCACTGAACCATTTTTTAAATTGGTACCTTCAATACCACTAGAGGGGGAAGATGCTGAAGGTATTGCCCACACTTCGTTTGATTCAGCACCTTCACCGTTGTCATCCACTGCCGTTATAACAAAGTAGTATTTAACGTCGTTAGTGAGGCTTGCCATTCGACCCGAGTTACCTGTCACTCCGCGAGCCGATG
This sequence comes from Deltaproteobacteria bacterium HGW-Deltaproteobacteria-2, assembly GCA_002840505.1. Classification (NCBI taxonomy): domain Bacteria; class Deltaproteobacteria; species Deltaproteobacteria bacterium HGW-Deltaproteobacteria-2. Next base: position 322,741 of record PHBC01000001.1, on the reverse strand, counting down.
AAGGTGATACACCGTTTTCTTTTGTGATCCCCATCGTTGTTCCATAATAAATGTTATAGGTAACGCTGCCGGTAGATGTAACCGGTGCGTTCCAGTATAGATCCACATAACCATCTCCTGCAACTACGCTAGTGATGACGGGAGCAAAAGGCGGCGGGGTTGCGCTCGGCGTAGCATAAGCTGCGAAGGAGGGACCGCTGGCCAGAACGGCCGTTACATAGAGGTAGTAAGTATCTCCATTTGTCAGTCCGTTAAAAGGCCATGGGCTCGTACGTTGGGGGACTTTGTTATCTGCGGTAGGTGTAATAGGGTAATGCGTATCATAATAGACATTGTAAAAAGTGTTGGGGGTTGCTCCGCCCGAGGGTGGATCCCATGTGAGCGTCAACATAGCGTCTCCTGCTGCTGCGCTTACATTTTGTGGCGCTGTTATATCTAATGATGTTGACTGTATGCCGGACGTGGGCGAACCTGCGCTTGGTTTTGCCCAAACTTCATCTGACTTGCCGCTCGTATTATTTTCCGCCGTTAAATAAAAGAAATAAGTCTTTCCGTTTTCAAGACCGGTCGCTGTAAATGAGCATTGGCTGGTGGAGCAATTGCTGTCGGTACTTTTAATTTCAGCAGCAAGAATTAAGTCATTTAAATTCGAGTATTGATATAAGTTGTAAACTTCGGCGTCCGTTACGGTAGTCCAGGTGACGGTGATGGTTGTGTTTCCCGCATTGGCGCGGACATTTTTAGGAAATGCAGGCGGAATGGGTGTTCCCTGCGGTGTCGCCGGAATTATCTCTGACAAAGCACTTTCACCTGTGGAGGTATTTACGGCAGTAAATGCGAAATAGTACGTTGTTTCGTTAGTGAGGCTTGTTACTATATAAGGCGCACTCGTTAGTCCGGTAAACTTCTGGTCGTAAGAGGTTTTCGTTGGTATGCCGGAAGCTTTGTAGTAAACATTGTAAGTATCGGCGCCCACTACCATCGGCCAGGAAAGAGTGACTTGTTGATCTCCGGCTTCGGCTCTCAGTTGCGCACCCAATATAGAAGGTGGTGATGGCGTAACCGGTGGTGTATCGCTACCGGACGAGCAGGCGGATATAAAAATTATAATCAAACTCAACAATAATAAGTATGCTGATAATTTTTTCATTAATGCTCCTTAAAATCATCTTATGTTATTGTATGTTGAAACGTCTATTTTCCAAAGATGCTGAAAAAATAAGAAATAAAAATCCGCATTTAAAAACATTTTTAATTGATTATTACTGTTAAATAATGCACATCAAAGGCGTAGCCTGTCAAGCTAATTTTTGCGCTCCAGAAAATTCACGTAACGGGCGCTAATCTCATCTGCCGGCTCTATACAGAGGCATTTTAAATAGGATTTAATGAAACCTTTGAGAAAAACAGCGGCAGGCAATTTTTCTATTTTATCATCCTCGATCCAGTGCAGATAATCGAGGCGGATTTTTGTTTGCTGATGAATTGTTTCAACGGCGATGCCCAGTTCGCTTCGTATTTCCTTAAGATCAGAGCCTCTGATTTCCTGCCGGGAAATGATTTCTCTGATGCGTTGATTTTGGGAAATTTTTGCTTTTAATTCAGAAGTATGAGTTTTCAGAGTACCGGAGGTATCCTTCTGCCGGTTAAAATCGAAAATACTGACAGGTCCTTTAGCTGCCGGGCCTCTTTCCGTCGGAGTTATAATCCCGGCCTTGATAAGTTCATTATCGTAGAGTTCTCTTTCTTTTTCATTGATGAGTGTGAAGTAAGCTTTTTCCAGATATGCGAGTATTTCTTTCCTTTCTTTCTGCGAAAAAAAGGAATAACTGACCAGCGAATTGGACTGATACATCTGTAATGCGGAATTGTAAGCTGCACGAATTTCCAGAGCTGTTGCATTCGTTTTAATATCCAGCATTTCGTAATAATTCAACTGGGCGAAATCTTTTTCCATTTACGGCCTCAAACTGGTAAATTTTAAAGATAGTTAAGAATCAATTGTTCGCCTAAGGAATTACTCATTTTCCTGTTCAGCTCGCGCAGATCATTGGCGGCACGAGTGTGAGGATAACGATCTAAAAACGATACTCTCTGGCAAATGGCATCGTGAACGTGTTCATCGTAAGCGATGTTGCCGGCAAAATCAACATGCAGCCCGAGGTGCTTTTTGATGATCTTGCATATCTGTGAACCCAACTCTACATTGTCCTGTTTGCGCAATTGGTTAAGAATAAGTTTGAAGTGAAAAGAATTAAAATCCTTTTTGATCAGTGCGAATTTTTCGGGGTATTCTTTCCTGACAACGGAAGCGATATTTTCGGGTTTGTTGATAGAATCATCGCCAAGGTGCTCTCGAACTTTCTTTTCCAGCATCTTGAAATCGGCCGCGGAAAAATAATGGCGGATACGGCGCAGATATATGGCGCGCATCAACCGGTAAACATTTTCAATGGAAGTCGGCTCCGGCGTAGTGATGAATATGCCGTTTTGGGAGGCGAGAAAAAAATCAAGAGTGTTAAAGGCTGTGCCTGCTCCCAGATCCAGAATAATATATTCGTATTTGAGTTTGGCTATGGACTTCAGCGTTTTTATCTTTTTTTCATAGGGAAGGTTGGCAATGTCCAGACTATCGTGAGCGCCGCTGATCAAAAAGAGATTGGGGAAAGGAGTTGCCAGAACAATGTCTTCCAATAAGCTTATTTTTTTTGTGATAAAATCGGAAAAACATTTCTCCGGATAAGGGACGTCAACCATCGTATGCAGGTTTGCCGCACCCAGATCGAGATCAATCAGCAGAGTTTTCCTGCCCGCCTTTGCTAAAAGACGCCCCAGGGAACTGGTTAAGAAACTCTTGCCTGATCCTCCTTTGCCGCCTCCAATTGGCCAGATATGCGCCATAAGCCATCCAATTTATGATTTACGAGAGTCATACATGATAAAATATTGATATTCAAGTATTAATTTATTGTTTTCTGCGATTTATTGAAGGATAACTTCCTTGACTTATTTTGCTTTTATTCTTAAAACTAACCATGATTAACAGTGAACCTGAAATTAAGGTCGCCTTACTGCAAAACTACAATGAAGCGAGTGTCGCTTTTAATGGACGATTTCTCCCACCTGACGGATGCGCGCCGGATGGCCGCTTCATTGTTCGCGCGGAGCGAGGATTTGTTCTGCTTGAGGATTCTTCAGGGAAAGAAATCATCCGCCAAAAAGAAATCTTGATGACGCCGGAGGGCGATGCATATTTCACCGTGTCCGATGTGAAAATCGGCATTGATTTCCACTGGCAACGAACTCAGGAACAATCGTTTCGCGGCAATTTGTTTTTATCGGCCGTTTCCGAATCCACTTTTAATCTCATCAACAAAATTCATCTGGAAAATTATTTGGAAAGCGTTATTTCCTCGGAGATGTCCGCTGAAGCGCCACTGGAATTTTTAAGAGCTCAGGCAATTGTCGCCCGTAGCTGGCTGGTGAGTATGCTCGCTAAAAAAAAATCTGCCAGGTATTCGACACAATTGAAAAACGACAATGAAATTGTCGTCTGGCAGGATGTCAACGATCACGAGGGATTTGATGTATGCGCTGATGATCACTGCCAGCGCTATCAGGGAATAACCAGAATTATTTCAGAAAATGTTCGTGAAGCGATAAAGCAAACACGGGGGATGTTTCTGATTTATAGCGGAGAAATCTGTGATGCCCGCTATTACAAATCCTGTGGCGGTCAGACGGAAATTTTTGCGACTGCCTGGGAGGATATAAATCCAGGATATTTGAAAAACATAAGCGATGATGCTGAGCATCATCCGCCTGTTTGTTCGGAAGCGGATGCGGAAAAATGGCTGAGAGGCAGACCGCAGGCTTTTTGCGACACGACTGACGAGGAATTATTGAAAAATATTCTGCCCGCGTTTGATCAGGAAACACCGAATTTCTATCGCTGGCAGGTGATCTATACAAGAAAAGAACTGGAGGAAATAATCCAAAAAAAATCAGGTATTGATTTTGGTGAATTGAAAAACCTTACTCCTCTGGAACGCGGTCCGTCGGGAAGAATCTATAAATTGAAAATTGAAGGTTCGAAAAAAACCGTAATTGTCGGCAAGGAATTGGAAATCCGCCGCTGGCTCTCACCCAGTCATCTTTTAAGCAGTGCTTTTATAGTATCGGTGGAGCGAACGGCAGCCGGAGAAATAAGCCGTTTTATTTTGCAGGGTGGCGGCTGGGGTCACGGTGTAGGTCTTTGCCAGATTGGCGCTGCGGTGATGGCGTCCAAAGGATTTAAAGCGGAAGAAATACTAACGCACTACTTCACCGGCGCAAAAATACAAAAGCTATATTGATATGTAGTAATTTTTTAGAAACGAAATATTTAATATTTGTCATTCCCGCGAAGGCGGGAATCCAGTAACTAAATTATGTCCGAAATAAAAACAGACACAAATAATGACGATGCCAACAAAGGCAGGCGAATGAATACGAGCCGGAGTCCATGGTTCTGGGTTCCTTCCCTATATCTTGCCGAAGGCATTCCTTACGTGATTGCCATGACGGTCAGCGTTGTACTTTACAAAGATATGGGACTCTCCAATACCGAAATAGCTTTTTATACAAGTTGGCTTTATATCCCATGGGTAATCAAACCTCTCTGGAGCCCGTTTGTTGATATTTTCCGCACCAAACGTTTCTGGATACTGGCAATGCAACTGGCCATCGGCGCGTCACTGGCCTGCGTTGCCTTGACTCTGCCCGCGGCTAATTTTGTGCGCTACTCTTTGGCTATTTTTTGGATTATGGCTTTTTGTTCCGCTACGCATGATATAGCTGCGGATGGTTTCTATATGCTGGGACTCGATACGCCGCAGCAGGCGGCGTTTGTCGGTGTGCGCGTTATTTTTTATCGTATTGCCACTATTGCCGCCGAAGGCGGTCTGGTATTTATGGCCGGAACGCTGGAAAATTACGGTTATCCGGCAGCGAGCGCCTGGTCTCTTTCTTTTATCGGTGTCGCGGCTGTTTTTCTCGCGTTTTTTATTTATCACCTTTTCGCTCTGCCCAGGCCTGCATCCGATATCAGCGCGCCATGGGATAAATCGAAAAATTTTTTGACGGAATATTTCCGCGTTTTGACCCTGTTTTTCCGGCGCAAGGATATTCTTATCATCATCAGCTTCTTTTTATTTTACCGTTTTGCCGAGGCGCAACTCACTAAAATGGTCGTGCCGTTTTTGCTTGACGTGCGCACTAAAGGCGGCTTGGATTTAACGACGGCGGATGTTGGCATCATTTACGGCACGGTCGGTGTCATAGCTCTGATGCTGGGCGGGCTTCTGGGCGGGTTCGTCATTTATAAGAAAGGTTTAAAATTCTGGCTGTGGCCAATGGTTTTGATTATGCACCTGCCGGATTTGATTTTTGTCTATCTATCTCACTATCAGCCGGAGAGTTTATGGCTGGTCGGTTCCGCCGTGGCAATTGAAAAATTCGGTTATGGCTTCGGCTTTACCGCCTATACGATTTATATGATCATGGTTTCGCAAGGTGAATATAAAACTGTCTTTTACGCCATAGGCACGGGGATTATGGCGTTGGGTATGATGATTCCCGCGATGGGCAGCGGCTGGATTCAGGAAATGTTGGGCTATAAAAATTTCTTCATCTGGATTTTGATTACGACCATTCCCGGATTTATTGTAGCGGCTTTGGTTAAAATTGATCCGGAGTACGGGAAGAAAGCGACTCCGTGAAAAGTTCTTAAGTCTGTCATTCCTCGCGCAGAGACTGTGTCGTAATTGCAAATATCGGTTGTGCGTAATGAGTAATGTCCCCCGCTGGCGGGGGTCGGGGGTGAAAGTTTTTAGAACAGAACATACGTAATATTGGCCAGTTACGTATTACGTGAATTTTATCCACCTCCGTCACTGCGTGACACCTCCGCCAGCGGAGAACATTAAATGACTATATCTATTATTACGACACAGTCTCGTATGTGGGAATCCAGAACTTAATAGTACTGGATTATCCGGTCAAGCTGGATAATGATAGAAAAGATTTGAAAGATTGATTCTACTCTGCGATATGAAATAAAAATTATGAATGACAAACAAATCAACACGGCATTTATTTTAGGCGCGGGGCTGGGGACGAGGCTCCGGCCACTCACCGAAAACACGCCCAAGCCGCTTCTGGAGATCGGCGGACATCCGATCATCACTTATGCAATGGGACATCTGCGAGCTGTTGGGATAAAACGGTTTATTGTCAACACGCATCATTGTGCCGAAAAATATACCGGGGCTTTTTCCGAAAATAACTGGAAAGGCATTCCGATTACGTTTCGCCACGAGCCTGTTTTACTGGATACTGCGGGCGGCATTAAAAACATCGAAGACCTGATTGCCGAAGACGAACGCATTATCGTCTACAACGGAGACATCATTACCAACATGCCGATTGAACTGCTTATTAGAAAACATTTTGAATTGAAAACAACCGTCACGCTGGCGCTGCGTTCAATCGGACCGCTGCTCAATGTCAATGTTGATCAAGAAGGTTTTGTTTGCGACATGCGGCATATTTTGAAGAATGAAGGCGTCAAGAGTTGCCTTTTTGCCGGCATCTATATAGTGGAAAAATCTTTCCTGAAGCGATTGACCGCGGGCAAAATCGAATCGATTGTTTTACCGCTGATGGAGATGATAAAAGAAAATCCGCGCTCGGTCGGCGGTGTAGTTATAGATGACGGCTCTTGGTATGATGTAGGTTCTATCTCAGAATATGAGAAGTTGAAGAGGGAAGGTATAACTTGATTGTCATTTCGAGGAACGCAGAGACGAGAAATCTTTTTTTTAAACAAGATGTCTCCCTGCGGTTCGACATGACATAAACATGGCAATCTATGCATAAAGAAATACAAAAATTTTTAACTCAACATCTGGGCAAGGCTGATTTCAAGCTTGAGCCGATCAAGAAGGGCGGTTCCGACCGCCAATTTTTCAGGGTGTCTTTACCTCATGGAGACAGTTTTGTTTTTATGCATTACGGCGATGACGTTGCAGAAAACGCCCACTGGGCCGGCATCAATAAATTCATGGCATCGCTGGATATGAATGTACCGCGGATTATCACACAGGACATCTCAAAGCATTTTATCCTGATTGAAGATTTAGGCGAAGTTGATTTGTGGTCGCTCAGATTTGAGTCCTGGGAGGAAAGACGCGATTATTATTTTCAGGCACTCACGCAAATTTACCGTCTGCATTCCTTTGATCTGAAATCGATTCCCGCGGATGTAAAATTGTCCGAGGGTTACGGCCCCAGACTCTATAAATGGGAGCATGACTATTTTCTGGAGAATCTTGTCGGGGAAGTCTGCAAGATAAAACTTTCATCATCGGACGCCGCAAAGTTGATGAAAGAACTGGACGCGCTGTCCGCCCGCCTGCAAAAAATTGAGCCCTGTCTGATTCACCGAGATTTTCAATCGCAAAACATCATGATTAAAAACGAAAGACCGGTATTGATTGATTTTCAGGGGATGCGCGAAGGATGCCTTTTTTATGATCTTGGCTCGCTGCTCTGCGATCCTTACGTCACCTTTACTGACGAAGAAAGAAAAGAGTTGTTAGATTTTTATTATGAGCTGATGAATCTTTCATACAGCCATGATGAATTTATCCATAATTTTTGGATGGGATCGGTACAACGGCTTTTGCAGGCACTGGGTGCTTACGGTTTTCTCGGCCTCAAAAAAAATAAACCGGCTTTTCTTGGGCATATCGGCAATGGCCTGGAGAACTTACTCACGGCCGTCGATAACGTAAGCGGCCTGGAAACGCTCAACGATCTGGCAATTGAATGTGAAACAATCCTCGCCCGGAGAAATTATTAGAAAATTTAGGACTTAAAATATAATTACTATCGTGATGAATAATTAAGTATACTGTCGCCTGAATTCCCCTAATATGGTCCAGGGCGGCTTTTTAAAAAGAATCGTTCAGAAAATCAGGCAGGTTTTTGCCGGCTGACATTTTCCAGTCGGGATCCCGCTTTTCCAGAAAGGTGATTTTGGGTTAATGTCTAAAGCATGAAACAAATGATTTGTTTGAAGATGAGTTGATGGTGTTTGCTTTGTAAAATTATCAATTCGTGCTGTGCTTTCGATAAAGCCACTGCGCTCATTCATTTCCATTCATATTGAATCCACGGTGCCGAATCCATCAGCTTTCCGTCTATGGAAAGCTTCAGATCGCAGCTACCATATTCGCCACATCCCCGGAAAGTGATGTCGGCCACAATTTGGTCAAAGGTCAGGAAGGTGATTTTAAAATTTTTCATGGTCAATTGCATCACGTTGTTTTCCCTGTTCGTGATTTTAGTCTCGATAACCATTTTTTTTCTTGTCGCGATACTGTTCACAAAACCCTCCATACATTTGTCGTAGGGTTCCGTGTATTCAACCATCACGGCTTGTCCCGGGGCCAGTCCGGCCGACCCCAATAATCTGGAAGAAATCAACCGGGTCACCGCGATCGGTGTGCCGGATGTGGCGTCACAGATTTTTAGGCTGCCGTCTTTAACCGTAAAGAGCATATCTCGGGTGCACAAGCTGAGCAGGTCGCCGGCAAAAGGCTTCCACATCCAGGACGGCATGGCGGGCGAAACCAGGTCGATGCGGAGGGCATCTGAGTCTTTCATGGGACAAGAAAAAGTGAGTGTAAAGTGGTCGATAAAGGTGGTTCCAGTATTTTTTACCGCCACGAAACCGGTCCAATTATCCAGAAGCGGTCGAACCGACAGCCACTTTCGGTTTTTCACTCCGTTCATGAACGTGCCATAGTCTGTAATGGTGGCATTGATCACTGGCGATTTACCGTCGGTCTTAGCGGCAATTTCATCAGCAATGCGGGCAAAGGTGTCCGAGTTGAAAAATACCAAAGAGGAGAGAATGAAAAGTATCGCCAAGACGGTTTCTATTGTCAATAAACGGTAAATGGGTTTCATGGCGTCAGTTGCTTCCTTTATGGATGTATTTTTTTATATCAGCAGCCGCAGCAACACGTCGGCGGTAATAAAATTGCATGATGTAAAGTATATAAGAACTTACTTATTGGACGCTTATAACAAGACTGGGTTTGGCTGTCAATATCATTACGGTCATTGTCAATAAGAGGCTCGGTGCGAAAGCCTGTGCCTTTCTTTGACAGCCAGAAGGCGCCAAGTTTCAGATAGCGATTTTTTTCGTTTGGTGGCACGTTTGATGGTATATGCAAAAATTATCATACAATAATCCCTTTTCGCTTCATTTCAAATAAATAATATCAATTTGAAATAATTTCCTTTCGACAAAGGCATTGCGCTCATCATTCCGATATGTTAAGCAAATCATCAATATTCACAATCCGGAGAGATTTTTAAAATGAAGTACGAACCAATCACAATTGAAGAAAAATGGCAGAAAAAATGGGAGGATGAAAAGTCCTTCAAGGTTACCGAAGACCCGCAAAAGAAAAAATATTATCTGCTGGAGATGTTTCCATATCCTTCCGGCAAAATTCATATCGGCCATGTCCGTAATTACACCATCGGCGATGTCGTGGCGCGTTACAAGCGAATGAAAGGTTTCAATGTTCTGCACCCGATGGGCTGGGACGCCTTCGGCCTGCCCGCGGAAAACGCCGCTATCGAACATAAAATTCATCCATCGAAGTGGACGCACGAAAATATCGATCACATGAAAAAGCAGCTCAAGCGCATGGGCTTTAGCTATGACTGGGACCGGGAAATCGCCACCTGCGAGCCGAAATACTACCGCTGGGAACAGCTCTTTTTTATCTGGATGTATGAAAAAGGTCTGGCTTACAAAAAACGCTCCACAGTTAATTTCTGCACCCAATGCGACACGGTGCTCGCCAATGAGCAGGTGGAAGGCGGCCAGTGCTGGCGCTGCGGCACGGAAGTGCAGGAGAAGGTGCTGGATCAGTGGTTTTTCAAGATCACGGCCTATATCGAAGAACTGCTGGACTACTGCGACAAACTGCCCGGCTGGCCGGAACGCGTTATGACAATGCAGAAAAACTGGATCGGCAAAAGCTACGGCTGTGAAGTGGATTTTCCAATGGCCGATGGCAACAGTGCCATCAAGGTATTCACCACGCGTCAGGATACACTCTTCGGAGCGACCTTCATGCTGGTTGCTGCGGAACATCCGCTGGTTATGCAATTAAGCAAGGGCAAGGCCATTGAAAAAGAGGTCCTGCAGTTTGTCGAAAAAGTCAAAAAGCAGGATAAGCTGATGCGGACTTCCGAATATTATGAAAAGGAAGGCATGTTTCTAGATGCCTATTGTAAAAATCCTTTAACAGGGAAGGAAATGCCGATTTACGCGGCCAATTTCGTTCTGGCCGATTACGGCACCGGCTGTGTCATGGCTGTGCCCACACACGATCAGCGTGACTTCGAATTTGCCAAAAAATTCAATCTGCCGCTGATTGTGGTCATTTCTCCGAAAGACAGAATGCTCGATCCGGCGATGATGACAGAAGCTTACGTTGATGAAGGAGTCCTTGTTAACTCCGGACAATTTGATGGAATGGAAAACACCAAGGTTTTGGAAGCTATCGCTGATTTTCTGGAAAAAGAAAGGAAGGGCAAACGCACCATCCAGTACCGCTTGCGCGATTGGGGCATCTCCCGTCAGCGATACTGGGGCGCGCCGATTCCCATGATTAACTGCGCTAAATGCGGCATCGTTCCGGTTGATGAAAAGAATCTGCCTGTCATACTGCCGGAAAATGTTAAATTAAGCACCGAAGGTGGTTCGCCGCTCGCGTCGCTTCCCGAATTTGTCAATACGACCTGCCCCAAGTGCGGTGGTAAAGCCGTTCGCGAGACGGACACGATGGATACGTTCGTGGAATCTTCGTGGTATTTCGATCGCTTCTGCTGTCCTGATTGCGACACCAAGCCCGGTCTCGACCGCAAGAAACTTGATTACTGGATGCCGGTTGATCAGTACATCGGCGGCATTGAACATGCCATTTTGCATCTGCTTTACTCGCGCTTTTACACTAAAGTCCTGCGCGATTTTGGCGTGATCGGCGTGGACGAGCCCTTCACCAATCTGCTGACGCAGGGCATGGTCTGCAAAGAGACGATGAAATGCAAAGAACACGGATATCTTTTCCCTGAGCAGGTGGCGGATGGCAAATGCCGCATCTGCGGACAGGAAATAATTATCGGCAAGACCGAAAAAATGTCCAAATCGCTGAAGAATGTTATCGATCCCGATTATCTGATAAAAACCTACGGAGCCGATACGGCACGAATATTTTGTCTGTTTGCGGCGCCGCCGGAGAAGGATCTGGAATGGAGCGATCAAGGTGTGGAAGGCTCTTTCCGCTTTCTCAGTCGTCTGTGGCGCATCGTTGAAGAATATCTTGAAGACATAAAGCCTGTTGCACCTCTGTCCGGTGCCTTTGAACTGGAAGGTGAGTTAAAGGCGTTGCGGCGCAAAACCCACCAGACTATCCGTAAAGTGACCGTTGATATCGAAGACCGTTTTCATTTCAACACGGCCATCAGCGCGGTAATGGAGTTAGTAAATACTGTCTATCACACTAAACGTCCCGACAGCGATGATAAAGTGGCGCTGTCTACTGTGAGAGAAGCGCTGGAGGCCGCCATAATTTTGCTGGTGCCGATTGTGCCGCACATCACGGAAGAACTCTGGCAGTTGCTTGGTCATAAAGATCTGGCTGCCAATATTGCGTGGCCGGAATTTGATCCGGCGATTGCCAGTGAAGAAGAGATGACAATCGTCGTGCAGATTAACGGAAAACTGCGCAGCAGGATGACTGTGGCTGTGGATGAGGACCCGGAGAAAATCAAAGCAAACGCGTTGGCTGATGAAAAAATCAAGGCCATGACCGAGGGGACACAAATAAAGAAGGTTATTTACGTACCTAAAAAGCTGGTCAATATTGTTGTCGGTTAATAACAAAATAATGGTGAGACCTTTGCACTATTATCGATTTGTCATTTCGACCGAAGGGAGAAATCTTATAAGTTAATGACATAAAATAAAGATTTCTCGTCGTCCCGATACATCGGGACTCCTCGAAATGACTTGAGGTACAGTTTTGCAAAGATACGAGTGGTGTTATTATGATAAAAAGGAAAAATCATTTGAAAATTAAAGTCGCTTTTATTTGTTTTTTGTTTGCTTGCCTGTTTGGGTGTGGCTATTCATTTACATCACGTGGAGAGTCAATAGATAACCGTATTCAAAAAGTTTACGTGGAATCATTTGACAACAAAACAGCGCAGGCGGAAATAGAAAATTACGTCAGGACAGCTTTTATTAATCAGTTTATTCAAAATAGCCGTTTTAAAATCGCGTCCAGTGCGGAGGGTGCGGACGCGGTAGTAAGGGGTAAAATTCTTAATCTTAATACATCACCGCTTTCATATATAAAAGATGGTCTTGCAGCCGAAGAACGGGCGGCGGTTATCATAGAAGTTGTTTTTCAGGATAATTCAAACGGCAAAGTAATCTGGAGCGCGAAGAACATGACACAATCGGTTGATTATAAGCTCAACGATGATATTAATCTGCTTCCCACAACCAGAAAACAAGCTCTGATGAAGCTGGCCAATGACTTGGCGGAAAAAACCTTTAACCTGATGATGTCAGGATTTTAACTTCATTAATGTCACACCGGTGTGCAGACTGACTCATAACATTAAAGAATGTCATTCTGCATAGTGCCCTTTAGGGTAAATCACGACGTGTCGGGATGAGGAATCTTAAACAATTATAAAATAAGACTTCTCACCGCGATAAAACTGGGTTCGAAGTGACATGTAATTTCTCGTGGAGAGTGATAACGCGAGCTAATTTAATTGATTAAATTATTTTAAACATGACGCCTTCAGTTAGAAAATTCGGCCGATTCTTTCTTCTGCCCGTCAATGACGCAAAGGAGGCGCTAAGCGTCTGGCGGTCCGGCGCGCATGATGTCCAGGAAACAAAAAATCTTTCTTTATTCCTGAAAAAATTGTCAAGCAAATATTTACTGGTAATTGATGCCGACCCAAAGATTATTATTGATAAATTGTCTTTGCGCGAATTCGTTAGCGCTGCCGAAACAAATCAAGCAGGCAAGATTTATTCAGATTTTATTTTGCGCGACGGAAATAGGCTGGTTGAACATCCGCTTATAGATTATCAGGCGGGCAGTATTCGCGACGATTTTAATTTCGGACATCTTTTTTTATTTTCTTGTGCCGCAATCAAATCAAGTCTGCAAAAATACGGCTCGCTGCCTTCTGATGAGGATGCGGCTTTTTACGATTTGCGTCTGAAAATTTCCACTGACCATAAAATAGTTCACGTACCGGAATTTCTGTACACTGTATCCACGGAAAATAAAAAAAAGATAAAAAAATCCGGTAGGCAAACAGAGGCGCATTTTGCTTACGTTGCTAAAGAAAATTTGATTCGTCAAAAAAAGCTCGAAAAGATAGCAACAGATCACCTGAAGCGCATCGGAGCATATCTGCCTCCACGTACAAAAAGCGTGAATAAAGGACAGGATGACTTGCAGTGGAACTCCAGCATCGTCATTCCCGTGCTCAATCGTAAAAAGACGATTGCCGCCGCGCTGACCAGTGCCTTGGAACAAAAAACCGATTTTCCATTCAATATTATCGTTGTGGACAATCATTCCACGGACGATACCACGGGTATTTTGAAAAAATTCGCGGCAAAATATCCCCATGTCCATCATATTATTCCCACGAGACGCGACCTTGGCATCGGTGGCTGCTGGAATGAAGCAATCTATTCGAAGTACTGCGGACGTTATGTTGTTCAACTCGATTCCGATGATCTATACAGCTCACCGCAAACACTGCAAAAAATCGTGAACACTCTGCGCCGGGGCCGAAACGCAATGGTTGTGGGCTCTTACACGATTGTCAATGAGAGACTAAAAAAGATTCCGCCGGGGATTATTAACCACAAAGAATGGACGCAGGCTAATGGACACAATAATTTGTTGCGTGTCAACGGTATGGGAGCACCCCGCGCTTTCGATGCTTCCGTGATTCGCCGGATAGGATTTCCCAATGTCAGTTACGGCGAGGATTACGCTGTGGCTCTGAGGGTTACTCGTGAATATAAAGTCGGAAGAATTTATGACAGCCTATATCTCTGTCGTCGCTGGAAGAACAACACGGACGCCCGACTTTCTATGGAGAAAAAAAACGCCAATGATTTTTATAAAGATAAGCTGCGCACAACGGAAATTGGGGCCAGAAGATCAGCCGGTAAAGAAGAACCTTTTTTCAACAAGGAAGGAATTTTTGCCGAATTTGATGGAGGAAAAGGTTTATCGTTGGCCTTGCTTTGCCAAAGTCTTTATGATTCGCAAAAGAAAAACTGGCCACGACTAGCCGATGCCTGCCGTGACTTAAATGCCGTTAATAATAGAAAGCTATCAGGGAAATATAAAGCTTATCTGCAATACAATTCCGCCCGCGCTATAAGCAGCGGAGCCGCGGTTGATGCAGAGTCAATTAAGAAAAGACATTGCTTTTTATGTCATGAAAATATTCCAGTGGAGCAGAAAGGAATTTTATACAGAAACAAATATTTAATTCTTTGTAATCCGGCGCCGATTTTTATAAATCATTTTACAATAGTAGCGATTAAACACGAACCACAGAAGATAGCATCCTCTCTGCTTTCTCTTTTGCAGTTGGCTGACGATTTTTCGTCGGAATATGCTATCCTTTACAACGGTCCGGCCTGCGGCGCATCCGCACCCGATCATCTGCATTTTCAGGCGGTTCCAAAAAGCGGCCTTCCTTTCTTCCGGGAATTTAAAAAGCTGTCGACGGTTAAAGAAAATTCTTATGTAAGATACAGCCGGTGGGAAATTTTTGACCGTTCCGTAATTCTGTTGGAAGCAAAAAATGCGAAAAAATTAAGCGAACAATTTTTTAATTTACTAACAGTAGCGCAAAGAATACTTAAGATAAATGATGAACCGAAGTTAAATATCATTTGCGACTATTCAGGTAAACGCTGGAGGTTGGCTGTCTTCCTGCGTCAGAAACACCGTCCGAATTCCTATTTTGCAGAAGGCAAAGATAGAATATTTATTTCTCCGGGTGCCGTTGATATGGCAGGATTTGTAATCACGCCGCTTCTGGATAATTACAATCAACTGGATTATAATGCCATTCGCGAAATTTACAGCGAAGTATCACTACCGGAGAATGTGATGAATTCAATAATTAAAGAAATTGTAAAAGGATAGTGAAAATGTTTTTTACCGAAGATATAATTATAGACAGCTCGATGAGCTTTTCCGAAGCGATAGAAGGAATAAATGCGCCACTGGAGATTATCGATCTCTTATCAATGATAGATGTCTGCTACTATTCTTTTGACGGCAGAAAGCATCAGGGACAGATTATCGTCAACCGGGAACTGGAAGATGATGTTTATGACATATTTAACCTTATTGAAAAGATTTTATTCCCTGTTGGAAAAGTTATCCCCATAGTCGCTTATCAATGGAATGATCATAATTCCATGGCGGACAATAATTCTTCATCTTTCAATTTCAGGGTTATAGAAGGAACGACAAAATTATCCATGCATTCACTTGGTAAAGCCGTGGATATCAATCCGGTACAA
The DNA here is from genome assembly GCA_002840505.1 of Deltaproteobacteria bacterium HGW-Deltaproteobacteria-2. Classification (NCBI taxonomy): domain Bacteria; class Deltaproteobacteria; species Deltaproteobacteria bacterium HGW-Deltaproteobacteria-2. Next base: position 307,020 of record PHBC01000001.1, on the reverse strand, counting down.
AATCCGGTTATCTATCCCAACGGAGTTGTTGCACCTTCCGGCGCAAAATACCTGCCGGAAGAAAGGGGAACATTTATGGCCGACAACCCTATCGTCCAGGAATTTCTCAAGCGAGGCTGGCACTGGGGCGGTAACTTTGAACAACCGAAGGACTATCATCATTTCGAGAAACCCTGATTCCGATTTCACATCAAAGCGCTATCTTCGTTGGATTCGTCATCAGCTCCTCGACATATTAACATATATGCCTGCGGAGCTTCTTCCTCTCCGCCTTGCTATCATCTTTGATCTGAAATCGGAATAATATTTTCATTCGCCTGCCTTTGTTGACTGCATCGTCAGCTTCCTCGACGTATAAAAAAATACGCCGGATCCTGCCCCGCGTATGCGGGGGAGCTTCCTCTTGGCCGCCGCGGTATACTTTTGAAAATAAATTATTATATGCGATGAATGTTTAGATATATTTAAAGTCGTAATTATAATGGGCGGGCGACGATGATGCCGGCAAATTTTTTATTGGATTTCAGATAGGCAACGAGATTTTGTTTCGAGATGACCACTGCTCCTTCCTTGCTTGAGGCGTGAAGCAGGCGCAGGCTTTTCCCCTGCCATAAGGCAAAGCCCAGGTGTGCAACGTCCAGTCCTTCCTGATTTGTGGTAAAGGCAATGATATCGCCATTATATATTTTTGATTTTTGCGTGGTTACTTTATCTTTTTCAATTACAGAGAAAGCTTTTCGGGAAAGTATCTTTTCAATCGATGCCATTCTGGCAAGTTGCGCTTTGTTTTGCAATGCAGGATACAATTCACGATGAACAGTCATGAAATTTATTTTTTTTTGTTGAGGTTTGCCGCCAAGACTACTAGACACGTCAGTTAAAATTCCCTTTTTTTCATTATCGCGTAACCAATCAGTGAAGTAATGCAGGCGCGAAGAGTAGCCATCAATCTTCCCATGGCGATAACGTATTGATTTTAGATTTTTCCGGAATTCATGCTTTGAAATATTCCCGGCAGTGACGCATTGGGCAAGTGCAAGAACAGTTTCCACCAAAGTAGTACAATCAAAGGCCGATACATTGACAATCAAATTTTCTTTACCGGATTTCTCAAGCGTTCCCACTTTGTAGAGCTTGTTAATAAAAAGAAACCCGATATCTACTATTAAATCGCCGTAAGATGATTCGTCGTGTTTTTTTGCTTTCATAATAAGCTCTTCTTTTGATTAGTGTCTAAATGATTATTCGGAACAAAGCAAATACTAATATTAAGGATTAGCAGAGAGAGGAAATAAGTGCTTTAATAATAAATAAAAAGCGGCCGGTATTAGAACTGGCCGCTTTATGCGTTTTTATTATTGATCCCACGTCGCTTTGCTTCTGGGATAATGCGTCCGACAAATTTCAGCGCGTTTTACTTAAAAAATTTGGGACTCACTAGCGAGGGTCATTTAACAGCGTTGACTTTTTTAGTCAGTCGGGAAACTTTGCGTGAAGCATTTTTCTTATGAATTAAGCCTTTACTTGCTGCTTTATTCAATGCGGGGATAGCAGTTTTAAGCGCATTAATAGATTTTTCTTTATTCTTGCTGTTCACATTTTCAACTACTGATTTAATCTTTGTTTTTAGTGCGGACTTGGCGGCGATATTGCGCGCGCGGTTTTTTTTGTTCTGCCGATCACGTTTTTCTGCTGATTTATGTGTTGCCAAAAGCATCCTCCTGAACTTAATTTTTTATAAAAGTTTTGTTAAATATTACCTTGCTGCGTTTGTAATATTTGAGTTTTCTTAAATAGGGTTTGTTGATTAGCTTAATTATTAGGGGCTGTCAAGCACAAACTGGATTATTGCCCCACCGTATCTCATTGTTTTTTATAGGAAAGTATAAATTTGCTTCAAAAGTTTTTAAAAAACACTTAAATTTTCTTGACATAATGTTTTTTCTTTATATAAACAGACCATCTAGATACTTCCAGAGAACATAAGTTTCATCGAATTTCTGTGACGCAATATTAAAAATTATTTAATTCAATATTTGTACATAGTTTTAAAGTGTTTGTCATAATATTTGAAGTGGTTTGAATAAAAATGGCAGCGAAACAGAAATCTGGGAAAAAATCCGACAATAATACAGAAATACGACAGGAAGACCTGTCTCTTTTGGCAAAAGACATTATAGCGAATGTCGGTGTCGGGATATATATCGTACAGCATGGCAAATTTGTTTATGTTAGTGATTTATATCAGAAAATTACCGGATATACTGATAAGGAACTCATAGGCACATATTCTCTCAATAATATTTATCCCGATGATAAAGAAAAGGTAAGGGAACAGGCAATAAGATGTCTGAAGGGGGAACGCTCAGGACCTTATGAATACAGATTTGTTACAAAGAATGACGAGATAATATGGGTTTTGGAAGCGGTTGCATCCATTGAATATAGGGGTGAGCGGGCTGCGCTGGGTAGTTTCATTGATATTACGGAACGTAAGAACATGGAACAGAAATTACAGCGTGAGGAACAACTTTTTAAAGCTCTCACGGATCAATCCTCTGATATTATTGTTATCGTTAATCGGGAAGGTCTTATAACTTACGAAAACAAAGCCATTGAAGAAGTTCTGGGATTCAAGGCAAAGGAGAGGTTAGGTTGTCGAGGATTTGATAATATTCATCCCGATGATATGAGTTTTGTTGCTCGTGAATTTGAGAGATTGTTCAAAGACGTTAACACTCCTGCTTCTCGTTCGGAAGTGCGGCTACGCGATATAAATGGGAACTGGACTTTTTTCGAGTCTGTCGCCAGTAATCTTTCCAACAATAATGTTGTGGAAGCGGTAATTATAAATCTTCGTGACATTACCGAACGCAAGCAAATAGAACAGCAGCTCAACCATCTGGCTACCCACGATTCTCTAACCGGATTACCTAATAGAATGTTGTTTATGGATCGTCTGCAGATCGCTCTTGCTCAATCTAATCGAAATCAGAACAAACTGGCGGTGATAATGCTGGATCTTGATAATTTTAAAGATATTAATGACACTCTGGGGCATATGGTCGGTGATAAGCTTCTTCAAGAAGTGGGATGCCGATTAACGGGCATTTTGCGTCAAAACGATACGGTCGCCAGGCTGGGCGGAGATGAATTTGTCATTCTATTATCAGATTTGGGAAAAATCGAATACGCCGCCGGAGTCGCTAAGGTTATTCTAAAATCACTGCGGAAACCGTTTGAGTTTGCCGACAATAAGATTACTTCCCCGGCAAGCATAGGAATTGCCGTCTATCCTGATGATTGCGAAGATATTGAAACTCTTTTGAAAAAATCAGATATGGCCATGTATGCTGTAAAAACACAAGGGCGCAACAATTACATGTTTTACTCTAATGTTATCAGGTAACCTTTACGGATTTTTTCTTTTGTTTTATTTTCTGCTTCTTTTTTTGAGCGTTTTTCAAGGCGGCTTCAATGAATCTGCTAAACAGCGGATGAGGTTTAATCGGCCGGGATTTGAATTCCGGATGAAATTGACATCCCAGAAACCAGGGATGATCTTTTATCTCCACTATTTCCGCCAGGCGTCTGTCTGGTGATATGCCTGTAATGCGTAAGCCCTTATCGGTAACAGTCTTTTTATAATCATTGTTGAATTCGTAGCGGTGACGATGCCGCTCTGAGATTTTTTTCTGTCCATAGGCTGTGAAAGCGAAGGAATCCGGTTCGACAACACAAGGCCAGGCGCCCAGTCTCATGGAAGCACCTTTTTCTTTGACATTGCGCTGCTCGGGCAGCAGGTCGATTACCGGATAGGGAGTAGCGGGGTCAAATTCGGAACTGTTGGCTTTGTTCAATCCGCAGATATTTCTGGCGTATTCCACGACGGCCATCTGCATTCCCAGACAAATTCCAAAGAAAGGGATTTTCTTCTCCCGCGCGTGCTGGACGGCAAGAATCATGCCTTCTATGCCGCGAATGCCGAAACCTCCCGGAACCAGAACGGCGTCAACATCGTTCAGACTTGTGCCCAGCCCTTCCGCTTCTATTTTTTCCGAATCAATAAACTTTAACTTTACTCGGCAGTTGTTGGCGATGCCGCCGTGCACAAGAGCTTCATTGAGGCTTTTGTATGAATCGGTCAGGTTGACATACTTGCCGACAATACCAATACATACTTCATCAGGAGGATTGTTAAACCTGTTAACCACATCTTCCCAGACTTCCAGTTTCGGTTGTCCTGTCCAGATATTCAGAAGATCAACAATCTTGGCATCGAGCCCCTCCCGATGGAAAATCAGCGGTACTTCATAGATACAATTGACATCTTTAGCGGTAAAAACTGAATTGACTTCCACGTTACAGAAGAGCGCAATCTTGGATTTAATTTCCTCGGAAAGAAAATTTTCCGTCCGGCAAAGCAGAATATCCGGCTGAATGCCGATTTCTCTAAGCGCCTTGACGCTGTGCTGGGTGGGCTTTGTTTTAACCTCGCCTGCTGTCTTGATAAGAGGCACCCATGTCAGGTGAATAAAAATAGCGTTTTCTCTTCCCGCTTCATTGCGAAACTGACGTATTGCTTCCAGAAAGGGAAGGCTTTCGATATCTCCGACCGTGCCTCCTATTTCTACGATGGAAACATCGAAGCCGGTTGCCGTTTTTCGAATATAATCTTTTATCTCATTGGTAATGTGGGGAATGACCTGCACGGTTTTACCCAGGTAATCGCCACGCCTTTCTTTGGTAATGACTGAATAATAAACCTGCCCGGTTGTGAGATTGTTACTCTTTCCCATGCAGGTGGAGCAGAACCTCTCATAATGTCCCAGATCAAGATCGGTTTCTGCACCGTCGTCGGTAACGAAGACTTCGCCATGCTGGAAAGGACTCATTGTTCCGGGATCAACATTAATATAAGGATCAAGTTTTTGATTGCTAACTTTCAGCCCCCGGCATTCCAGTAGGGCTGAAATTGATGCCGCCGCCAATCCTTTACCCAGCGAAGAAAGAACGCCGCCGGTGACAAAGATAAATTTCGTTTTCATAATCGCTCCTCAATACTTTCCACATATTTATGACTGTAAAAAATCAAACGCTTCGGACACAAGTTTGATAATAAAATTTAATTATCTGTAATGACCAATTGTTTAATGCGCCCGGCCAGAGTTTCCACCGGTTCACTAAACAAATCAGCGATTGGGATTTTTTCCAAATAACCGTCATCCCAGTTAATATTATATTCGTTGACCAGATTGCGGATATCGTTGTAACGGTAACCCAGAGCTTTCTTCTTTTCCAGAAGGGATAAATGCTCGTCGTAGTCAACATGAAGCAAAAGCAGATTACCGATAAAATCACTTTTCCCGCGTAGCGGTAAAATTACTATGGATGCACCATCCGCTTTACCTTTGCCGATATAGACTTGGCCGGTGCTGACAATAGTTCTTTTTGTTCCCATCAATAGCTTGGAAGTTTCTGTTCGGGATGTCATTTGACTGGCTACTCCTTCCTTTTTCAGAATGGTGATTGTTGAATCTTCTGCGGGATTGCCCTGCGCGTCGAGATTGTTAATATCGTAGATGGTGTAACCACGCACAGCTAAAACAACGGGTTGTATTCTGCTTACAGTCATAACATTTTTATAAGTTAGATCTTTGATGGAAAAATTAAGCCCTTCCAACAAATCAAAGATGATTCCTTTAAATACTTTTTCCCTGCGGGTTGTGCCTACTGTAACCGTTTTGGCCTGGTGGCGAATGGCATCTATCGGTCTGGTAAGTTCATCAATCGCCTTTCCCAGAATAACATCCAGGAAACTGATCGGTGAGACATAATTTTCATCGACTTTGAATTCGTGACTAAAATCTTCCAGTGGCAACTTCCCGGCAGAATATTTTATTAAAAGTATCAAATCGGACATGGTCCTGACACTTAATAAAGTGAAGGAACCTTCATTGCGATAGTGATTGAAAGATTTATAAAACTTATTGATTATTTGGCGCAGGCTGCCATCGGCAATTTTTTCGTAAAGAGAATAATTATTTTTATCCTGCCTGGCTGTAGCCAGACTTAAGTTATTTCTGAATTCTTTAAAAATGAGAGCTTCTTCATTAATGCCGCAGGCGGCATAATAACCCCATAAGTGTCCAGCCATTGTATTGAGAATTACCGGCAGAGGCATCCGGGCGGCAGGAATGTAAATTACGGCATCGGCAATTTTATCAAAACGATGGTCGTCTTCCTCTGCGAAAACAACAACAGCGGCTTTATGCGCTTTAAAAATCGCAGCCTCTTTGACAATATCTTCTATAACCTGTGCCGGATTTCCGGCAGCGCAAACCAAAATTAAAGGTTCGGCTGAAAGATCAATATGTTTTTTATTTTCCACTATGTCTGAAGAAATAGTTTTATAACAAAGTTCACTGAGCTTGATTCTGATTTCATCCGCTGCCGCTTTGTTGGGTCCGCTTCCAACTATGGCCCAGAAATTTTTAGCTGAAGTTTTTTTAACGGACGCAGAGATTTGATCTCTTCGGGCAAAGACGCGGGCCATCAGTTGAGGCGCTGCCTCCAAATTACGCAATTTAGCGGCAATGTAATCGTCTGTCCGGGCTCCTAAAAGTTGTGCAACAAAAAGCGCTAAAACCTGGCCTGCAATAATCTGAGAATAAAAGGCCTTAGTAGAGGCTACTGACATTTCAATATCACGGCCGTCGCTCGTGTAAAATACACCGTGCGATTTTACGGTTATGTCCGACTGCCTTCTGTTGACGATGGAAATAATGAAAGCACCTCGTTCATTGGCCATAGCCACGGCGCGATTCGTATCAGTAGTTGTTCCGGATTGGGTTATAGGAATTACCAATGTATCGGAAAGATCCTCTTTTAACAAAAAACCGCTTAATTCGGAAGCCAGTCTGGCCGTTACATTAATGTTCTTATCTTTCAAGTAATGATCCAAAGCATCGGCCACCACTGTTCCGGCAACTGCTGCTGTTCCATGACCGATAACAATTA